>NZ_JBFACU010000038.1:0-75705 GCF_040641015.1 Streptomyces sp. NPDC021356 | reverse complement strand
CGGTCAATTTTTTGGTTTTGACACACTGAGGGCCGGGCCCGGTACCCCCCCCGGGGCCCGGCCCCGCGCTCCGTCAGGCGTCAGCCGCCCAGGCGCTCACACCCTCGCCCACATGCGGCTCATAGCAGTCCGTCCCACATCTGCTCCAGCAGCACCGACCACCAGCTCTCCGGCGAGCCGAGCGCCGCCGGGTCGAGGGAGGCGAGCTGGGCCTGGAAGTCGACGGTCCAGCGGCCCGCCTGCTCCTGGTTCAGGCCGTAGCGCAAGCGCCACATCCGGCCGAGCAGCGCCACGCAGCGCGCGAACTCCGGCAGCCCGGTGTTCACGAACTGCGGCGGCACCGACGTACCGCCGGGCCCCGCCTCCACCGGCACGGCCACGATGTTCGCCGTGCCGTACTGGACACAGATCGCCTTGCCGAAGTCGCTGCCCATGACGAGGTACGAGCCCGCGTCCGGCGCCGGCTGCACCCCGCGCTCGGCCGCCAGCTCCGCCAGCGTCGGCACCGGACGCCCCGGCTGGGCCTGCGCCCAGAAGAAGGGACCCATGTCCATCGGCAGGCCCGCCACCACCAGCGTGTGCGCCACGACCGGCGGCACACCCTGACGGGAGACCGCCGCCTGCTCGAAGCGGAACACACCGGGGCCGAAGGCCGCCGCCAGTTCCTGGGCGATCCCCTCCGGCGCAACGGGCGGCACCGCCTGCACCGGCGGCAGCGGTGCGCGCACCGGCGCCGGCCGGGCGGGCCCGTCGGCGACCTGGTGCAACTCGCCCTGGTGCGCCAGGAGTTGCCCCATACCCTGCTGGCGGCTGGCGTGGTCGGTGCCGTACGGCGCGATCGACGTGATCCGCGCCTGCGGCCACTGCTCACGGATCATCCGCGCGCAGTACGCGCCCGGCAACTGGCACGACTCCAGCTCCGTGTGCAGCTCCAGCACCTGGTCCGGCGGCACGTTCATGGCGCGCAGCTCGTGGAAGATCTGCCACTCCGGGTGCGGCGTGCCCGGCGCCGAACGCCGGATGAGCTGCTGCTCGGAGCCGTCCTGCGCGCGGTAGCGCAACACGGCCTGGTAGCCCGGGCCGACGGTCGGCTGCGCCTGCTGCGGGTAACCGTAGGCGGGCGGCTGCTGCCCAGGCAGCGGCTGGCCCGGCATGGGCTGGCCCGGCGCCGGCGGCCGACCGGGGGGCGGCATGGCGCCGGGTGGCGGCATCGCGCCGGGGGCCGGGGGCTGTGGGACGCCCGGGGGCATCCCGGGAGCGCCCGGGGGCGCGGGCGGAGCCGGCGGCGGAGGCACGCCGGGTCCGCCGGACGAGGGCGGGGCGAGCATGGTCGCCGCCTGGTGCACGCCCCCCTGCCCCGCCCCGGGCACACCCGGGGCGCCGGGGGCGCCAGGCGGTTGCGGAGCGCCGGGGGCACCCGGAGCGGGCGGCGGCGGGGGTGCGCTCGGGGCACCGGGCGGCTGCGGGACACCGCCACCGGCCCGGCCGGGGTCGGCGAGCATCGTGGCGGCGTGGTGGACGCCACCCGGGGGCGTACCACCGGGCGCACCCGGAACGCCGGGAGCGGCGGGGGCGCCGGGAGCGGCGGGGGCGTCAGGAGCGCCGGGAGTGCCCGGCGGCTGCGGGGCGCCGGGGCCGCCGGGGCCCTCCGGGCCCAGCGACGAGACGAGTTGCGTCGGCGCGTACCCGCCCGCACCGCCCGTGCCGCCCGGTACCCCCAGCGCGGCGGGTCCGGCGGGCAGCGGCGCGGGAGCCGCGCCCGGCCGCGCTCCCGGGGTGCCGGGGGCGCCCGGCGGCGGAGGCGTGGGCGACGCGCCCCGGCCACGGCGCGGCGGAGGGGCCGCCTTGCTCGTCGCGGCGTCGGCGATGTCACCGGCGTTCGGCGGCAGCGGGCGCCCGGAGGCGGCCGGACCGCCCCCGGGAACGGGCGCGTGCGGGGCGCCGGGCGGCGCACCACCCGGCGGCAAAGTCGCCGGGACGCCCGGAGCACCGGGGCCCTGCGGGTAGCCGTACGACACACCCGGCGGCGGGGGCGGAGCTCCCGGGACCGGCGTGCTGCCCGGCGGCGGAGGCGGCGGAGCCCCCTGACCGAACGGACCCGGCGGCGGAGGCGGGGTGCTCCCCGGCGGAGGCGGAGGCGTGCTGGCCTGAGGCGTGCCCGGCACGCCGGGGACGCCAGGTACGGCAGGTGCGGCAGGTGCGGCAGGTGCGGCAGGTGTGCCGGTCTCATCGAACGCCGGTGCCACCGCCGTACGGGGAAGCCCGCTGCCACCCGCCATCAGCGCCGTCTTGGCGTCCGGCGCGGCGGCCGGCGGCGTACCGTCGCCGGATTCGCTCAGCGGCGGCGCGAACACCGTCGCCGGAAGCGGCACGGAACGGTCCTCCCCAGCATCCGCGTTGGTGTCGGTCCCGGCCCACGGGGTCGCCCCCACCGGCGTACTCGGCACACCGGGCGTACTCGGCACACCGGGCGCAGCCGGCGCGCCCGGTGCGCCCGCCGGTGCCCCGGCCGCACCGGAAGCACCCGCCGAACCGGCGTCACCGGCCTCCGCCCCGGCCGCTGCCGGCGCCGGACCGGCCTCTCCCCGCCGGTCCGGGATCCCCAGCTTGTCCGCCGCCTCCTGCAACCACTCCGGCGGACTGAGCAGGAACGACGTCTGGTTCAGATCCACCCGGGCGGGCGCCGCCGGGGCGGCGTCGGCGGCGGGCTCCGGACGGCCGTACTCCTCCTCGTACCGGCGGATCACCTCGCCCACCGGCAGCGCGGGCCACAACGTGGCCTCGCCGCTGTCCCGGGCGAGGACCAGCCGCTGCCTGCCCCCGTCCGAACGCGGGCCCTCCGCACGGTCCTCGGCCCACACCACGAACCCGAGTTCGAACTCCCGTACCCGCACCTCACGGTGCTGGTACGACGGCACATCACCGTTGATCCACTCTTCGGCGCGCTCCTGCGCCTGCGCGAACGTCACCATCGCCGAGCTCACTCCCCCACGGAAGAGACCGGAACGGCATGCGCGAATCCGCCGTCCACCATCAGGTTCGCCACCGTCTCCAACTCCGGCGGGGAGCCCGCCAGCCGGGACAGGAACGCGTCGAAATCCTCACCGCACGGCAGCAGCAACCGCTCCACCCGCTCCGCCTGCGGCCACGCCGGATCCACGTCCCGCACATCGTCGTACGCGCAGAACCACACCGACCCGAGCCGCTCGCCCTTCACCTTCACCGCGAGCAGACCGCCCTGGACGAAACCCACGCACAGGTAGTCCTTGGTCAGATGGTCGCGCAGGCACTTGTTGACGTACACGAGGTCGTTGACCGCCGCCTCCTCACGCACCGTGAAGAACGGCTGGTCGATCAGCAGACCCAACTCCGCGTCGAGCGCCGTACCCACC
Organism: Streptomyces sp. NPDC021356; assembly: GCF_040641015.1. NCBI lineage: Bacteria > Bacillati > Actinomycetota > Actinomycetes > Kitasatosporales > Streptomycetaceae > Streptomyces > Streptomyces sp. NPDC021356. The sequence goes on along the minus strand of NZ_JBFACU010000038.1, from coordinate 72,313 downwards.
GGCGCGCACCCGCCCGCCGCCTTCAGGAAGGAGCGGTAGGCGCCCGGCAGCCGGTACCCCAGGTCCTCCTCCACCCCCTGCACCTGCTGCTCCGAGACCGCGACACCCGACTTGGGCAGCCGGAAGTGCGCCGGCCGGGTCTCCTCCAACGGCCGCGTGCCCCGCTTCGTCCGGTCGACGTTCGCGGTCGCGATCCCGCCGTGGTGGCGCAACAACGCCTTCACCTCGACCGGAACCAGCTCCAGACGCCGGGTACCGACCACGTGGTGCCACGTCCAGCCGTGCGGCGTCGCCACGCTCGGCACCGTGTCCCACAGGTCGTGACCGGTCGCCGACAGCGCCGCGTTCGCCGAGACGTAGTCCGTCAGCCGCAACTCGTCCACGCCGAAACCCTCCGGCGGCTCCGCGATCTGCGCCGCCGCCCGCGCGTACGGCGAGAAGTCGGGGTAACCGCGCTCGTCCACCCGCACACCTCTGGGGTGACGGGCCGCCCGGACCGGGTCCGGGAAGTGCACGATCTGCCCGGCGTAGGCCGCGTTCGGCGGCGCGGCCTGCCCTCCACCCTGGCGGCCGGGTGGTACCCCCAGCCCGAGCCGACCTGTCGTCATGGCGGTTGCCCCCTGCGGCACTCTGTACGGCCCGCGGCCGGGCGGCTTCCCGCTCCGCCCACCGAGACCCGTATCGACTACTTCTCTGCGACTGCTTCTCTGCGACGCGTCGACCCAACGCGCCGACCGCGCGAGCGCGGCGTGCCGACAGCCTATGCGGTACGACGACACCGGTCACCGGGCCACCACCCACCGCCCGCGCACGGCCCGACCCCCCGCCCCCACCCCTCTCCACCCGACCGTGACCAGGCGTCACCCCACCGTGACACACCGCCCAGAACCGGGCGTGTCGCACCGCCCCAGCTTCCCCACGGGCCACGCGATTTGGCACTCTGTGTCCTTCGGGGGGATGCTCGGGAGGGGAACGATGATCATGAACGCGACGCAGACGGGACCGCAGACCAGCGCTTCCGGCGACCCGCGGATCGGCTGGAGCAGCAGCGAGGCACCGCACGCGCCCACCCTCCGTCACCGCCGCGACGGCATACTCCCCACCATCGCCGCCGCACTCTCGGTCCGCGGCACCACCCTCACCGGCACCGCCGCACGCGGCGAGGAACCCCCCGCCCTGCACCCCCTCGTACAGGACTTCCTCGACACCCTCACCAGCGCCCAGCGCGACCGCTTCACCGGCCGCTGCGCCGAGACGATCCTCATCTCACGGCACATCAGCACCGTCGACGCCACCCGCAGCAAACGCGCCTCACGCAAACCCATGACCAACGGCGAAGCCCGCAAGGCCCTCAAACAGGCGAAGCTCACCGCCCGCCGCATCCGCGAGGACGGCGACCCCCTGCACGGCACCTTCGCCACCCCCTGCCGCGCCTGCACCGCGCTCAGCGCCCACTTCGGCGTCTACATCGTCGACCCCGCCGGCAACAAGGCCTGACGCGCCCGCACCCACACCCCGCACGAGACGACAGGACGAACGAAGGGCCGATGCAAGCCGACCGCCGCGCCTCCGCCAAGCGCTCCACCCGACTCTCGGCAAAACCGTCACCCCCGGCCGAACCGGAGGGACCACCCTCCCGCTTCGCCACCCCCGTCGACACCGCCCTGCGCGCCGCCGGCTGGCAACCCGGACGCTGGGACATAAAGCAGGCCGAGATCTGGGCCGACACCCTGCGCGAGCACGCCTCCCCGGCCGGCCACCGCCACACCGTCTTCCCCGCCGCCGTCGAGGCCTGGGCGGAATTCGGCGGTCTGCACATCGCCCCCACCGGCCCCGGCCGCCAGATCGCCCCCGCCACCCTCGACCTGGACCCCCTGCACGGCCTCCACCTCGCCCGCACCCTCGGCGACCTCGGCCGCGCCCTCGGCACCGACGTCTGCCCACTGGGCGCCGAGAGCGACACGCAGACCCTGCTGGCCATCGACGCCGAAGGCCGCGCCTACGCCCTGGACCACACCGGCGACTGGTACCTCGGCCCCGACATCGACCACGCCCTGTCCACCCTCGTCTCCGGCCTGGCACCGGTCCGCCTGACCACCGGCTGAACCCACCGCACCACACCGCACAGCGGACGCGGAGACCGGCACGGCGCGGCCCTACGCCGGAATCACCGCCGACACCCGGAAACCCCCCGCGTCCGTAGGCCCCGACACGAACACACCGCCCAGCGCCACGACCCGCTCCTTCATCCCGACCAGACCGTTCCCGCCGGACGGCAACCGCGCCGCCGACGCCGACCCCGGCTCCGGCGGCGGCCCGTTCTCCACCTGCATCGCGATCTCCGAGCCCCGGTGCGCGAGCCGCACCCGCGTCTTCGCACCCGCCGCGTGCTTGTGGACGTTCGTCAGCGCCTCCTGCACCACCCGGTACGCCGTCTGCTCGATCTCCGCCCCGTACGGCCGCACTTCGCCCTCCACCGACAGGTCCACCACCATGCCCGCCGCGGCCGACTGCCCGACCAGCTCCTCCAGCTCCGCCAGACACGGCCCCTCCCCGCCGCCCCCCGGCTCACCCGCGGCACGGGACGCCGCCGCGGCAGCCGCCACCCCCACCGCGACCAGCGGCACAGCGGCCGTCGCCCGCCCCGGCGCAGCGGGCTGCGGACCCTCCCCGCTGCGCAGCACGCCCAGCATCTCCCGCAACTCCGTCAGCGCCTGCCGCCCCATGTCCCCGACCAGCGCCGCGTTCCTCACGGCCTTCTCGGGATCCTTGCGGGCCACCGCCTGCAAAGCCGCGGCATGCACCACCATCAGACTCACCCGGTGCGCGACGACGTCATGCATCTCCCGGGCGATCCGGGTGCGCTCCTCGCTCCGCGCCCACTCCGCACGCTCCTCCGCCCGCTCCGCGAGCAGCTGAAGCTCCCGCTCCAGGCTGTCCGCCCGCTCCCGCAGCGACTCCATCAGCCGCCGCCGGGCACCCACGTACAGACCGAGCAGCAGCGGCGGCGCCGTGAGCCCGAGAGAAGTGGTGACCGCAGCGAACGGCACGAACCAGTCACCCAGGGTGAAATCACCCCGCGCCATGTCCTGCCGCACCCGCACGAACGTCACGACCATCGTCCCGACCAGCGACATCCCGGCCAGCGCCCCGATGACCCGCCGCGGCAGCTCACACGTGGCGAGCGTATAGAGCCCGACGATCCCCATCAGGAAGCCCATCTGGGCCGGCGTGACGGCGATCGCCACCAGCACGACGGCGATCGGCCACCGCCGCCGGACCAGCAGCACCACCCCGCACAGCAACCCGAAGACAACCCCCGCGGCCACCGGAATCCCGGCATCCCGGGCGAACGGCACCCCCTCCGCCGCACACTCCGCCGCCGACGCCAGCGCCAGACTCCCGTCGAACAGCGCACTACGCCACCGCGCCCACCACCACGGCCCGGTCACAGCCGTGGCGCGCGCTTCCCCCGTCGTGGTCATGCGTCCAGCCTACGGGCGCACGAGGGAGCATTTCCGGCGAGTTTCGCGCAGGGAGCACCGATCACAGCGGGTGATCGACAGGTAGCCAATGCGGTCGATTTCCCTCGAACTGGTGAACATCTCCCGTTCGACCCCGGAGGCCGACATTCCGGCCGGACGGTATGCCCATGGCACATCCATACGGCAAATACGCCGACTTCGAAGGCCTGCGGAAGCAGGCAGTCGCGCTGCGGCGCGAGGGGTACAGCCTTCGGCAGATCCGGGACGAGCTGCAGATTCACAGCAAGGAGACGCTCCAACGCCTCGTCGAGGGCGAACCCCCTCCGGATTGGACGAAGCGCCCGCGCGCCAAGGACGACATGCGCGAGCGGGCGCGGGAGCTGCGCAGGCAGGGGTGGACGTACAACCAGATTCAGGCGGAGCTGGGGTGCTCCAAGAGCTCCGTCTCGCTGTGGGTGCGGGACCTGCCGAAACCGGAGCCCCAGTGCACGCCCGAAGAACAACGAGCACGCATGAACGCCGGGCTTGCGCGACTGCGCGCATCCCAGAACTGCGAGCGCAAGGAGGCCAAACAGACGGCGGCCGCAGCAGTGGGCGAGCTCTCCGAGCGCGAGCTGTTTCTCCTGGGCGTGGGCCTGTACTGGGCCGAGGGCACAAAGGACAAACCGCACGCTCGCCGCGAAAGCGTGGAGTTCGTCAACAGCGACTCCGAAATGATCAGAGTCTTCCTCGCCTGGCTGGACCTCCTCGGCGTGCACCGCGACCGGCTGCACTGCCGAGTCATGATCCACGAAACCGCCGATGTCGATGCGGCTGAGCAGTACTGGGCCAGCCTTGTCGGCGTGGACAGGTCACTCCTGGGCAAGACCGTCCTCAAGAGGCACAAGCCCACGACCGTTCGCAAGAACACAGGCGACACATACCGCGGCTGCTTCGCCATCAAGGTGCGACAGAGCGCCGAGCTGTACCGTCGCATTGAGGGCGCCTGGTACGGCATAGTAGGTGCTGCACTCCCGTCCGGTTCATCGAACCGGACATAGTGGCCATCCCGGGTCGTCTAAGGGCAGGACAGCGTCTTTTGGTGTCGCTTATGGGGGTTCGAGTCCTCCCCCGGGAGCCCAGCCACGGGTCCTGACCCAGACAGGGTCGGGACCCGCTCTCCTCTCCCCCCTCAACCGCCCCGGTATCCTGCGGATGTCCACCTCACCCAAAAGCCGAAGGGCATCCCGTGAGCGCCATTCGCCCGGCAGCCGTCGTCGTCCTCGCAGCGGGTGAGGGCACCCGTATGAAGTCGGCCACACCGAAGGTCCTGCATGAGATCTGCGGCCGTTCCCTGGTCGGTCATGTGCTGGCCGCCGCGCGTGAGTTGAAGCCCGAGAACCTGGTCGTCGTGGTCGGGCACGCGCGGGAGAAGGTGACCGCGCACCTCGCCGAGGCCGACTCCCAGGCGCGTACCGCCGTGCAGGAGAAGCAGAAGGGCACCGGGCACGCGGTCCGGATGGGCCTGGAGGAGCTGGGCGGTGCCGTCGACGGGACCGTGATCGTGGTCTGCGGCGACACCCCGCTGCTGACCGGTGAGACGCTGCGGAGCCTGGCCGCCGCGCACGGCGCGGACGGCAACGCGGTGACCGTGCTGACCGCGGAGGTCCCGGACGCCACCGGGTACGGCCGGATCGTGCGCGACGGCGCCAGCGGTGCGGTGACCGCGATCGTGGAGCACAAGGACGCGAGCGAGGAGCAGCGGGCGATCCGGGAGATCAACTCCGGGGTGTTCGCGTTCGACGGGCGGTTGCTGGCGGACGCGCTGGGCAAGGTGCGTACGAACAACAGCCAGGGCGAGGAGTACCTGACCGACGTCCTCGGGATCCTGCGGGACGCGGGTCACCGGGTGGGGGCGTGCGTGGCCGGGGATCACCGGGAGATCGCGGGGATCAACAACCGGGTGCAGCTCGCGGAGGCGCGCCGGATCCTGAACGACCGGTTGCTGACGGCCGCGATGCTGTCGGGTGTGACGGTGGTGGACCCGGCGACGACGTGGGTCGATGTGACGGTGACGTTCGAGCAGGACGTGGTCGTGTATCCGGGTACGCAGTTGCACGGGGCGACGCATCTGGCCGAGGGCGCGGAGGTCGGGCCGAACAGCCGGCTGACCGACACCCGGGTGGGTGCGGGGGCGCGGGTGGACAACACGGTGTCGGTGGGGGCCGTGGTGGGTCCGGAGGCGTCGGTGGGTCCGTACGCGTATCTGCGGCCGGGGACGCGTCTCGGCGTGAAGTCGAAGGTGGGTACGTACGTCGAGACGAAGAACGCGCGGATCGGCGAGGGCACGAAGGTGCCGCACCTGTCGTACGTGGGGGACGCGACGATCGGTGAGTACTCGAACATCGGCGCGGCGAGTGTGTTCGTGAACTACGACGGGCAGGACAAGCATCACACCACGGTGGGGGCTCACTGCCGTACGGGTTCGGACAACATGTTTGTGGCTCCTGTCACGATCGGGGACGGTGCCTATACCGCCGCCGGCTCGGTGATCACTCGGGATGTGCCGCCCGGTTCGCTGGCCGTGGCCCGTGGCCAGCAGCGGAATATCGAGGGTTGGGTGGCGCGCAAGCGGCCCGGGAGCGCGGCGGCGAAGGCGGCCGAGGCGGCGTCGCCGAAGGCGGAGAGCGAAGACTGACCGGAAACGGGCGCGTCGAACACGGCGTACCGTGATAAGTGCACACCCGCACCCCACCAGCTGAGACGGCCTCTCGCGCACGGTTGCACGGTTGACGAGGTCTTCTCGACATCCAGCTGCGTACACCCTCTGAGGAGACAGTGCTGTGACCGGGATCAAGACGACCGGCGAGAAGAAGATGATGTTCTTCTCCGGCCGCGCCCACCCCGAGCTTGCCGAGGAAATCGCCCACAAGCTGGGTGTCGGGGTCGTCCCGACGAAGGCCTTCGACTTCGCCAACGGCGAGATCTACGTCCGCTATCAGGAGTCGGCCCGTGGCGCGGACTGCTTCCTGATCCAGAGCCACACCGCTCCGATCAACAAGTGGATCATGGAGCAGCTGATCATGATCGACGCGCTGAAGCGTGCGTCGGCTCGTTCGATCACGGTCATCGTGCCGTTCTACGGTTACGCGCGGCAGGACAAGAAGCACCGCGGGCGTGAACCGATCTCGGCGCGTCTGGTGGCGGATCTGATGAAGACGGCCGGGGCGGACCGGATCCTCACCGTGGATCTGCACACGGACCAGATCCAGGGCTTCTTCGACGGTCCGGTGGACCACTTGTTCGCGCTGCCGCTGCTGGCGGACTACGTGGGCGCGAAGGTGGAGCGCGACAAGCTGACCGTGGTCTCGCCGGACGCGGGCCGGGTGCGGGTGGCGGACCGTTGGTGCGACCGGCTGGGTGCGCCGCTGGCGATCGTGCACAAGCGCCGGGACAAGGACGTGGCGAACCAGGTCACCGTGCACGAGGTCGTCGGTGACGTGGAGGGCCGGATCTGTGTCCTGGTGGACGACATGATCGACACGGGTGGCACGATCTGTGCGGCGGCGGACGCGCTGTTCGCGCACGGTGCGGAGGACGTCATCGTGACGGCGACGCACGGTGTGCTGTCGGGTCCGGCGGCGGACCGGCTGAAGAACTCGAAGGTGAGCGAGTTCGTGTTCACGAACACGCTGCCGACGGCGAGTGAGCTGGAGCTGGACAAGATCACGGTGCTGTCGATCGCGCCGACGATCGCGAGTGCGGTGCGTGAGGTGTTCGAGGACGGTTCGGTGACGAGCCTCTTCGACGAGCAGTGATGGCCCTCGTGCGGTGACGGCCATCGTGCGGTGATTGCCATCGGTGCTGTGGTGACTCGGCGAGCGGTGATGATCGGCGAGCAGTAACGATCATTCTCGCGGTTCCGGAGATCACCGGAGATCGTTTTGGGTTCGGCCTCCCTTGCCGAGTAGACTGCTGCAGTTGCTCGGCGAGGGAGGCCGTAGCCGTTTTCGGACGGGTACGGCGGTCCGTTATCGACGCGCTCTTCGTAGCAGGCCGTTCGTGTGGCCGGGTGACCACCATCCCCTGTTTCTACGAGGAGTGAAGAGCATGTCCGAGGTGAAGATCTCCGCCGAGACGCGTACCGAGTTCGGCAAGGGTGCCGCGCGTCGTGTCCGCCGTGACAACAAGGTTCCCGGTGTGCTGTACGGGCACGGCTCCGAGCCGCTGCACCTGACGCTTCCGGGCCACGAGCTGCTGCTCGCCCTGCGTACGCCGAACGTCCTGATCTCGCTGGACATCGACGGCAAGACCAACGAGCTGGCGATCCCGAAGTCCGTGCAGCGCGACCCGCTGAAGGGCTTCCTGGAGCACGTCGACCTGCTGCTGGTCAAGCGTGGCGAGAAGGTCACGGTCGAGATCCCGGTGCACACCGAGGGCGAGCTGGCCCCCGGCGGCAACCTGCTGGAGCACGTCCTGGCCGCGCTGCCGGTCGAGGCCGAGGCCACGCACATCCCGGAGCAGGTCACCGTGTCCGTGGAGGGTCTGGAGGCCGGTGCCTCGATCCACGCCAAGGACATCACCCTGCCGGGCGGCGTGACCCTGGCCGTCGAGGAGGACGCCGTCGTCCTCCAGGTCCTGGCCGCGCAGGCCGAGGAGTCCGCCGCGGGCGAGGAGGGCGAGGGCGAAGAGGCCGCGGAGGCCTGATCCTCTCACCCACCCGCGCAGTTCGCCGGCCGTCGCTTCCTTCTGGGGGCGGCGGTCGGCGCGTATCAAGGAGAGATGGCTGTGACCACCCCGGCGACTTCCGCGAGCGGGCCTTGGCTGATCGTGGGCCTCGGCAATCCCGGACCGGAGTACGCCATGAACCGGCACAACGTCGGTTTCATGGTGGTGGATCTGCTGGCCGACCGCATCGGCGGCCGGTTCAAGCGGGCGAGCAAGGCGCAGGCGCAGGTGGTCGAGGGCCGGGTCGGTCCGCCCGGTCCGGACAGCCGCCGCGTCGTGCTGGTGAAGCCGATGTCGTACATGAACCTGTCGGGCGGTCCGGTGAACGCGCTGCGGGACTTCTACAAGGTGCCGCTGGCCAACGTAGTGGCGGTCCATGACGAACTGGACATCGACTACGGCACCCTGCGGCTGAAGCTGGGCGGCGGTGACAACGGGCACAACGGTCTGAAGTCGATGACGAAGGCGATGGGTGCGGACTACCACCGGGTGCGGTTCGGGATCGGGCGTCCGCCGGGCCGGATGCAGGTGGCGGACTACGTGCTGAAGGACTTCTCCTCGGCGGAGCGCAAGGAGCTGGACTACTTCGTGGACCGGGCGGCGGATTCGGTGGAGTGTCTGCTCGCGGAGGGTCTTGAGCGGGCGCAGAGTGCGTACAACTCCTGACTTGTCCCGCGCCCGCACGCCAAGGAGTTGACCGGGCGTAGGGACATGGCCAATGATCCCGGCCATGCCTGCCGCTGCCAGCGCCCCTCGTTCCCGTCAGGCCCGCGCCTCCCGCCAGGCCCGCCAGGCCTCCCACGCCGCGCTGCGGTTCGGGCGGGTGGCCGCGATGGGGACGGTCGCGGTGCTGATCCTGGTCGCGGGCGTGTGGGCGTCGTGGAGCAGTGCGCCGTACGTGATGCTGACCAAGGGCCGGGAGCGCGGGAGGGTCGAGGTCACCCGGTGCGGGGAGGACGCGTGCAGCGGCCCGTACACGCCCGCGTCGGCGGGGTCGGCGGCCCGCCGGGTGGAGATCGCGCACACGGTGGCGGTGCGCAAGGGGCGGACGTACGACGTCGTCGTGAAGCCGGGCACGGACGAGGTGCTGCGCTCGGGTTGGGCGGGTGTCCTGTACGCGTGGGCGCCGCTGGGCGGGGCGCTGCTGCTGGCGTCGGTGGTGGTGGCCGGCGGGCTGCGGCGGGCGCGGGCGGCCTGGGTGCTGGCGGGGGCGGGGATCGCGTTGCTGACGGCGGCGTTCGTGGCGTTGTGAGGCACGGGGCGTGAGGGCATGGGGGTGCCCCCGGTTCGGGTGAACCGGGGGCACCGTCGTGTGCGGGGCGGTCAGCCGGTGTTGCGCAGGCCGGCCGCGACTCCGTTGACGGTCAGGAGCAGGGCCCGCGAGAGCAGCGGGTCGGTCTCCTGTCCGGCCGCCGCCGCGTCGCGCTGCCGCTTGAGCAGGGCGACCTGGAGGTAGGAGATCGGGTCGAGGTAGGCGTCGCGGATGCCGAAGGTCTGCTTCAGGACGGGCTCGGCGTCGAGGAGTTCGCTCTCGCCGGTGATGCGCAGGACCTCGGCGACGGTGAGTTCGTGCTCGGCCTTGATGACGTCGAAGACGTGCTTCAGCTCGTCGGGCACGAGGGTGTCGACGTAGTGCTGGGCGATGCGCAGGTCGGTCTTGGCGAGGGTCATCTCGACGTTGGAGATGAAGTTGCGGAAGAAGTGCCAGCGCTCGTGCATATCGTCGAGCACCGTGTCCCCTTCCTGCCGTACGCCCGCCTCGCGCAGGGCCTTCAGGCCGGAGCCGACGCCGAACCAGCCGGGGACGATCTGCCGGGACTGGGTCCAGCCGAACACCCACGGGATGGCGCGCAGGCCGTCCAGCCCGGCACCGGAGTCGGGCCGGCGGGAGGGCCGGGAGCCGATGTGCAGGTCGGCGAGCTGGTCCACGGGGGTGGAGGCGAAGAAGTACGCGGGCAGGTCGGGGTCCTCGACGAGCCTGCGGTAGGCGGCGTGGGCGGCGTCGGAGACGACGTCCATGGCCGCGTCCCAGCGGGCGAGGGCCTCACCGGACTGGCGGGGGGCGGTGTGCAGGGCGGAGGCCTGGAGGCTGGCCGCGAGGGTCAGTTCCAGGTTCTCCCGGGCCAGGGAGGGGATGAGGTACTTGTCGGAGATGACCTCGCCCTGCTCGGTGACCTTGATCTCGCCCTCCAGGGTGCCCCAGGGCTGGGCGAGGATCGCGTCGTGGGTGGGGCCGCCGCCGCGGCCGACGGTGCCGCCGCGGCCGTGGAAGAGGCGCAGGCGTACGCCGTAGCGGTGGGCGACGTCGCGCAGTCGGCGCTGGGCCCGGTGGATCTCCCACTGGCTGGTGGTGATGCCGCCGAACTTGGAGGAGTCGGAGTAGCCGAGCATGACCTCCTGGACGTCGCCGCGCAGCGCGACCAGGCGCCGGTAGGACGGGTCGGAGAGCATGTCCTCCAGGATCGTGTCGGCGGCCTTCAGCTCGTCGGTGGTCTCCAGGAGCGGCACGATGCCGATCTTGGCCCAGCCGGCGTGCAGGTCGAGCAGGCCGGCCTCGCGGGCGAGGACGGCGGCGGCGAAGACGTCGTCGGCGCCCTGGCACATGGAGATGATGTAGGACTCGACGACCTCGGGGCCGAAGACGTCCAGGGCGCGCTTGACCGTTGCGAACACGCCGAGGGTCTTGGCGCCGGCCTCGTCCACGGGGGCGGGGGACGGGGCGAGCGGCCTTCTCGACCTGAGTTCCTTGGCGAGCAGCTTGGTGCGGTACTCGCGGGGCATGTCGGCGTAGCGCCAGGACTCCTCGCCGAGCCGGTCGAAGAGCTGGCCGAGGGCGTGGTGGTGGGCGTCGGCGTGTTCGCGGACGTCCATGGTGGCGAGCTGGAGGCCGAAGGCGGCCAGGGTGCGGATGGTGCGGCCGAGGCGGCCGTCGGCGAAGAGGCCGCCGCGGTGCTCGCGCAGGGAGTTCTGGATCAGGCGGAGGTCGGCGAGGAGTTCGGCGGTGCCGAGGTAGTCGCGGCCCGCGAGGTGCGGGGTGCCCTCGGCCAGGCGCAGCTTGGTGTTGACGAGCTTCTGCCGGATGCAGGTGGCCTTGAGCCGGTAGGGCTCCTCGGCGTTGAGCCGCTTGTAGCGGGGGCTGATCCCGGGCAGGTTGTCCAGGTCCGCCTGGAGGGACTGGAGCAGTTCCTCGGTGGCGCCGCTGTAGCGGATGGAGTTGGACAGGAAGGCGCGCAGCTCGTCGATGGTGTCGAGGGCGTCGTTGATGCCGTGCTCGTGCTGGAGGATCAGCACGTCCCAGGTGACGGCGGGGGTGACGTTGGGGTTGCCGTCGCGGTCGCCGCCGATCCAGGTGCCGAAGGTGAGGGGGCGGGTCTCGTCGGGGAGCTTGACGCCGACGCGCTCCAGTTCGGCGGTGAGGTCCTCCAGGACGTCGCCGACGGCGCCGGCGTGGAGTTCGTCCAGGTAGTAGATGGCGTTGCGGGCCTCGTCGGTGGGTTCGGGGCGGACGACGCGCAGTTCGTCCGTCTGCCAGACGAGGTCGATGTTCTCGGCGAGGCGGGTGTCCAGGCGGCGGCGGTCGGTCTCGACGACCGGGGTCTCCAGGAGGGCGCCGATGCGCCGGAGCTTGTTGAGGACGGAGCGGCGGGCCGCCTCGGTGGGGTGGGCGGTGAACACCGGTCGCACGTTGAGGTGCTGGACGGTCTGGCGCAGGTGCTCGGGGTCGGCGTCCTTGAGCTGGTCGGCGGTGCGGGCGAGCAGGCCGCCCTCGGCGGCGCGGCGGGCGCGCAGTTCGCGGCCGCGGTGGACCTGTTCGGTGACGTTGGCGAGGTGGAAGTAGGTGGAGAAGGCGCGGACCAGCTTGGCCGCGGTCTCCAGTTCGGTGCCGCGCAGCAGCTCGGCTGCGGCTTCGCCGTCCTCGCGGGTCAGGCGGCGCACCTTCTCGACCAGGTCGAGGAGTTCGGGGCCCTCCTGCCTCACCAGGGTCTCCCCCAGGAGGTCACCCAGTCGGCGGATGTCGGCGCGCAGCTCGCTGCTGGTCGTCGTCTGGTCGTCGGCACTGCTCACAGGTGCGGCTCCTTGCAGTAATCCGGAGTGCGTCGCGCCAGCGACTCCCTGGAAGGGCGGTGGTGGGCGACGGGTGGGCTCTTCTGAGAGGGGACCCGGACGGGTGCCGCGCGGCGGGTGCCGCATACGGGCCGGGCATCCGGGAAGGAATCTTCTTCAGCGGACCGCGCTGTCCGACCGGGACTCAGTCTAGGTCCAGGGTGGGACGCGCAGGCCAGGGGCTCTTGCCGCGTGGCCACGCACTGCCATACTTACGTCGCCGTAGGTTACGGAACCGTAAGGAGCTGGACGGTTGCGCAGCCCCCGGCACCTGTCTCGACCCTCGACCCCACAGGGGACGCCCATGACCACAAGCTCCTCCGATGTGATCGACGACGCCCCGGAGGCGGCCGTCGGCGCGCTGCCCTCCGCCACGCTGGGGGGTGAGCAGAAGCGTTCGATCGAGCAGATCACACTGCTGCTCTTCATCACCGTCCCGTTCCTGGCGCTGCTGGCGGCCGTGCCGCTGGCGTGGGGGTGGGGGGTGAGCTGGCTGGACCTCGGTCTGCTGGTCTTCTTCTACTTCCTCGGCTGCCACGGCATCACGATCGGCTTCCACCGGCACTTCACGCACGGCTCCTTCAAGGCGAAGCGGCCGTTGAAGATCGCGCTGGCCGTCGCGGGGTCGATGGCGGTGGAGGGCCCGCTGGTGCGGTGGGTCGCCGATCACCGCAGGCACCACAAGTTCTCCGACCACGAGGGTGATCCGCATTCGCCGTGGCGGTACGGGGAGACGGTCCCGGCGCTGATGAAGGGCCTGTGGTGGGCCCACGTGGGCTGGATGTTCGACGAGGAGCAGACCCCGCAGGACAAGTACGCGCCGGATCTGATCAAGGACCCGGCGATGCGGGCGGTCTCGCGCCAGTTCGTGCTGTGGACGGTCGTGTCCCTGGGGCTGCCGCCGCTGATCGGCGCTCTGGCGACGATGTCGTGGTGGGGCGCGTTCACCGGCTTGTTCTGGGGTTCACTGGTCCGGGTGGCGCTGCTGCACCACGTCACCTGGTCGATCAACTCGATCTGTCACGCGGTGGGCAAGCGGCCGTTCAAGTCCCGGGACCGCTCGGGCAACGTGTGGTGGCTGGCGATCCTTTCCTGCGGCGAGTCGTGGCACAACCTGCACCACGCCGACCCGACCTCCGCCCGGCACGGCGTGGAGCGCGGCCAGCTGGACTCCTCCGCGCGGATCATCCGCTGGTTCGAGCAGCTGGGCTGGGCGTACGACGTGCGCTGGCCGTCACGCTCGCGTATCGATTCCCGGCGCAACACCGGCGAAGGCGGCTCCCGGCGCCGGAAGGAAACCGCCGAGGCTGCATGATTGACAGCGTGGCGACCGACTCCAGCACCCCCAGCAATGACAAGCCGCGGCGTGCGCGTCGCACCCGGATGACCGGTGCCGAGCGCCGCCAGCAGCTGCTGGAGATCGGTCGCACCCTGTTCGCCGCGAAGGGTTTCGAGGGCACGTCGGTGGAGGAGATCGCGGCGAAGGCCGGGGTGTCCAAGCCGGTGGTGTACGAGCACTTCGGCGGCAAGGAGGGGCTGTACGCCGTCGTGGTGGACCGCGAGATGCGGCGGCTGCTGGACATGGTGACGGGCTCGCTGACGGCCGGGCACCCGCGGGAGCTGTGCGAGCAGGCGGCCTTCGCCCTCCTGGACTACATCGAGGAGTACACGGACGGCTTCCGCATCCTCGTCCGTGACTCGCCCATCCCGCAGTCCACGGGTTCCTTCGCGTCCCTGATCTCGGACATCGCCACCCAGGTGGAGGACATCCTGGGCCGCGAGTTCAAGTCCCGAGGTTTCGACCCGAAGCTGGCGCCGGTGTACGCGCAGGCCCTGGTCGGCATGGTCGCCCTGACCGGCCAGTGGTGGCTGGACGTACGCCGCCCGAAGAAGGCGGAGGTCGCCGCCCACCTGGTGAACCTGGCCTGGCACGGCCTGGACGGCCTGGAGCCGAAGCCGCGTCTGATAGGGCACCGGAAGAGCTGAGACCACTCCTTAGAGTGACATCAATAGACCACGAGATTAATCTTGTGGCACGATTCGCGCATGACTGAGATTGCGATCAGCGCTGCCCGCTCCCAGCTCGGCGACCTGGTACGCCGGGCGGCCCACAGCCGCGAGACCATCGCCCTGACCGACCACGGGCACGTGGCCGCACTGCTGGTGTCCCCGCAGGTGATAGAGGATCTCGAGGACGCCTTGGCCGTTGCCGACTACCAGCGACGCAAGGCGGAGGGGACGCTCGGACCGGGCATCCCGATGGCGGAAGTACGCAAGCGGCTGGGGCTCGAACAGAAGTGACCTACGAGATCATTTTCGAACCGCACGCCCTCGACGCCGCGGCGCGGTTCCTGGAAGAGGACCCTGGTGGCCTCACCGTGCTCCTGGACACCATCGACAAGCTGGCGGACGATCCCCGCCCGGCGGGGTCGACGCCGTACGGGTCGCCCGATCTGCGCCGCCTGCGCGTCGATGACTACCGGGTCCTGTACGTCATCGAGTCCGACGTCATCCGAATCCTCGTCACCCACCTGGGCCGCACGCCTTCCTGAGATCAGCCGACCGGTTCCAGGAACTCCAGCCGGTTGCCCGCCGGGTCCTCGGAGTAGAAGCGGCGGTGGCCGGGGAGGTCGTCGTCCCAGGTGACCGGGGCGCCACGGGATGCCAGCCGGGCGGCGTACGCCTCGATGTCCGTGACCCGCAGGCCCGGGTGGGCCTTCCTCGCGGGCCTGAAGTCTTCTTCCACGCCCAGGTGGAGCCGGACGGTGCCGGCCTCGAACCAGCAGCCGCCCCGGGCGGCCAGGACGGGCGGCTTGGGGACCTCCGTCATACCGAGGACACCGGCGTAGTAGGCCCGCAGGGCGTCCTCGCAGCCGGGCGGGGCGGCGAGCTGGACGTGGTCGACGGCCGTGAGCATGGTCTACGCCTCCTTGGTGGCCACCGCGAAGATGCGGCGGAACGGGAACGGGGTGCCGTGCGGGCCCGCCGGGTAGGCATCGCGCAGCGCGGTCCGGTACTCGGCGAGGAAGGCGTCGCGGGCCTCGGGGTCGTCGGCGAGCGCGGTGAGGACGGGCCGCAGTCCGGTCCCCTTCACCCAGTCCAGGACCGGGTCCTGGCCGGGCAGCAGATGAACGTACGTCGTCTCCCACACGTCCGCGGTGCAGCCGAGGCCGGTCAGCTGTTCCAGGTACGCCCCGGGCTCCCCGACGGCGTCCTCGTGCCGCAGGGTGTCACCCAGGCGGTCGCGCCAGCGGGCGGAGTGGGCGAGGGCGCGCATCAGCCGGTGGCTGGGGGCGGAGAAGTTGCCGGGGACCTGGAAGGCGAAGGTGCCGCCGGGCCGGAGCGCGGCGATCCAGTCGGCGAACCGGCCGGTGTGGCCCGGCACCCACTGGAGGGTGGCGTTGCTGACGATCAGGTCGAAGGGCTCGCCGGGCGTCCAGGTGCGGGCGTCGGCGCGGGCGAAGTCGAGGCTGCCTCCCTGCGCGGTGGGGCCCGCGTGCTCCACCGCCGCCCTGTCCAGCATCTCGGGCGAGTTGTCGTAGCCGCTGATGCGGGCGGTGGGCCAGCGGTCGGCGAGGAGCACGGTCACGTTGCCGGGGCCGCAGCCGAGGTCGGCGATGCGCGGGGAGGCCGCGGGCAGGTCCGGGACCCGGGCGAGCAGGTCGGTGAAGGGGCGGGCACGGTGGCCGGCGTGACGCAGGTACTGGGCGGGGTCCCAGGTGGGGCTGTGGGTGTCGGGGGCGTGGTCGGCGTGGGTGTGGTCGGCGGGCATGGCGGCCTCCTTGAAGTCCCGTGATCCGCGTGTCCAGCATGCCCCGGACACTCTCTTGATTTCAAGATAGTTGATATCAAGAGACTTCACATCGACACAACCACTACACTGATCGCATGGAGGACGAGGTCGATCGGCTGGTCGCAGCGTGGCGCCGGGAGCGCCCGGACCTCGACGTGGAACCGCTCGAGGTGCTGAGCCGCGTGAGCAGACTCGCCCGGCACCTGGACCGCGCCCGCCGGCTGGCCTTCTCCGAGCACAGCCTGGAGCCCTGGGAGTTCGACGTGCTGACCGCGCTGCGCCGCGCGGGCGCGCCCTACCAGCTCTCGCCCGGACAGCTGCTCACCCAGACCCTGGTCACCTCGGGCACGATGACCAACCGCATCGACCGGCTGGCGAAGAAGGGCCTGGTGGAACGCCTGCCCGACCCCAGCGACCGGCGGGGCGTGCTGGTCCGCCTCACGGACGAGGGCCGCGACCGCGCGGACCAGTCCCTGTCCGGCCTGCTGGACCAGGAGCGGGCCATCCTCGCCGAACTGTCCACCGCCCAGCGCGGCGAACTCGCCGGGCTGCTACGCCAGTTGACCGCCCCGTTCGACAACATCCCCGGCTGATCCCAGATCCGCCGGTCCCACCCCGGCCCGGCGGGCCAGTGCCACGGCGGCGAGTGTGGAGTGCACGCCGAGCTTGCCCAGCACGTTCTGCATGTGGGTGCGGACGGTGTGCGGGGACAGGTAGAGCCGTTCGGCGACCGCCTTGCGCCCGAGCCCGGCGACCATGCAGCGCAGCACCTCCCGCTCGCGCGGGGTCAGCGACTCCACCAGCCGCTCGCTCTCGGTGCGGTGCTTGCGGGCGGCGGTCAGTTCCCGCAGCACGCCGGTGAGCAGGGCGGGCGGCAGGTGGGTCTCGTCGCGCAGCACCCCGCGGATGACGGTGAGCAGCCTCGACAGCGAGCAGTCCTTGGCGACCCAGCCGCAGGCTCCGGCCTGCAGGGCGAGCGCGGCCCGCCGCGGGTCGTCCTTCTCGGCGAGCACCACGGTCCGCACTCCCGGCTGGGTGCCCCGCACCCCGGCCACCAGGGAGATCCCGTCCACGAGCCCGTCGGCGTTGCCCTCCTGGACGGGGACGGCGGCCCGTCCGCCGGGCACGTTGCCGCCGAGGTCCGCGTCGACGAGCAGCACGTCGAAGCGGCGGCCCTCGGCCGCGGCCCGCTCCAGGCAGCGCAGGGCGGCGGGACCGGAGCCGGCCGCGGAGACGTCGACGTCCGGCTCGGCGGCCAGGGCGGCGGCGAGCGACTCGGCGAAGATGCGGTGGTCGTCGACGACCAGGACTCGGACACGAACCACTGAAACCCCCTTCCCCGAGCTCCTTGGCAGAGCAGGGGATTCCGGTCATCAAAGACGGCGACCGGCCTCGTCGAGGAGCCGGCTGCGCGGGCACGGCACCCGGGGCCGCCGGACCGCACGGCCGCCGCCATGCGGAACTGCTACCCCCACCTCGGGCGCCGTACCCGGCTGTCTCGCCCCCTGATCGGCACCGGCCCCCACCGGTACCGCTCCTCAGAGTACGGCCGGTGGCCGGAGGGGGAAGGGAATTCACAGAACTGACCGACGGGCGCGTTTAGGGTGTGCCGCATGTTCCGTATTGAGGCAGAAGTCGACCAAGAGCGCCGTGATCTGCTCCGCTCCCGCCTCCGTGACACGAACACGGCCGGGTCGCCCGCGCTGGCCGCCCTGCGCAGGACCCCCGCCGCCCGCGAAGTCCCGCTGCACCTGTGGGCCGTGGACGACCTGGGCGGCCTGGGGGGCGGTCTGGTGGGCCACACCTGGGCTCAGTGGCTGCACGTGGCGTACCTGTGGGTGGACGCCCGCCACCGCGGCGCGGGCCTCGGCTCCCACCTCCTGCGCCGCGCCGAACGCATCGCCCGGGACCGCCGCGACTGCACCGCCGCCCGCCTGGAGACCTGGGACTTCCAGGCCCCGGGCTTCTACCGCAAGCACGGCTACAAGGTGGTCTGCGCCATCCCCGACTATCCGCCGGGCATCACGGAGTACACGCTGATCAAGCCGTTGCGGTGAGCGCCCGGCCGCGCCGGGTCGCGGCTGCTTCTCGCGGACACACCGCGGCGCGCCCGGGTACGGTGAAAACAACACCGCAAAAGGAGCCACGGCCATCGTGACCGCACACCTGGCAGACCCCTGCGCGCCGCAACTCCCCCCCATGCGCACCATCGGCGAACTCCGCGCCGCCCTCACCATGGGCCACGGCTTTCCCGGCGACGCCGACGACTTCGAAGCCGAGCCGGCCCGCGAGATCAATCTCGCCGATCCCGCCGATCTCAGCGGCGTCGTCCGCCTGGCCGAGGAGTTCCGCAGCCGGATCATCGCCCGCCAAGACCCGGTCTTCGACTCCGCGGTCGCCGCTGCCGTGGCCGAGATCCGCGCCGCCCGGGGGACTACTCGGTGACCGAGAACCAGCAATCGGTGATCGCCGAGATCACGCATGCGGCGCGCGTCCGCTGCCAGGCCATCGGTGGAGGCACTCTCGAAGCCGTCGAGGCCTTGCGCGCCGAACTGGAGAAGTCCCCGGCACTCGGCCACCCTGCAGGCAGTGCGGCCGACGGCATGCGGCTCTACACGACCCGTCTCGAAGCCACGGCCACGCGTCCGGCTCTCACCGTCACCTAGGTCTACGACGCGCCGCCACCCGGACCAGGGCTGATCCGGATCGCACTTGTGTCGCCGGTCCGCTTCGCAGGCGGCGGCACCGGGTTCTGAAGCCCCGCGCGATGTTGCCACGACAGGGGGCCCTGGGGGTGCAGCACCGAAGTCACCCGCTCGTCACAGCCGTCGAGACCGCCCGGTGCACCGCCCGTGCCAGCCGGGCGCCCCACAGGGAGCGCGGGCCCGCGAAGGCGTGGGGCCGCTCACCGGGGGCCGGGGCGCGGGCGGCGACGCAGACCGCGTCCGTGGGGGTGCCGGAGCAGTCGTGGCCGGCCTCCAGGAGGGCTTGGACCTTGGCCTCCGTGGCGGTCGCGACCGCGTTGACCAGGGCCGCGTCGGTCAGGGCCGCGGGGACGGCGACGACGATGTTGATCGTGCCCGGCTGGGCGGGGACGGCGGTGCCTTCGGCCGGGGCGGCGGCCCAGCCCCGTACGTCGATGCCCGCGGTGACCAGGGCCTGCGCTCCGCCGTCCGCCGCGCGGGCGTGGCGGGAGACGTCGGCCGCCGTCATCAGGCCGACTCCCGAACCGTCCAGGCCGGCCCCGGCCGCCAGTTCGGCCAGGTGGCGGTCCGGGTCGGTGCGCCGGTAGCCGTGCGGCACCTGGGCGTTGAGGACCCAGCCGCGCGCACCGATGCCGCCGCCGAGCACCGCGCTGCTGATCATCCGCCACCCCGGGCCCGCCCGCCACAGCAGCGCGTGCAGCCGCTCACCGTCCTCGGCGCGGGTCAGCAGCCGCGCCCCGCACGGGCCGGCGGGCGGGGCGGAGACGGGAGAGGAGGTGGTCACCGGGCGTGGCTCCTTACGGGGGGAACCGGCCGATCGTACGCGGGAGCGCTCGGGCGTCCGCCGCCCGGCACGTCGCCGTGGCCAAGCCGCCCCGCGGGCCCGGACCGCAGCGGGCCGGGGCGCCGGGGCGTCGCGCCCGGTGCCGCCGGCCCCGCTCCGGCACGCCGTCAGATCAGGCGCCGCGCCCCCGCCGAGGGCACCGCCTCGAAGACGCGCGGGGAGGTGAAACCGGCCTGCGCGAAGGCCTGTTCGACCGCCTCGGTGACCGAGGGGACGTCGGACTCCCGGGTGAGGACGATCGCCGAGCCGCCGAAGCCGCCGCCCGTCATGCGGGCGCCCAGCGCGCCGGCGGCCAGGGCGGTGTCGACGACCAGGTCCAGCTCCGGGCAGGAGATGCGGAAGTCGTCGCGCAGGGAGACGTGGCCCTCGGTCAGGACCGGGCCGATCGCGCGGGCGCCGGCGGATTCGAGGAGGGCGATGACGCGTTCGACGCGGGCGTCCTCCGTCACCACGTGGCGGACCAGGCGGCGGATCTCCTCCTCGTCCCCGAGCCGTTCCAGGGCCGCGTCCAGGCCGTCGTAAGGCACGTCCCGCAGGGCGTCGACGCCGAGGAGCGCCGCGCCCTTCTCGCAGCCGGCCCGGCGCTTGCCGTACTCGCCGTCGCTGTGGGCGTGCTTGACGCGGGTGTCGACGACGAGCAGCCGCAGGCCCTCGCGTGCCAGGTCGAAGGGGATCTGGCGCTGGGCGAGGTCGCGGGTGTCGAGGAAGAGGGCGTGGCCCGCCTCGCAGCAGGCCGAGGCCGTCTGGTCCATGATGCCGGTGGGGGCGCCGACGTAGACGTTCTCGGCGCGCTGGCACAGGCGGGCCAGCTGCCAGGCCTTCAGGCCGAGGCCGTACAGGTCGTTCAGGGCCAGGGCGACGACGACCTCCAGGGCCGCCGAGGAGGACAGGCCCGCGCCGGAGGGCACCGTGGACGTCAGGTGGACGTCCGCGCCCGGCACCGCGTGGCCGGCCTCGCGCAGTGCCCAGACCACGCCCGCCGGGTACGCCGTCCAGTCCTTGTCGGACTCGGGCGCCAGGTCGGCCACGCGCAGTTCGACGGGGTCGCCCGGGACGTCGGCCGAGTGCAGCCGCAGCACGCCGTCGTCGCGGCGGGCCACGGCGGCGATCGTCTCGTGCGGCAGCGCGAACGGCATCACGAAGCCGTCGTTGTAGTCGGTGTGCTCACCGATGAGGTTGACGCGGCCGGGTGCCGCCCACACTCCCTCCGGGTCGGTGCCGTACAGCTCGGCGAACGAGTCCCGGACCTGCTGTGCCCCCACTACTGCTCCCTCGCGATGTGCTGCGCGAACTCCCAGGCGTCCGCGACGATTCCCGCGAGGTCCGCGCGGGACGGGTTCCAGCCGAGCTTGTCGCGGGCGGCGTCGGCCGAGGCGACCAGCACCGCCGGGTCGCCGGCCCGGCGCGGGGCCACGACCTCCGGGATGGGGTGGCCGGTGACCCGGCGGACCGTCTCGACGACCTCGCGGACGGAGAAGCCGTTGCCGTTGCCGAGGTTGCAGATCAGGTGCTCCCCCGGGGTGGCGGCCCGCAGCGCGAGCAGGTGGGCCTCGGCGAGGTCCGCCACGTGGATGTAGTCGCGCACGCAGGTGCCGTCGGGGGTCGGGTAGTCGTCGCCGAAGACCGAGATGGCCTCGCGGCGGCCCTGGGCGACCTGGAGGACCAGCGGGATCAGGTGCGACTCGGGGTCGTGGCGCTCGCCGCAGGCACCGTAGGCGCCGGCCACGTTGAAGTAGCGCAGGGAGACCGCGCCCAGGCCGTGCGCCGCCGCCTCGCCGGTGATCATGTGGTCGACGGCGAGCTTGGAGGCGCCGTAGGGGTTGGTGGGCCTGGTCGGGGCGGTCTCGAGGATCGGCGTCCGCTCGGGCTCGCCGTAGGTCGCGGCGGTGGAGGAGAAGACCAGCTTGCGCACGCCGGCCTCGCGCATCGCGGCGAGCAGCGCCATGGTGCCGCCGACGTTGTTGTCCCAGTACTTCTCCGGCTTCACCACCGACTCGCCGACCTGCGAGAACGCGGCGAAGTGCAGCACCGCGTCGAAGGAGGGGTCAAGCCACTTGGCGGCGTCGCGGATGTCGCCCTCGACGAAGGAGGCGCCGGCGGGCACGCCCTCGCGGAAGCCCGTGGAGAGGTTGTCGAGCACGACGACCTCGTGGCCGGCCTCCAGCAGGTGCTGGGCGACCACGCTCCCGACGTAACCCGCGCCACCCGTCACCAGGTACTTCCCGCTCATGAACTCGCTACCTCTCGCAATCGCTGGGCCGCGCGCTCCGGCGGCACGTCGTTGATGAAGACGTTCATGCCGGACTCGGAGCCCGCGAGGAACTTCAGCTTGCCGGAAGTTCGGCGGATGGTGAAAAGCTCGAGGTGGAGGGCGAAGTCCTCACGGACGACTCCGTCGAACTCCTCCAGCGCGCCGAAGGGCGCCTGGTGCCAGGCGGCGATGTACGGCGTCGGCGGTTCACCCACGGAGCCTTCCCCACCATCCCCCCCGTCGAAGATCCGGTCGAAGCGCCTCAACAGTTCCAGGTAGACCTGGGGGAACTCTGTGCGCGCGGCCTCGTCGAGCGCGAGCAGGTCGGGGACGCGGCGCTTGGGGTAGAGGTGGACCTCGTAGGGCCAGTGCGCCGCGTACGGCACGAAGGCCGCCCAGTGCTCGGTCTCCAGGACGACCCGCTCACCGGCCAGTTCGCGCTCCAGGACGGCGTCGAAGAGGTTGCCGCCGCCGGTGGCGTCCTTGTGGGCGGCCAGCGAGCGCAGCATCAGCGCGGTGCGCGGGGTGGTGAACGGGTAGGCGTAGATCTGGCCGTGCGGGTGGCCGAGGGTCACGCCGATCTCGGCGCCGCGGTTCTCGAAGCAGAACACCTGCTCCACTGCGGGCAGGTGGGACAGCTCGAAGGTGCGGTCGGTCCAGGCCTCCAGGACGAGGCGCGCCTGCTCCTCGGTGAGCGCGGCGAAGGACGCGTCGTGGTCGGAGGTGAAGCAGACGACCTCGCAGCGGCCCGAGTCGCCGGCCAGCGACGGGAAGCGGTTCTCGAAGACCACCACGTCGTAGGAGGAGTCCGGGACCTCGGTGAGCCGCTCACCGCGGGTGGGGCACAGGGGGCACTCGTCGGCCGGCGGGTGGTAGGTGCGGCCCTGGCGGTGGGAGGCGACGGCGACGGCGTCGCCGAGGAGCGGGTCGGGGCGGATCTCGGAGGTGGTGACGGTCGGCTCCAGCGGGCGCCGGTCGACGGCGTCGCGGACGGTGTCGTCACGCAGGTCGTAGTAGATCAGCTCACGACCGTCGGCCAGCCGGGTCGAGGTCTTCTTCACTGTCGGACTCCCTGTTCGTCCAAACCCGGGCCGTACCCGACCACTCAGTCACCCAACACAATCAAACATAACACATCACAACTCACCATGGGAGGCTACCGGTGGGACGCACGGACGGGCCACGGGGTTCACATCACAATCAAACAAAGACAACCAACAAAAGTGTTCAATTCATGAACGCGAAGGCGTAGGTTCCCGGCTGGATCCGTTCGCGCAACGAAGCGAGTTCTTTATGCAAACCCCCACATCCCCCACATACGCGCCCGCGTACCTGGCGGCGGAGCTACGGCTGCCGACCAACGCCCTCGACTACACGATCCTCGCCATCTACTTCGTCGTCGTCCTCGGCATCGGTTTCGCCGCCCGCCGCTCCGTGAAGACCAGCCTCGACTTCTTCCTCTCCGGACGCTCCCTGCCCGCGTGGATCACCGGCCTGGCGTTCATCTCCGCCAACCTGGCCGCGACCGAGATCCTCGGCATGGCCGCCAACAGCGCCCAGTACGGCGCCTACACCGTGCACTGGTACTGGATCGGCGCCATCCCCGCCATGGTCTTCCTCGGCCTGGTGATGATGCCCTTCTACTACGGCTCCAAGGTGCGCTCGGTCCCCGAGTTCCTGCTGCTGCGCTTCGACAGGGGCGCGCACCTGCTCAGTTCGATCCTGTTCGCCTTCGCGGCCATCCTGATCGCCGGTGTGAACCTCTACGCCCTCGCGATCGTCGTCGAGGCGCTGCTCGGCTGGCCGCAGTGGGTCGCGATCGTCGTCGCCGGCTTCTTCGTCCTGGCCTACATCACCCTCGGTGGACTGTCCTCCGCGATCTACAACGAGGTGCTGCAGTTCTTCGTGATCCTCGCGGCCCTCATCCCGCTCGTGGTGCTCAGCCTGAAGAAGGTGGGCGGCTGGGACGGCCTGACCCACAAGCTCACCGAGACCCACGGGGCGAACTTCACCACCGCCTGGGGCGGCACCGGCATCGGCCACGCCAACCCGCTCGGCGCCAACTGGCTGACCATCGTCCTCGGCCTCGGCTTCGTGCTCTCCTTCGGCTACTGGACGACCAACTTCGCCGAGGTGCAGCGCGCCCTGTCCGCGAAGAACCTCTCGGCCGCGCGGCGCACCCCGCTGATCGCCGCGTTCCCGAAGATCTTCATCGTCTTCCTGGTGATGATCCCGGGTCTGGTCGCCGCCGCCGTCGTCCCGAAGATCGGCACCCCCGCCTCCGGGCTCCAGTACAACGACGCCATCCCGTACCTGATGCAGGAACTGCTGCCCAACGGCGTCCTCGGCATCGCGGTCACCGGTCTGCTCGCCGCCTTCATGGCCGGCATGGCCGCCAACGTGTCGTCCTTCAACACCGTGTTCACCAACGACATCTGGGCCAAGTACGTCGTCAAGGACCGCGAGGACTCCTACTACGTGCGGTTCGGCCGGCTCATCACCGCCATCGGCGTGCTCGCCTCGGTCGGCACCGCGTTCCTGGCGTCGTCGTTCTCGAACATCATGAGCTACCTGCAGACGCTGTTCTCCTTCTTCAACGTGCCGATGTTCGTGGTGTTCATCGTCGGCATGTTCTGGAAGCGCGCGTCCGTGAAGTCCGGCTTCTGGGGCCTGCTCGCGGGCACCACCGCGGCGATGGTGAACTACTTCGTCCTGTACAAGAAGGACATCATCCACATCCCCACCGACCAGGGTGCCAACTTCGTCTCGGCGATCGCCGGTTTCGTCGCCGGCGCGGTGGTCATGGTGGCCGTCACCCTGTTCACCAAGCCCAAGCCGGAAGCGGCCCTGCAAGGCCTCGTCTACGGCACCAGGTCCCCCGGCATGGCCGAGGCGCCCGCCCCCGGCGACGAGGCCTGGTACCGCAAGCCCGCCCTGCTCGGCTGGGGCGCCGTCGTCCTCGCCGCCGCCTGCTACATCCCGTTCTCGTTCTGACCGCGGGAGGATGGAGAAACCATGTCACAGTCCCAGAACCCCGACCGGTCCGAGCGTTCCGGCTACTCCGAGGCGGACGTCCAGCGGGAAGTCACCGAACTGGAGGGCAAGTCCGCGACCGCCGCGCGCATCTTCGACCTGCGGCGGATCATCGGCGGGCTGTTCGTCCTCTACGGGGTCATCGTCACGATCACCGGCATCACCGACTCGCAGGCGGCCATCGACAAGGCCCAGGGCGTCAACATCAACCTGTGGACCGGGATCGGGATGCTCGCCCTCGGCGTGTTCTTCCTGGTGTGGCTGAAGCTGCGGCCGGCCACGGCGCCTCAGCCGCCCGCGGAGGGACCGGACGCCCAGTAGGCCCCGGTCGTCGCTTCCCCCTCAGGTGCGGCCCGCGCGGTCCAGCAGACCCGTGCGGGCCGCCAGGGCCGCCGCCTCCAGGCGGGAGCCCACGCCCAGCTTCATCAGGACGCGCTGCACATGGGTGCGGGCCGTGCTCGGGGCGATGCCCATCCCGGCCGCGATCAGCCGCGTGTCCTCGCCCTCCGCCACCCGCACCAGGACCTCCACCTCCCGGGGCGTGAGCATCCGCAGCAGCCGCTGGGCCTCGTCGTCCGGCTGGGCGGCCGGGTTCAGCAGCTCGCCGAAGGCGCCCTGGAGCAGTTGCGGGGCGACCGCCGCCTCACCGGCCCGCGCCTTAGTGATCGCCCGCTCCACGCCCTCTATGCGCTCGTCGTGCCGTACGTAACCCGAGGCGCCCGCGGCGAAGGCCGCGGCGATGCCCCGCGGGGAGGGCACCGGGCCCAGCACGACCACCGCCACCTGCGGGCGTTCCTGCTTGATCCGCGTCACCGGGTCGAACACGTGCGGCTCGGCCGGCGCCGCCGTCCCCAGCAGGCAGACCTCCGGTGCGCGGCTGATCACCAGCTCCGCCGCGCCCGCCGCGGGCGCCGCCGCGGCCAGCACCCGGTGCCCCCGCAGTTTCAGCGCCGAGGCCAGTGCCTCGGCGAGCAGTCGGTGGTCGTCGACCACCATGAGCCGCACTCCCATCGGCAACCCCCCAGTTCCCTCCCGGAAGCTACACGCTCGTCCCCCGGCGCGCTGCCCCTACCGGCGAGAAGTGCCCCGGATCGTCGAAAACACCCGGCGCGCGGAAGCACCCCCGGAGTGACGCGCGCGGCCCCGCTCCCGGGAGGACCCGGGGGCGGGGCCGTGGGCGGGGGCGGCGGGGCTCAGCCGCCCGCGCCGAAGGCCAGCGCCAGGTACTCCTTGCCGAAGGCCGACGACCGCTGCTTGTGGGCGTAGACCGACGCCATGTAGAGGCGGCCCTGCCGGAAGAGGATCTCCGCGTAGTCCGGGGACATACCGGTCTGCGCGGCCCGTACGTCCCGCGTGGCCGGGGTCTCCAGCAGCACGGTCTCCTTGAAGCTGTTGCCGTCGATGCTCACCACCTGGCCGCCCTTGTCGTAGGGCGGGCGCTTGTAGGCGAGCAGGGCGCCGCCGTCCGTGCGCAGCGGGTAGATCTGGTAGCCGTCGCCCGCGTCGGCGCGCTGACCGGTCTGCCGGCCGGTGGCGAGGTCGAAGGCGACGATCTCGTTGGTCTGGCCGTGCTCGCCGCCGCCGTCGTGCTGCTCGGTCCCCAGGTACAGCCGGTCGTTGCCGGCCACGATGCCCGCGCAGTACTCGATCCTGGTGATCGCGTCGCAGCGGCCCCCGTAGGGGGCGCGGGGGGCGTTGTGGGGGCACCCCCGCGGGCGGGTGGGGGTGTCGCGGGCTACTATGCCCGAGTTGCGGGGGGCGCCGCCGGGGGGGGGGGCGACCACGAGCGGGTCGGTCGAGACGATCCCCGCGTACTCGATGCCCTTGGCCAGCTTGTAGTCCGAGACGACCTTCCCCGACTTCGGGTCGATGGTCTGGATGTGCAGCTGACGCTGGCCGTACGTGCCGCACTTGCGCACCGCGACCAGTTTCCGGCCGCCGCCGTAGCCGGCGTCGTAGCAGGTGTCGCCGGGCTTGGGGGCCCACAGCTGCTTGCCGTCGGCGAGGGCGAAGGCGGCGCCGCCGCTGGTGCTGCCCACGGCGACGGTGCTGCCGCCGCCGATGGTCACGTTGTTGAGGTTGACCGGCGCGTCCCCCGACTTGACCTGCCGGGTCCACAGCTTCTTGCCGGCCGCGAGGTCGATCACCGCGACCTGGCTGCAGCCGTGCGAGGGCTTGGCCTTGGTGGGCATGGCGGGCTCGTACAGGATCGCCGTCCTGTCGTTCCCCGTGACGTGGCGGGTGGCCTGGCAGACCGGGCCGGGCAGCTTGAGCGACCACCGCTCGGTGCCCTTGACCGGGTCGTAGCCGACGATCTCGGCGTTGCCCGTCTTGGCGTACACCTTGCCGGTGAGCCAGGAGCCGGTGGTGGCGGTCGTGTCGTCGACGGCGGGCACCGGCAGCTGGAACAGGACCTTGGCGGCCGGGTTCGAGGGCACCTTCTCCTTGCCGCCCGTCGCCGTGCCGCCGCCGGCGGACTTGTCGCCGCCGCCGGACTTGTCGCCGCCGTCGGAGGAGGCGGAGTCCTTCTTGCCGTCGCCACCGGACGAACTCGCGTACCAGACGCCGCCACCGATGATCAGGGCGATCGCGGCGACGGCCGCGACGATGATCAGCAGCTGCTTGTTGTCCCTGCGACCCGCCCCGCCCCCGCCCGGCACGCCCGCCTGCGGCTGCGGCTGCGTCGGGGCCGCGGGGTGTCCGGGCCCGCCCGGGTAGCCGTAGCCCGGCTGAGCGGGCTGACCCGGATACCCGTAACCGGGCTGCGCGCCGTACGCGTCAGGGGCCGGCGTCGGCGACTGGCCCGGGTAGCCGTAGCCCGCGGGTGCCTGGGGTGCCTGGGGTGCCTGGGGGTAGCCGTACCCGGGCTGGGGCTGCTGAGGGGGCTGCGGATAGCCGTAACCCGGCGCCGGCTGCGGGGGCCCGGCGAAGCCGGGGCCGCCGGGCGCGGGCGGTGCCTGCGGCGGCGGGGCCTGCGGCGGCACCCCCGGCTGCCCGGGCGGCTGGTCCTGCGGCCGATCGCCCGCAGGCGGACCGAACCCACCCTGGTGGGGCGGCTGCTGGGGCGGCGGGGGCGGTGGTTGGGTCATGAACGGATGCACCTCTGAACGACGGGAACGACGGGAACGACGACGACGGACACGGCAGTTGGGTCGCAACCGGGCCGGGGCCGAGCAGGGGCCCAGGGGCAGTGCGGGAGACGAAGCCGGCGGCCCTGCGCGGTGCCGGGGTCCGGCAGGGCTGCCGGACCGGCCGGCGCGGACTGCCCGCCCGCCCGGCGCGGACTGCCGGCAGGTGACCGGGGCTCCGGGGGAGCCGGGGCGGGGCTGCCTGCGGGCGGCCCGGCCGACGGGCGGCCCGGGGGCGCCGGTGGCCCAGCCGGGTCGGCCGGTGGCCGGGCCGGGTTGCGGTGGAGGGTCGGCTCACTTGGCGAAGGCGAGCATCAGTTTCTCCTTCGTCTTGTCGTTGCCGTTCAGCCGGGTCGTGGAGATGTAGAAGCGGCCGTCGACCCAGTCGACGTCCCGGGAGAAGAAGCCGTTCTCGATCTCCGCGGTGCCCTGCGGGTTCTGCAGCAGCTTGACCGGGGTGTGGTTCGAGCCGCCCGCCGCCACGGACACGACCTGGCCGCCCTGGTCGTACGACGGCTCGACGTAGGCGATGAGCTGCCCGTTCTCCACCTTGAGCGGCATCATCGAGGTGTCCGAGGGCGACTTGACCCGCCACTTCTCCTTGCCGGTGGCGAGGTTGACGGCGACGATCTCGTTGGGCCCGCTCGTGGCCTTCGTGGGCAGGTAGAGGGTGTCCGCGTCGGCCGCCACGCCCTGGCAGCCCTGGAGTTCACGGTTGAGGACGGCCCAGCCGCACTCGGGGGCGAAGGTGCCCTTGACGTCGGCCTGCGAACGGACGGACCCGTCGCTGTTCAGGGTCGACAGGTTCCAGTGCTTCTTGTCCTCGTCGGTCGAGTACAGGACCAGCGGGTCGACGGAGTAGGTCCGCTGCACCGACCAGCCCTTGGGGATCTTCCGGGTCCACCTGGCCTTGCCGGTGGCGGGGTCGAGTTCCTGGACCTCGTCGTGGGCGCTCGCGCCGCCCGCCCCGCAGGAGGCGACCGAGACCAGCCGGGCGCCGCCCGCGAACGCGGTCGGGAAGC
Source organism: Streptomyces sp. NPDC021356 (assembly GCF_040641015.1). Taxonomy (NCBI): domain Bacteria; kingdom Bacillati; phylum Actinomycetota; class Actinomycetes; order Kitasatosporales; family Streptomycetaceae; genus Streptomyces; species Streptomyces sp. NPDC021356. Next base: position 43,241 of record NZ_JBFACU010000038.1, on the reverse strand, counting down.
AGGCCTGGCCGTACTTCGTCTTCTCGTACATCTTGGCGCCGGTGTCGACGTTGTACGCGACACCCGACTGCGAGCGGCCCACCATCAGCGTCTTGCCGGTGACGGACAGTTCGACGGTGAGCGCGCTGTCGAACAGCGCGCCGTCGGCGACCGTCGCGGTCCAGCCCTTCTTGCCGGTGTCCAGGTCGATCTGCTGGAGCTGGTTGCACTTGGCGCGGTCGCTGGTGCCGCTCATGTACGCCACCACGGCCTTGTCGTCGGCCGTCTTCTGCTCGGTCACCGCGCAGATCTTCTGCGGGAAGGTGATCGGCGCCCAGGCCGGCCTGCCGTCCCCGACGCCGTAGGCGAAGACCTGCTTGTAGGCGGCCTTCACCGCCGCCTTGCCGGTGATCCACATGCCGGGGGCCTCGGCGCCGCTGCCGGGCGCGTCCGGGGCCTCCTTGTACCAGAGCACCCGGGCCTCGCCGGCCTTGCGGCCCTGGTTGAGGTCCGCCGGGTCCTTGGCACCGTCGCCGCTGCCGTCACCGGGGTCGACCGGCGCGTTCGAGGCCGCGCCCGTGGACCCGGACGCCTTGGCGTCGCCGCTCTGCTGCGCGACCGGCTTCTTCTCGCCGTCGCCACCGCCTGCGGTGGCCCACACGGTGCCGCCGACCACCGCCAGCGCGGCCACCGCCGCCCCGATGACGAGGGCGGGCCTGTTCCTGAAGGGGTTGCGGGAGCCGCCGCCGGGCGGCGGGGTGCCGGGCGCACCGGGGAACTGCGGCTGCGGGTAGCCGTATCCGGGCTGCTGCCCGTACGGGCCCGGCTGCTGCGGCGGACCGTACGGGCCGGGGGCGGGGGTGCCGGGGGTGCCCGGGGCGCCGGGTGCTCCGTAGGGGCCCTGGGCGGCGGGTGCTCCGTAGGGACCCGGCTGGGCATACGGTCCCGGCTGCGCGTAGGGGCCGGGCTGGGCGTTCGGTCCCGGTCCGCCGTAAGGGCCCGGCTGCTGGGGGTGGCCGTAGCCCGGCTGGGGCTGTTGCGGGTAGCCGTAGCCGGGCTGGGGCTGCGGCGGGCCGGCCGGGGGCGCGGTCTGCGGGGGCCGCGGTGCGCCCTGGGGCGGCTGGGCCGGGGGCGGGGGCGTGGCCTGCCGCGGGTCCTTCGCGGCGCCGGCTCCGCCGCCCTGCGGTGGTTGCGGCTGCGAAGCCCCGTCCTGTGGCGGCGGTGCTCCGAAGCCGCCCTGCGGCGGCTGACTGGGCGGCTGAGTCATCAGCGCGTCCCCCCTCGTTCACTGATTTTTAGCCACGCCCTGAGATCCGTAGTGGACGCGGAGTCGTACACGGATGGTTCCGGGCAGGGTCCCAACGGCCCTTTCTATCACTGGCCGCCGACACCCCACCGTGCCGTGCCCGCCCCCGTTCCCAAGGGAGAACCGGCCTGTGATGGCCTCGTTACGCGCCTGTCCGGGCCTTCACGCGTCCTTCACGCGGCGCACGCGCCCCGTCGTGCACGCCGTGCGCTCGCTACGCGTCCTCGGCGAGTTCGAGCCAGCGCAGTTCCAGTTCCTCGCGCTCGGCCGCCAGGTCGCGCAGTTCGGCGTCGAGTTCGGCCACCTTCGCGAAATCGGTGGCGTTCTCCGCGATCCGGGCGTGCAGGGTGCTCTCCTTCTCGGAGACCTTGTCCAACTGCCGTTCGATCTTCTGGAGTTCCTTCTTGGCGGCGCGCAGTTCGGCGGCGCTCTTCTCGGGCGCGGCGCTCTGGCCGGCGGCGGGCGCCGGCGCGGCGGCCGGGGCGAGCGCGGCCTGCTGCTCCATGCGGTGGCGCCGCTCCAGGTATTCGTCGATGCCGCGCGGCAGCATCCGCAGGGCGCCGTCGCCCAGGAGCGCCTGCACCGTGTCGGTGGTGCGCTCGACGAAGAACCGGTCGTGGGAGATGACGATCATCGAGCCGGGCCAGCCGTCGAGCAGGTCCTCCAGCTGCGTGAGGGTCTCGATGTCGAGGTCGTTGGTGGGCTCGTCGAGGAAGAGGACGTTGGGCTCGTCCATGAGCAGGCGCAGCAGCTGCAGCCGCCGGCGCTCGCCGCCGGACAGGTCACCGACCGGCGTCCACTGCTTCTCCTTGCCGAAGCCGAACGTCTCGCACAGCTGCCCGGCGGTCATCTCCCGGCCCTTGCCGAGGTCGACGCGCTCGCGCACCTGCTGCACGGCCTCCAGGACGCGCAAGGCGGGGTCGAGTTCGGCGACCTCCTGGGACAGGTAGGCCAGCTTGACGGTCCTGCCGACGGCGATCCGGCCGCCCGCGGGCTGCGTCTCGCCCTCGGTGCGCGCCGCCCGCTCCATGGCCCGCAGCAGGGAGGTCTTGCCCGCGCCGTTGACGCCGACCAGGCCGATGCGGTCGCCGGGGCCGAGCTGCCAGGTGACGTGCTTGAGCAGCACCTTCGGCCCGGCCTGGACGGTCACGTCCTCCAGGTCGAAGACGGTCTTGCCGAGCCGGGAGGACGCGAACTTCATCAGCTCGCTGCGGTCACGCGGCGGCGGCACGTCCGCGATCAGCTCGTTGGCGGCTTCCACGCGGAAGCGCGGCTTGGAGGTGCGGGCGGGGGCGCCGCGGCGCAGCCAGGCCAGCTCCTTGCGGACCAGGTTCTGCCGCTTGGTCTCCTCGGTGGCGGCGATGCGCTCGCGTTCGGCGCGGGCGAAGACGTAGTCGGAGTAGCCGCCCTCGTACTCGTAGACGGTGCCGCGCTGCACGTCCCACATGCGGGTGCAGACCTGGTCGAGGAACCAGCGGTCGTGGGTGACGCAGACGAGCGCGGAGCGGCGCGCGCGCAGGTGTCCGGCGAGCCAGGCGATGCCCTCGACGTCGAGGTGGTTGGTGGGCTCGTCCAGGACGAGCAGGTCCTGCTCCTCGATGAGCAGCTTGGCCAGCGCGATGCGGCGCCGCTCGCCGCCGGACAGCGGGCCGATCACGGTGTCCAGGCCCTTGGGGAAGCCCGGCAGGTCGAGACCGCCGAACAGCCCGGTCAGCACGTCGCGGATCTTGGCGTTGCCCGCCCACTCGTGGTCGGCGAGGTCGCCGATGACCTCGTGCCGGACGGTCGCCTCCGGGTCGAGCGAGTCGTGCTGCGTGAGCACGCCGAGCCGCAGCCCGCCCGCGTGCGTGACCCGCCCGGTGTCGGCCTCCTCGGCCCTGGCCAGCATCCGGATCAGCGTCGTCTTGCCGTCGCCGTTGCGCCCGACGACCCCGATCCGGTCCCCCTCGGACACGCCGAGCGACACACCGTCGAGCAGGGCACGCGTGCCGTACACCTTGCTGACGTTCTCGACATTGACCAGGTTGACGGCCATTTCACTCCTGCCCGGGGGGATGGATCGACTTTCAAGCGTAGGGCCTTCGGGAAGGGGCCTCGGTGTGGGCATGCCATCACTCTTTGCGATGACGTGATCGGGATTCGGCCGCTACGGTGGAAACGCAGGTCGCAGGATCCCACCCATGGGAGGAACCATGACTGCCGAGCCGATCCACGAGGCCTCCGCGCACGAGTCGGAGGCCGAGCCGAGGTCTCGTTGGCCGAGGCCGCCCCTTGACGGCTGGACCGTGGATGACCTGCACACGCTGCCCGACCTCCCGCCACACACCCAGATGATCGACGGGAGCTTGGTCTTCGTGAGTCCGCAGCGCTACTTCCACAGCCTCGTCATCGACCTGTTGGTGAGCGGGTTGCGCCGGACAGCGCCGCCGAAGCTGAAGGTCACCCGGGAGATGACCGTCGTCATCGACCGGAAGAACGGGCCCGAGCCGGATGTCTCCATCATCCGCGCGGAAGCCGTCACCAGCCGCACCCAGACGTCGTTCCGGGCCTCCGACGTAGTCCTCGCCGTTGAGGTGGTCTCACCTGATTCCGAAGCACGCGACCGCGATACGAAGCCGCGCAAGTATGCCGCCGCAGGCATCGACCACTTCTGGCTGGTGGAAATGGCAGGCGCGGAGGAGCGCCCCGTCGTCTACGTATACGAGCGCGACCCGGTTACCAAGACATACTCAGTCACCGGAATCCACCATGAGCGGCTGAAGCTCACCGTCCCCTTCGACATCGACATCGACCTGACGGAGATCGACCTTCTCTGATGGCGGGTTACTCAGACGACCATCGCTCCCATCGCCGGTGACCCGGCGACCCGGGCGGTCCGGCACGTCCCGGAGGCGAGTAGCGCCTCCGCCACCGCCGCCCCCGTCTCCTCGTCAGGAACCAGGAACGCCGTCGTAGGCCCCGACCCCGACACCAGCCCCGCCAGCGCGCCCGCCGTACGGCCCGCCGCGAGGGTGTCCGCCAGGGACGGCCGCAGGGAGAGCGCCGCGGGCTGGAGATCGTTGGTGAGCGTGGCGGCCAGCGCGCGGGCGTCGCCCTTCGCCAGAGCGGCCAGGAGGTCGTCCGAGGCGACCGGCTCCGGGACCCGCAACCCTTCGTTCAGGCGGTCGAACTCGCCGTAGACCGCGGGCGTGGACAGCCCGCCGTCGGCGACCGCGAACACCCAGTGGAAGGTGCCGCCCACCTCCAGCGGCGTCAGCCGCTCCCCGCGCCCGGTGCCCAGCGCCGCCCCACCCACCAGGCTGAACGGTACGTCGCTGCCCAACCCGGCGCAGATGTCGAGGAGTTCGTCGCGGGAGGCGCCGGTCCCCCACAGCGCGTCGCAGGCCACCAGCGCGCCCGCGCCGTCCGCGCTGCCGCCCGCCATGCCACCGGCGACGGGGATGTCCTTGGCGATGTGGATGTGGACGGCGGGAGCGCGGCCGTGGCGCTCGGCGAGGACCTCAGCGGCGCGGGCTGCGAGGTTCGTGCGGTCCAGGGGGACCTGGCCGGCGTCCGGGCCCGCGCAGGTCACGCGCAGTTCGTCGGCCTCGGTGACGGTGATCTCGTCGTACAGGCCGACGGCCAGGAAGACGTTCGCCAGGCCGTGGAAGCCGTCGGGGCGGGCGGCGCCCACCGCGAGCTGGACGTTGACCTTGGCGGGGACGCGGACGGTGACGCTCACTGGGCTTCGGGCTCCTCGGGTCCGACGGCGCGGTGCTCTGCGATCCGCGCGAACTCCTCCACGGTCAGCGACTCGCCGCGTGCCTGCGGCGACACCCCGGCGGCGACCAGCGCCGCCTCCGCCGCCGCCGCCGACCCGGCCCAGCCGGAGAGCGCGGCCCGCAGGGTCTTGCGGCGCTGGGCGAAGGCCGCGTCGACGACCGCGAACACCTCGCGCCTGGTGGCGGTGGTCTTCAGGGGCTCGCTGCGGCGGACCAGGGACACCAGTCCGCTGTCGACGTTCGGGGCGGGCCAGAAGACGTTGCGGCCGATGGCTCCGGCGCGCTTGACCTCGGCGTACCAGTTCGCCTTGACGGACGGCACGCCGTACACCTTGGAACCGGGGGCGGCGGCGAGCCGGTCGGCGACCTCCGCCTGCACCATGACGAGGGTGCGTTCGATGCTCGGGAAGGTGTCGAGCATGTGCAGCAGCACGGGGACGGCGACGTTGTACGGCAGGTTCGCCACCAGCGCGGTCGGGGCGGGGCCCGGCAGTTCGGCGACGTGCATCGCGTCGCGGTGGACGAGCGCGAACCGGTCGGCGCGCTCGGGCATGCGCGCGGCGATCGTGGCGGGCAGCGCGGCGGCCAGCACGTCGTCGATCTCCACCGCGGTGACCCGGTCGGCGGCCTCCAGCAGGGCGAGCGTGAGGGAGCCGAGCCCCGGCCCCACCTCGACGACCACGTCCTCGGGGGTGACGTCGGCGGTGCGGACGATGCGGCGGACCGTGTTCGCGTCGATCACGAAGTTCTGGCCGCGCTGTTTGGTGGGGCGGACGCCGAGGGCCGCCGCCAGCTCGCGGACGTCGGCGGGGCCCAGCAGGGCGTCGGGGATGGGGCTGCTCACGGCACAAGGGTACGGGGCGCCGGGTCCTGCCCCGCCCGCTCCGGCACCCGCACCGGCCGCGCCCTCCCGGAGAGGCACCCGGTGGCAGCGGCCTCACCGGGGGCCTGACCGGCGCCTCAGCGGGGCATTACCGGGTTCTCACCCGGGCCGCACCGGGGCACCCACCGGGGCCTACGAACGCAGTCGGTCGCCGCAGTGCGGCCAGGGGGCGGCGCCCCGGCGCACGTAGAGCTTCTTGGCGCGGTACGTCTGCTCCTCGGCCGGGGCATCCTGGGGGCGGCCGGCGCCGCCGAGGCCGTGCCAGGTGCCCTGGTCGAACTGGTACAGGCCGCCGTAGGTGCCGGAGGGGTCCTGCGCGTCGGGGCGGCCCCCGGACTCGCACTGCGCCAGCCCCTGCCAGTTCAGGTGGTCGGCGCCGCGCACCGACGGGGGGTGCGGCAGGGTGCCGACCTTCACGATCTGCGTCCTGGGCGCGCGCACCACCTCCGACTCCACGCGCCGCGGCCGCTGCCGCACGCCGTTGACCGAGCGCAGCGCGTACGTGACCCGGCGCACGCCGGGCCGCCCCGTCCGTTCCACGACCTCGGTGCCGCGGAACAGGGTGGGGTCGGCGGTGCGCCGGACGCGGAACGGGATCGGCTCCTCGCGCACCTCCCGGCCGCCGGTGATCCGCAGCACGGTGACCGTCTGCCCGTCGCGCGGGAAGCTGTCCGGCGGGACGGAGGTGGTGTCCTGGCCGTGCAGGGTGACCCCGGCCTCCTCGACGGCCTCCCGCACGGTCGCCGCGTTGGTGCGGACGGTGCGCGGCCGGCCGTCCGCCATGACCGTGACGGCACGCTCGGTGCGGACGTCGAGCGTGAGGCCGGCGCGTCCGATGAGCCGGGAGCGCGCGGCGGAGAGGTACGCGCCCTCCGCGCGCACCCCCCACTCCCTGAGCGCGTCCGCCACCGTGCGCGCCGTCGTCCACACCTCGCGCCGGTGTCCGTCGAGCGTGAGCCGCACGGGGCGCCCGTAGCGCACCACGACCTCTCCCCCGCTGGTGAGCGCCGTGCCGGGAGCCGGGACCACCGCGTCGTGCTCGCCGACCCGTACGCCCTCCTCGGCGAGCAGTTCCGACACGTCGTCGGCGAAGGTGTGCAGGCTGCGCGGCCTGCCGTCGACGCTGAGGTCGACCGCCTTGTCGTTGGCGACGAACGCGGTGGTGCCGCCCGCCAGGAAGGCGACCACCAGCGCCTGCGGCAGCAGCCGCCGCAGGCCCGTCTCGGGCAGGTGCGCGGGGCGCGGGCCGCGCCGCCGCGCACGCCGTCGCCCGCCCCGCTCGGCCGCCTGCCGCGGCACCACCGGCAAAACGGCGGAACGCCGGCCCGCCGGCGACTGGGCCGCCGCCTCGTAGGCGGGCCGGTAGGTGTCCTGGTACGGCGGCGGGGTCGGCAGCGGGGTCGGCCGCGGCGGCGGCCCGCCGGGGTCGTAGGCCGTCGTGGACACCCGGTACGGCTCATGCTCCCCGTACGGCCCATACGGCTCGGACGCCGGTCCATGCGCCGGTCCGCGCACCGCTTCGCGCGTCGCTGCGTACGCCGGTTCGTGCATCGCCTCGTACGCCGGTCCGTGCATCGCCTCGTACGCCGGTTCGCGTGGCTCGTACGCCGACGCGTACGGCTCGTGCGGCGCATACGGTTCGTACCGTTCGTACGCCTCACAGGCTTCGTACGCCTCGCATGTCTCGTACGGCGAGCTGCTCAACCGACACACTCCTGGGGCCGAGATCGGGGCCCCCAGAACCTAGCGGAGCCGCCGTCACTCTCCAAAGCGGCGCGGCTACGCTCAGTGTGCGCCGGAGCGGGTCAGTAGCCGAAGGCGCGTGCGGTGTTGGCGGCGAGCGCCGTGGCCAGCGTGTCCTCGTCGACACCTCGCACGGCGGCCATCGCGCGCACCGTCACCGGCACGAGATACGGCGCGTTGGGCCGTCCGCGGTAGGGCGCCGGGGTGAGGAAGGGCGCGTCGGTCTCCACCAGGACCAGTTCCAGCGGGGCGACGGCGAGGGCATCCCGCAGGTTCTGGGCGTTCTTGAAGGTGACGTTGCCGGCGAAGGACATGAAGTAGCCCGCGCGGGCGCACACCTCGGCCATCTCCGCGTCGCCCGAGTAGCAGTGGAACACCGTCCGCTCGGGCGCGCCCTCCTCCTTGAGGACCCGCAGCACGTCGGCATGGGCGTCGCGGTCGTGGATGACGAGCGCCTTGCCGTGCCGTTTGGCGATCTCGATGTGGGCGCGGAAGGACCGCTCCTGCGCCTCCTTGCCCTCCGGCCCGGTGCGGAAGTGGTCGAGGCCGGTCTCGCCCACGCCCTTGACGTGCTCCAGCGCGGCCAGGCGGTCGATCTCGGCGAGCGCCTCGTCGAGGGCCGCGTCCCCGCCCGGCTGCCGGGCGCCCTGCCGCGACCAGCCGTCGGGGTCGCCGTGGACGATGCGGGGTGCCTCGTTGGGGTGCAGGGCGACCGCCGCGTGGACGTTGGCGTACGCCGCGGCCGTCTCCGCGGCCCAGTGCGAGCCGCGTACGTCGCAGCCGACCTGGACGACCGTGGTCACGCCCACCGAGGCGGCCTTGGCCAGGCCCTCCTCGACCGTGCCGGACTGCATGTCGAGGTGGGTGTGGGAGTCGGCGACCGGTATCCGCAGCGGCTCCGGGAGCGGGGGCGCCGCGTTCTTGTCGGCCTTGTCGGCGTTCGAGGGCATGCCCCGATCCTACGAAAGGGGCAGGCCGTCGCGGTTCCGCCGGTCACCCGCCCCCGGGCGCCGTCAGTCCTCCTTGCGGTGGAACGGGTGCAACAGGTCGGACAGGTGCCAGTGGTGCTCCTCCGGCTTGCGGTCCGCCGCCTCCTCCCCGGGCGCGGACTCGGGCAGCGGGGCCGTCACGGGTCCCGCGGGTGCCTGGTGCCGGTGGTGCGCGTGCTCATGCTCGTGCAGGTGGCTCTGCGCGGACGAGACCCGGCCGGCCCGCATGATGCGGACGACGTGACCGTCGCAGTTCTTGCAGCTCGGCCTCGTCAGCGGCGACGGCACGATGCGGCCGTCCGCCACGTACCGCACGAACTCGTTGCCGTCGGCGTCCCTGTGGTGCTCTATCTCGTAGGACTGCTCCCATCCGTGCCCGCACCGCATGCAGGCGAAGGAGTACGACTCGTTGACGACGGCGGTGGCCGAACCGCGGTGGGCGGCCTGCCCTGCTATCTCGCTCATGCCAGCTCCTCGTGTCCGCTGGACGAAGGGACGGGTACGTCCCTTCCCCCAGTTGACGCCTCCACCAGCGTGAACGCACCGGCCCTGTCGAGTGTTGGACCCGATTTGGGCGACGCTTGCCCAAGGGTCCCCTGAACGGCAGGTCTCGCTTTGCTGTCCCGAAACGTCGCTTTACTCCCTCATGGGGCGCGCGCTCATGGGAGATACGCCCTGCTCAGAGGGGGTGTGAGCGAGGTCTCGCGGCGCTCACGGGGACGCTCCGCGTCAAGGGGCGTCCGCCACGTCACCCGCAGCGCCCGGCACGCCGCACCACCCGGAACACCAACTGCGCCCCGCACCGCCCGCAGCGCTCGGCACGCCGCGCCAGCCGGGGGTGCCCGGCGCCGCCGCACCACCCGGGATGCCCCGCATCGCCCGGCAGTACCCGACAAGCCCCGCATCGCCCCGGGCCACCCGGGACACCCGGCGTCACCGTGTCCCCGTGGATGTCCGGCGTCGCCGCGTCACCCCGAGTGCTTGGCCGCCACCACCGCGTCGAACACCTCGCGCTTGGGCAGCCCGGCCTCGGCGGCGACCGCCGCGATGGCCTCCTTGCGCCGCTCGCCCGCCTCCTCCCGGACGCGCACCCGCCGCACCAGCTCCTCGGCGCCGATCTCCTCGGGCCCCTTCTCCGGCGCGCCCTCGACCACGACCGTGATCTCGCCGCGCACCCCGCCGCTCGCGTCGGCCCACGCGGCCAGCTCGCCGAGCCCGCCGCGCCTGACCTCCTCGTACGTCTTGGTCAGCTCACGGCACACGGCCGCCCGCCGGTCGGCGCCGAACACCGACGCCATCGCGGCGAGCGTCTCCACGACGCGGTGCGTGGACTCGAAGAAGACGAGGGTGCGCCGCTCGCCCTCGACCTCCCGCAGCCGCGACAGCCGCTCGCCGGTCTTGCGGGGCAGGAAGCCCTCGAAGCAGAACCGGTCGACCGGCAGCCCGGACAGCGCCAGCGCGGTGAGGACGGCGGACGGCCCGGGGACGGCGGTGACCCGCACGTCCTTCTCGACGGCCGCCGCGACCAGCCGGTAGCCCGGGTCGGAGACGGACGGCATCCCCGCGTCCGTGACCAGCAGCACCCGGGCCCCGCCCACCAGCTCCTCCACCAGCTCCGGGGTGCGGGCGGACTCGTTGCCCTCGAAGTACGACACGACGCGCCCACGCGGGGTGACGCCGAGCGCCTGCGTGAGGCGGCGCAGCCGCCGGGTGTCCTCGGCGGCGATCACGTCCGCGTCCGCCAGCTCCGCGGCGAGCCGGGGCGGCGCGTCCTGGACGTCGCCGATGGGAGTACCTGCCAGAACAAGGGTTCCTGTCACGTCCCCCATCCTCTCAAGCACGCGCGGCGGCGGACGCGTCCCCACCCGCAGTCGCCCATGCACGGGACTCGCACAGCGCCGTTCCCTACGATGGCGCGGTGACCAGTACCGCGTCCTCCACGGACACCCGGCAGGACCTGGCCCCGCACGACGGACGCCCGGCGTGGCAGCGGCGGCTGCGCCGCTTCGGCCACACGGGGGATCCGGCGGGGCCCGCAGCCGACGTGCGCGAGCGCCTGGTGCCGCCCTTCACGCGGCCGGGCCCGCGGCTGTGGGCGGCCCTGGGCGTCCCGCAGGCCTTCGGCGCGCGCCTGGCGCGCTGGTCGGACTGGGGCGGCCCGCTGCTGGTCACGCTGTTCGCGGGGGTGCTGCGGTTCTGGAACCTGGGCAGCCCGAAGGCGGTGATATTCGACGAGACGTACTACGCCAAGGACGCGTGGGCGCTCGTCCACCGCGGGTTCGAGGTCAACTGGGACAAGAACGCCAACGACCTGATCCTCAGCACCGGCGGCCACGTCACCATCCCGGCCGACGCGTCGTACGTCGTGCACCCGCCGGTCGGCAAGTACGTGATCGGCCTGGGCGAGCTGATCTTCGGGTTCGACCCGTTCGGCTGGCGCTTCATGACCGCGCTGCTGGGCACGCTCTCGGTGCTGCTGCTGTGCCGGATCGGCCGCAGGCTGCTGCGCTCCACCTTCCTCGGCTGCCTGGCGGGCACGCTGATGGCGGTGGACGGCCTGCACTTCGTGATGAGCCGCACCTCGCTGCTCGACGGGGTGCTGATGTTCTTCGTACTGGCGGCCTTCGGCTGCCTGCTGGTCGACCGCGACCGGGCCCGCGAGAGGCTCGCCGCCGCCCTGCCCGCGGGCGCGGACGGCCGGGTCCGGGCCGACGCGCACACGGCGGACACCCTGCGCCTGGGCCTGCGCCCCTGGCGCTGGGCGGCCGGCCTGATGATGGGCCTGGCGATCGGCACCAAGTGGAACGGCCTGTACATCCTGGTCGCGTTCTGCGTGATGACCGTGCTGTGGGACGTCGGCGCCCGCCGGACCGCCGGCGCCCGGCACCCGTACCAGGCGGTGGTCCGCCACGACCTGGGCTGGGCCTTCCTGGCCACGGTCCCGGTGGCCGTCGTCACCTACGTCTGGTCGTGGGCCGGCTGGATCTTCTCCCCCACCGACGGCACCGGCGGCTACTTCCGCAACTGGGCGGCGACGGACGGCCGCGGCAGCTCCTGGTCGTGGCTCTTCCCGGACTGGTGGCGCAGCCTGTGGCACTACGAGTCCGAGGTCTACAAGTTCCACGTCGGCCTGTCCTCGCCGCACACCTACCAGTCCAACCCGTGGAGCTGGATCGTCGACGGCCGTCCGGTCTCGTACTTCTACGAGTCCCCCTCGCCCGGCACGGCGGGCTGCCCGGCCGACGCAGGCGACAAGTGCGCCCGGGAGGTCCTCGCCCTGGGCACGCCGATGCTGTGGTGGGCGGCCTGCGCCGCGCTCGTGTACGTGCTGTGGCGCTGGTTCTTCCGCCGCGACTGGCGCGCGGGCGCGATCGCCTGCGGCGTCGCGGCCGGCTACCTGCCCTGGTTCCTGTACCAGGAGCGCACGATCTTCTTCTTCTACGCCGTCGTCTTCGTGCCGTTCCTCTGCCTGGCCGTCACGATGCTGGCCGGCGCCCTGCTCGGACCGCCCGGCTCCACGGACACCCGCCGGGTGGCCGGCGCCACCGGGGCGGGCGTCCTGGTCCTGCTGATCGTCTGGAACTTCATCTACTTCTGGCCCCTGTACACCGGCACCGCGATCCCGATCGGCGACTGGCGGGCCCGTATGTGGCTGGATACGTGGGTCTGACGCGGATCGGCTGATCTCTCTTCGGACACCATCCGGCAACGGCCGCCACGCGGGCCTCCCGATCCGCATACAGTGCCAGGGACGCACCGTCTTTGAACGCGTTCAACAACCCGCGCGGGCGAAGGCACCAGGGAGGGACCGGGGAGGAGCGCGCTCATGCGCAAGGGCACCAAGGCCGCCGTCATCGGGGGTGTGGTCGTCGTGCTGGTCGGAGGAGCCGCGTACGGCGGGTACAACATCATCTCGGCGCTGGAGGGCGACGCGACGTCCGGCACGGCCGCGCCCGCGAGGACCGGGCCGCCGAGCCGCAACGAGGTGAAGGACACCACGTCGAAGTTCTTCGCGGCCTGGGAGAAGGGGGACGCGGCGAAGGCCGCGACCTACACCGACTTCCCGCAGGCGGCCACGGAACTGCTGTCCTCCTACGGGCACGAGGCGCACATCACCGGGGTGAAGATCGCGCCGGGCACCGTCTCCGGCACCACCGTGCCGTTCTCGGTCAAGGCCACCGTGTCCTACGGCGGCAAGTCCGCGCCGCTCGCCTACAGCAGCAGGCTGACCGTGGTACGCGGGCAGACCAGCCACGAGCCGCTGGTCGACTGGCAGCCGGCCCTCGTGCACCCCGGCCTGAAGAAGGGCGACACGCTCGTCACCGGCGACTCGGCCGCCCCGCCGATCGAGGCCGTCGACCGGCACGGCACCGTCCTCACCAAGGACAAGTACCCCTCGCTCGGGCCGATCCTGGACGAACTGCGGGACAAGTACGGCGACAAGGCGGGCGGCACCCCCTCCGTCGAGCTGAGCATCCATCACGCGGACACCGAGGCCGCCGAGACCCCGCTCGCCACCCTCACCAAGGGGCGCCCCGGCAAGCTGCGTACGACGCTCAGCGCGAGCGCGCAGGCGGCGGCCGAGAAGGCGGTGGAAAAGTTCTCCGAGTCGTCCGTGGTGGCCGTCGAGGCGTCCACCGGCGAGGTGCTGGCGGTCGCCAACCACCGCGAGGACGCCTTCAACGCGGCGTTCCTCGGCCGGCTCGCGCCGGGGTCCACGATGAAGATCATCAGCGCGGCGACCCTCATCGACAACGGCATCACCAAGGCCACCGGGCCCGCCCCCTGCCCCGACAAGGCGGTCTGGCAGAGCCAGACGTTCCACAACCTGGAGGGCATGCGGCCGAACGAACAGGCCACCCTCTCCGAGAGTTTCGCGCGCTCGTGCAACACGGCGTTCGTGAAGTACGCGGACGAGGTCAAGGTGGACTCGCTCACCCACGAGGCCCAGGACCGCTTCGGGCTGGGCCGGGACAACTGGAAGACCGGCATCCCCTCCTTCGACGGCTCGGTCCCGGCGTCCGGGGGCCCGGACACCGCCGCCAACATGATCGGGCAGGGCAAGGTGCAGATGAGCCCGCTGAACATGGCCTCGGTGACGGCGACCGCGATGACGGGCGCCTTCCGGCAGCCCGTCCTCGTCTCCCCCGGCCTGGACGACCGCGAACTGGCCACGGCCAAGGGCCTGCCCGCCGGCACGGCCGCCCAGTTGCGGCAGATGATGCACCGCACCGCGACGACCGGGACCGCGGCCGCCGCGATGTCCGGGCTGAGCGGCAGCATCGGCGCGAAGACCGGCTCGGCCGAGGTCGACGGGCAGGAGAAGTCCAACAGCTGGTTCACCGGCTACCGGGGCGACGTGGCGGCGGCGGCCATGACCCAGGAGGGCGGCCACGGCGGCGACGCGGCCGGCCCCATCGTGGCGGCGGTACTGCGCGCGGCCGGCTGAGGGGTCGGCCCGCGGTGAGCCGACGGGCCGGCGGCCCCGTGCGCCAGCGGGACGGCGGGGTCTGGGCCGGTCGGGTTCGTCGGGGTGGGCCGGTCGGGTTCGCCGGCGTGCGTCGGGGGGGCGTTTGTCGCAGGTTGGCTACGGACGGCTCGTGACGGCCATCCCCCGGGGCCAGGCCCCTAGGGTGGTGGGCGTCGTCGGTCCGTGCGGCGCGGCCGCGGGACATCCGCGGGAACGAGGACCTGGACGACGGCAGCGGGGGCCCGGGAGCGCGGAGGACGGACGGCAGTGGGCAAGAGAAGGCGCGTGGCCGAGCGACGGAGGACGAGACCGGCCGTGGTCGGCGGGGTGATCGCCGTGGTCGTCGGCGGTGTCGCGGTCGGTGCCTACACGCTCTCCGGCGGCGGCGCCGAGGCGGAGGGCAGGACCGCGTCCGCCGGCACCCAGAAGAAGGTCAGGACCGGCCCGGTGACGGCCCTGGAGACGCAGACCACGGCCGGGAGGTTCCTGACGGCCTGGCAGCAGGGCAGGACGGCCCAGGCGGCGGCCTCGACCAGCGACTCCGCGGCGGCCACCGCGCTGCTGGCCGGCTACACCAAGGACGCGCACCTGACGGGCCTCACCCTGGCGCAGGGCACCCCGAGCGGCGGCAAGGTCCCGTTCTCCGTGAAGGCGACGATCGCGTACAAGGGCGTGAGCAGACCGCTGGCCTACGACAGCGCGCTGACCGTCGTACGCCGGGCGGCCGACGGCGCCCCGGTCGTCGACTGGCACGCCGCGCTCGTCCACCCCGACCTGAAGGACGGCGACACCCTGGTCACCGGGGAGTCCGGCACACCGCCGGTCAGGGCCCTCGACCGGGACGGCGGCGCGATCACCACGGCGGCGTACCCGTCGCTGGGCTCGGTGCTGGACGGGCTGCGCGCGAAGTACGGCAAGACGGCGGGCGGCAGGGCCGGCATCGAACTGCGCGTGGTGCGCGGCAAGGCGTCGAAGAAGGCCGGACTGTCCGACAAGACCCTCGCCGAACTGAGCAAGGGCACCCCGGGCACCGTACACACGACGCTGAACCCGTCGCTCCAGTCGGCCGCCGAACACGAGGTGGCCGGACGGGACCGCGCCTCGGTCGTGGTGCTGCGCCCCTCCACGGGGGAGATCCTCGCGGCGGCGAACAGCGGGCACGGCTTCGACACCGCGCTCCAGGGGTCCCTGGCGCCCGGCTCCACGATGAAGGTCATCACCTCCTCGCTGCTGATCGACAAGGGGCTGGCGTCCGCGGACAAGGAACACCCGTGCCCGAAGACGTTCACCTACGGCGGCTGGAAGTTCCACAACGACGACGACTTCGAGATCAAGGGCGGCACGTTCAAGGCGAGCTTCGCGCGCTCCTGCAACACGGCCTTCATCAGCCAGGCGGGCAAGCTGAAGGACGACGACCTGACCCGGCAGGCCCAGGACGTGTTCGGCCTGGCGCGGGACGACTGGGCGATCGGGGTGCCGTCCTTCGACGGCGCGGTGCCGGTGCAGTCGGCCGCCCAGAAGGCGGCCTCGCTCATCGGCCAGGGCGGGGTCCGGATGAACCCGCTGAACATGGCGTCGGTGGCCGCGACGGTCAAGGCGGGCACCTTCCACCAGCCCTACCTGGTCTCCCCCTCCGCCGACCACCGCAAGTTGGCCTCGGCCTCGCGCACGCTGTCCGCCTCCACCCTGTCCCAGCTGCGGGAGCTGATGGCGTACACCGCCTCCTCGGGCACGGCCGCCCAGGCCATGGCCGGGCTCGGTCCGGACTACGGGGCGAAGACGGGCTCAGCCGAGGTCGACGGGCAGAAGAAGCCGAACGGCTGGTTCACCGCCTACCGCGGCGACCTCGCGGCGGCGGGCGTCGTGCAGGCGGGCGGCCACGGCGGCGACACGGCGGGCCCCATCGTGGCGGCACTGCTGAAGAAGGGCGCCTGACCCCGGCGCGAGGGAGTACGACGGGGCCCTGCCCGGCCCTACCGGTGAACCATCTCCGTGGCCGGCACGGCGGTGTACGTCCGCCGCAGGAATCTGAGCAGCGACTTGGTCTCGAACTGCACCACCGCGACGCCCCGCGCCGAGTGGAACTCCACCACGGTCTGCACCCGGCCGCACGGCCACACCCGCACCTCACCGGTGCCGGCCGGGGCCCACAGCCCCTGTTCGAGCAGCGACCGGGGGAACGTCCACTCCCGGGAGTCGGGCAGTGCGATCCGGACCGAGCGCGGGTCGTCCTCGGGGTCGTGGCGCAGCAGGACCGGGACGGAGCAGTGTTCGTCCCGCTGGTCGTCCTCGGTGACGATACGGGCTCGCGCGTACTGTTCGACTACAGCCATCGGACGGCCCCTCACACTCAGCGACGCCTACGCAAGACATTTATCGACTTAGTTACAAATGTCCCATATTTTCCGATCCATGCCTGTTGGTTCGGTATCGCTCCGCACAGGAGCACATCCAGGGCAGATGCCGCTCGCCTCTCTCTTGCAAAGAGTTCGCAACACGCCACTATCATCGAACGGTGCATGTGCCTGACGGATTCATCAACGCCCCCACCTCCGCCGTGACCGGAGTGATCGCCGCCGGTGCCGTGGCGGTGAGCCTGCGGGGCGCGCGCCGCGAACTCGACGAGCGGACCGCGCCGCTGGCGGGGCTGGTCGCCGCGTTCATCTTCGCGGTGCAGATGCTCAACTTCCCCGTCGCGGCCGGTACCAGCGGCCATCTCCTCGGCGGAGCCCTCGCGGCGATACTCGTGGGCCCCTGCACCGGGGTCCTGTGCGTCTCCGTCGTCCTGCTCATGCAGGGCATCCTCTTCGCCGACGGCGGGCTGACCGCCCTCGGCGTCAACATCACCGACATGGCGATCGTCACCACGGTCGTGGCGTACGCCGTCTTCCGCGGCCTGGTGAAGGTGCTGCCACGCCGCCGCCGCTCCGTCACGGTCGCCTCCTTCGTGGCCGCGCTCGTCTCCGTCCCGGCCGCCGCCGTCGCCTTCACCCTGATCTACGCGGCCGGCGGGACCACGGACGTGGCGATCGGCAAGGTCGCCACCGCGATGATCGGCGTGCACGTCCTCATCGGCATCGGCGAGGCCGCGATCACCGCGCTCACCGTCGGCGCCGTCATCGCCGTACGCCCGGACCTGGTGTACGGGGCGCGCGGCCTGGAACAGCGCCTGAAACTACGCGTGAACGGCGAACTGGTCGACGCCCCTGCCACCGCGCCGGCCCCGGTCCCGGCGGCCGCCGCAAGGTCCCACCGCAAGCTGTGGATCACCGGCCTGGTCACCTCCCTGGTCCTCGCCGGGTTCGTCAGCTTCTACGCCTCCGCGAGCCCCGACGGCCTGGAGAAGGTCGCCCACGACAAGGGCATCGACAAGAAGGAGGAGGCGCACTCCTCCGCGAACTCCCCGCTCGCCGACTACGGCGTCAAGGACGTCTCCGACGCCCGGCTGTCCGGCGGGCTCGCGGGCGTGATCGGCGTCGGCGTGACCGTCGTCGTCGGCAGCGGTGTCTTCTGGATCGTCCGCAGGCGGCGTACGGCAGGCCCGGAGGCCACCTCCTCCCAGGCCTCGGCCTGACATGGGAGCGGGTCACGCGCACCGGCTGTACCGGGCCGGGGACTCCCCCGTGCACGGGCTGCCGCCGCACACCAAGCTCGCCGCGGCGTTCGCGTTCGTGGTGGTCGTCGTGTCCACCCCGCGCGAGGCCGTGTGGGCGTTCGCGCTGTACGCCGTGCTGCTGGCCGCCACGGCGGCGGTGGCCCGGGTGCCGGCCGGTTTCCTGCTCAAGCGGCTGCTGATCGAGGTCCCGTTCGTGGCCTTCGCGGTGCTGATGCCGTTCGTGGCAGAGGGCGAGCGCACGCACGTCCTCGGGCTCTCGCTCAGCGTGAACGGCCTGTGGGGCGCCTGGAACGTGCTCGCCAAGGGCACCCTCGGCGTCGCCGCCTCCGTCCTGCTGGCGAGCACGACGGAGCTGCGGGAACTGCTGCTGGGTCTGCAACGCCTGAAACTCCCGCCGCTGCTGGTGCAGATCGCCTCCTTCATGATCCGTTACGGGGACGTGATCACCGACGAGATGCGGCGCATGCGCATCGCCCGCGCCTCCCGCGGCTTCGAGGCGCGCGGCGTGCGCCACTGGGGCGTGCTCGGCAAGTCCGCGGGCGCCCTGTTCATCCGCTCCTACGAGCGCGGGGAGCGCGTCCACCTGGCCATGGTGAGCCGCGGCTACGCCGGTTCCATGCCGGTCATCGACGAGGTGACCGCCTCCCGGGCGCAGTGGTCGTACGCGCTCGCCCTGCCCGGTGCGGCGCTCGTCGTCTGTGTGCTGGGATGGACGCTATGACTGCGCCTTCCCTGGAGGTCTCCGGCCTCGCCTTCGCCTATCCCGACGGCCACCAGGCCCTGTTCGGCGTGGACTTCAGCGTCGCGCGCGGTGAACGGGTGGCGCTGCTCGGCCCGAACGGCGCCGGGAAGACCACCCTCGTCCTGCACCTCAACGGCATCCTCGGCGGCGGCGCGGGCACGGTGACGGTGGCCGGACTGCCGGTCGGCAAACAGCACATGGCCGAGATCCGGCAGAAGGTCGGCATCGTCTTCCAGGACCCGGACGACCAGCTCTTCATGCCGACCGTGCGCGAGGACGTGGCGTTCGGTCCGGCGGCTGCCGGGCTGAAGGGGCCCGAGCTGGAGCGGCGGGTGCGCACGGCCCTGGAGCGGGTCGGCATGGCCGGCTTCGCCGACCGGCCGCCGCACCACCTCTCCTTCGGCCAGCGCCGCCGGGTCGCCGTGGCCACGGTGCTCGCCATGGAACCGGAGATCCTGGTCCTGGACGAGCCGTCCTCCAACCTGGACCCGGCCTCGCGCCGCGAGCTGGCCGACGTGCTGCGCGCGTTGGACGTCACCATCCTCATGGTCACGCACGACCTGCCCTACGCCCTCGAACTGTGCCCGCGCTCGCTGATCCTCAGCGACGGGGTGATCGCGGCGGACGGCGCGACCGGCGCGCTCCTCTCCGACGAGGCGCTGATGCGCGCCAACCGTCTGGAACTCCCCTTCGGCTTCGACCCGCGCTCGGTGACGACCGGCGCGTGACCCGAGGAATCGCAGGCGCCACGGCTGTGTTGCACTCACTGTCGCAGGCAGCGGACGGATACGAGTGATGAGTGGCAGGAGTGCGGGCGTGGACGTGGACGTGAGCGGTGCGGTGGCCGAGGGCTTCGAACCGGTCCGGGAAGCGTTCGCGGAGAACTTCACCGCGCGCGGCGAGCGGGGCGCGGCCCTCGCGGTGTACCGGGACGGGCACAAGGTCGTCGACCTGTGGGCCGGGACGCGCGACGTCGACGGCACGGACGGTACGACCGGCACGGACGGTACGACCGGCACGGACGGTACGACCGGCACGGACGGTACGAGCACCGGTGCCGTGGCCGCGGCGCCCTGGGAACACGGCACCGCGCAGATCGTGCGCTCCGCGACGAAGGGCGTCGCCGCGGCCGTGCTCCTGCTGCTGCACCAGCGCGGGGAGCTGGACCTGGACGCGCCGGTGGGCGCGTACTGGCCGGAGTTCAAGGCGGCGGGCAAGGAGAAGGCGCTGGTGTGGCACCTCCTCGCCCACCGCGCGGGCGTACCGGTCCTGGACCGGCCGCTCACGCCCGCCGAGGCCCTCGACCCGGAGCTGGGCGCCCAGGCGGTCGCGGCCCAGGCACCCGCGTGGGAGCCGGGCACGGACCACGGCTACCACCCGCAGACGTACAGCTGGCTGACCGGCGAACTGGTGCGGCGGGCGACGGGCGAGCCGATCGGTGCCTGGATCGCACGCGAGATCGCCGGACCGGTGGGAGCGGACCTGTGGGTCGGGCTGCCCGGGAGCGAGGCCGGGCGCGTGGGCCGGGTCGGGCCGGTCGAGGCGCCGCGCTCCACGGGCGGCGGGCTGCGCGTCCGGCCCAAGCGGTCGGTGGCCGAGGCGTACGCCGACCCCGCCTCGCTGACCCGGCGGGCGTTCGCCGCGATCACCCCGCTGCCCGACGAGAACGACGCCGCCTTCCGCGCCGCGGTCCTGCCCGCCTCCAACGGCATCGCCACGGCCGACGGCCTGGCCCGCTTCTACGCCGCGCTGATCGGCGAGGTCGACGGCGGCAGGCGCCTGTTCACGCCCGGGACGGTGGAGCTGGCCCGCGCCGAGCGGTCCGCGGGCCCGGACCGGGTGCTGGTGGTGGGCACCCGGTTCGGTCTCGGGTACATGCTGCACGGCGGCGCGTCCCCGCTCCTCGGCCCCGGCTCCTTCGGCCACCCGGGCCGCGGCGGCGCCCTCGGCTTCGCCGACCCGGAGGCGGGCATCGCCTTCGGCTACGTCACCAACGGCTTCCGTAGCGGCGTGACGGCGGACCCGCGGGCCCAGGCCCTCGTACGGGCGGTGCGGACCGCGGCGGCGCGGCAGGTCTGACGCCCCCGGCTCGCCCCGGACACGCCCCCGGCACGCCCCGGGCCGACCGCCCCCGGCTCAGACGTGGATGGGGGAGGACGTGCGGCCCGACGCGCCGTCGATCTCCTCGTGCGCCTTGGTGAGGAGCTGCATGGCGAGTTCGTTGAGGGCGCGTGCCCCGGCGATCTCCTCGCCGACGCGCGGCTGGTCGGAGTCGGTGCGGTGCCGGCTGGCCCGGCCGTGTGCCCTGACCTCGCTGCCGTCGGGCAGGCGGACCATCGCCACCGCCCGCGTGTGCTGGCCGTCCTCCTCGAACTCCATCTCCACATGCCATCCCACGGCTGTCTTCAACATGGCCATCACCTCCGGGAACACCTCCTTCCAGGGTGCTCCCTCCGCGACCGGCGTGCAGCACCAGTCCCGGCCGGGCAGCGGCCCCTAACCGGCGTGCAGCATGAGGCCGATGCCGACGACGAGCAGGCCGGCCGCGGCGATCCGCGGCGCGCCGAAGCGTTCCTTGAAGAAGAGGGCGCCGATGGCCGCGCCGACGAGGATGGAGGACTCGCGCAGCGCCGAGACGGGCGCGAGATCGGCCCTGGTCTGGGCCCACAGCACCAGGCCGTACGCGGTCACGGACAGCGCGGCGCCGAGCAGGCCGAGGGCGGCGTAGGGGCGCAGCAGCGCGGCCGTCCGGCGGCGCCGGCGCGTGACGGCGTACGCCGGGATGACCACGCCCTGGATCGCCATGAGCCAGGCGATGTACCCGAGGGACGTCCCGGAGGCCCGTACGCCCAGTCCGTCGACGACCGTGTACGCGGCGATGGACAGCCCGGTCGCGAGGGCGGCGCCGACCGCGGTCCAGTCCGGGCGCCGCCCGCGCAGCCCCCACAGCGCGACGCCGGTCAGCCCCGCGCAGGACAGCGCGACGC
Organism: Streptomyces sp. NPDC021356; assembly: GCF_040641015.1. Classification (NCBI taxonomy): domain Bacteria; kingdom Bacillati; phylum Actinomycetota; class Actinomycetes; order Kitasatosporales; family Streptomycetaceae; genus Streptomyces; species Streptomyces sp. NPDC021356. Next base: position 21,765 of record NZ_JBFACU010000038.1, on the reverse strand, counting down.
CCGCGGTCACCCACACATCCGGCACCTCGTGCGCGAAGACGGCGGCCAGGATCGTGACGACGAGCGGGGCGGTGCCCCGGGCGATGGGGTAGGCCTGCCCGAAGTCACCGAGCCGGAAGGACGTCATCAGCAGCGCGTAGTAGACGATGTGCAGGACCGCCGATATGCCGAGGTACGGCCACGCGCCCGCCGCCGGGACGGCGGTGACCGGTGCCAGGGCCGCGCCGATGAGCAGCCCGCCGCCGGAGATCAGCGTGAAGCCGACGAGCTTGTCGGGGATGCGGTGCGCGAGCGCGTTCCAGCAGGCGTGGGTGACCGCGGCGAGCAGGACGGCCGTGGTGACCAGCGGCGTCACGAAGTGCGCTCGCGCACGTCCACGAGGGCGGCCCCGGCCTGGGTGACCAGGTCCTTCGGGGCCATCGGGAAGACGGTGTGCGGGGTGCCGGCGGCGGCCCAGACGACGTCGTGCTCCAGCAGCGACCGGTCGGCGAGGACGCGGGTCCTCCTCCGGTGCCCGAAGGGCGGGACGCCGCCGATGGCGTACCCGGTGGTCTCGCGCACGACGTCGGCCTTGGCCCGGGTGACCTTGTCCGCGCCCAGTTCCTCCCGGACCCGCTCCACGTCCACGCGGGAGGCGCCGTCCATGAGGACGAGCACCGGTACGCTGTCTGCCGCGAAGATCAGCGACTTGCAGATCTGGCTCAGCTCGCAGCCGACGGCGGCAGCGGCCTCGGCGGCGGTGCGGGTGGCCTCGGGGAAGTGCCGTACCCGCCCGGCCAGCTCGTCGAGCCCCAGTTCCCGCAGGGCCGCGACGAACCGGGGGTGGACGTCAGGAGCACCGTTCGTCATCGTCATGCCCGGCACGCTAGCGGTGCTCGCACGCACCACGCGAAGTCATTCACCGACGTACGCGACGAAGTCCGCCCAGGAAGCGGGGGCAACTGCGAGACGCGCCGACTCCGGACGCTTGGAGTCACGGACGTGGACCGCGGCGGGCGTGGCGGCGACCTCGACGCAGTCGCCCGGCTCACCACTGCTGCTGTAGCCGCTCTTGGACCAGTGCAGTTCCGGAGTGCTCATGCCGGGCCGCCGCCCTCCACGGTGTGCGCGAGGAAGTCCGTCCAGGCGGAGGGGGTGATCGTCAGCCGGGTGGTGGCGGGGGTCTTGGAGTCACGGACGTGGACCGCGGCGGGCGTGGTGGCCACCTCGACGCAGTCGCCGGGGTCGTTGCCGTCACTGAAGGTGCTCTTGAACCAGTGGAGTTCCGGAGTGCTCATAGTCTCCCCAACATCTGCTCGATGAAGGCCAGTGACCTTCTCGGTGTGAGCGCCTGCGCACGGATCATGCCATAGCGCGATTCGAGGATGCGGAGATCTCTGAGGCCCCCGACCGGGCGACCGTGGAACGCGCCGGTGGCCCGACCGGCTCCCGAGCCGTCGGCGAACTTCAGCACATGGAGTTGGCCATCTCCCGACATGCCGGCATGATTCTCCAGATCGGTCGGCATGATCTGGATGGACACGTTCCTCAGCTGGGCTAGTTCCAGCATGTGTTCAAGTTGAAGGCGCAACACTGCCTTCCCTCCGATCGGCCGTTCCAGCGTCACCTGTTCCTGGACGAAACTGATCAGCGGAGCGGGGTCCCGCTTGAACACCGCCTGCCGGTCCAAGCGTCCAGCGATCTCCCGCTCGATGACGTCCTTTGGAAGCGGCGGATGGCGTACCTCATACAGCGCCCTCATGTACTCCGGCGCCTGTAGCAGGCCGTTGATGTTGTGGGTGCTGTACAGCAGCATCTCCACCGCACGACCCTCCATGTCGACCAGTTCCCGGACCTTCCTCGGGTACCGCGCCCGTCTCATGTCCTCCATGAACGCGCCGGAGATGGCCTTGCGCATGCAGCACGCGGTCGGCCTTGTCAAGGAATTCCGGCCGGGGGATGCGTTGGCCTCGCTCGACCTTCCGGACCAAGTCCTCGCCGTACCCGAGCACTTCCGCCAATTCTCCGGGCCGCATCCCCGCCGCCTCGCGGCACACCTTCAGCAGCCGCCCCACCGCCTGCACCAGCGGTTCGATCTCGTCGCCGGGCTCTACGGACCAACCGGACTCGTCCACATCATCACCCATGGCCCCTCCTTCGACGCGCACGCATACCCGTACAACGCAGCGAAGAGCCAAGACAGCACGGGACAGACACCGGACAGAACGGGAAGGGCGCGGCCCCCTCGGGGAGCCGCGCCCTCGTCCTCGCGTCCGGTCAGGTCCGGTCAGGACCACTCAGGCCAGGGCCGGTTCCCTGTCCTCGTCCGGGTCCGGGCGCCGGGAGTCGTGGACGCGCAGGCCCTCGCCCTCCACGTCCACGTTGGGCAGGGCGCGGTCCAGCCACGCCGGCAGCCACCAGGCGCGGCGGCCCAGCAGGGCGAGGACCGCGGGGACGATGGCCATGCGGACGACGAACGCGTCGAAGAACACGGCGATCGCGAGTCCGAAGCCGATCATCTTGATCATCGACTCGCTGGAGCCGATGAACCCGGAGAAGACGGCGATCATGATGACCGCGGCGGCCGTGACAACCCGCGCGCCGTGCCGGAAGCCGGTCACGACGGCCTGGCTCGGCTTCTCTCCGTGGACGTACGCCTCACGCATCCGGGTCACGAGGAAGACCTCGTAGTCCATCGCGAGGCCGAAGACGACGCCCACCATGAAGATCGGCATCATCGACATGACCGGGCCGGTCTCCTCCACGCCCATCAGGCCGGACAGCCAGCCCCACTGGAAGACCGCGACGACCGCGCCGAGCGCCGCCATCACCGACAGCAGGAAGCCGAGCGCCGCCTTCAGCGGGACCAGGACCGAGCGGAAGACCACGATCAGCAGCAGGAAGGCCAGGCCGACGACGAGGGCCAGGTACGGGAAGAGGGCGTCGTTCAGCTTCTGCGAGACGTCGATGTTCATCGCCGTGGAGCCGGTGACGAGGACTTCGGCGTCCGTCTTGTCCTTGATGCCGCTGCCCGCGTCACGGATGGCGTGCACCAGGTCCTCGGTGGTGGTGGAGGACGGCTTGGAGTTCGGGATGACGGTGATGGTCGCGGTGTCGCCGGCCTTGTTGGGCTGGGCCGGGGTGACCGTCACGACGTCCTTGAGGCCCTTGATGTCGTCGGTCACCTCGGTGAAGGCGGCCTTCGCGTCGGCGCTCTTCTTCGCGTCGACGACGACCATCAGCGGCCCGTTGAAGCCGGGCCCGAAGCCCTCGGAGAGGAGGTCGTAGGCGCGGCGCTGGGTGGTGGAGACGGGCTGGGAGCCGTCGTCCGGCAGGCCCAGTTCGAGGGAGGCGGCCGGTACGGCGGCGGCGCCGAGGCCGACCACGCCGAGCAGCAGCACGGCGACGGGACGGCGGACCACGAAGCTCGCCCAGCGGGTGCCCATGTTCGTCCGGGCCGGCTTCTTCGCGGCCCGGCCGCCGCCCAGCAGCCTGCTCTTCTCACCGGCCGGCTTGACCTTGCGGCCCGCGTAGCCGAGCAGCGCGGGGATCATGGTCAGCGCGATGAGGACGGCGATGACGACCGTGCCGGCCGCGGCGATGCCCATCTTCGTCAGCATCGGGATGTTGACGACGGACAGGCCGACCAGGGCGATGACGACGGTGAGCCCGGCGAAGACCACCGCGGAGCCGGCGGTGCCGGTGGCCCGGCCCGCGGCCTCCTCGCGGGAGTGGCCCTCGGCCAGTTCGCCCCGGTAGCGGGAGACGATGAACAGCGCGTAGTCGATGCCGACGGCGAGGCCGATCATCGAGGCCAGGGTCGACGTGGTGGTGCCCAGGTCGAGGGCGCTGGCGAGTGCGGTGACCGAGGAGACGCCGATGCCGACGCCGATGATCGCGGTCAGCAGCGGCAGCCCGGCGGCCAGCAGGGAGCCGAAGGTGATGACGAGGACGACGGCCGCGATGGCGATGCCGATGACCTCGGTGGCGCCGGTCTCGGGCGCGGCGCTGAGCGCGTCACCGCCGATCTCCACGGTCAGCCCGGCGTCCCGTGCGTGCTGCGCGGTGTCCTTCAGCGCGGTGCGGGAGGAGTCCTCCAGCTCCATACCGGAGACCTTGTACTTCACCGACGTGTAGGCGACGGTGCCGTCCTTGCTGACGGCGTGCCCGGTGTAGGGGTCGGCGACGGAGGCGACCTCGGAGCCGTCGGACAGCTCCTTGACGGCCTTCTGGACGGTCGCCTTGTTGCCGGCGTCCGTCATCTTCTGCCCGCCGGGCGCCTTGAACACCACCCGCGCGGTCGCGCCGTCGGCGCTCGCGCCGGGGAAGCGCTGTTCCAGCAGGTCGAAGGCCTTCTGCGCCTCGGTGCCGGGGATGGAGAAGGAGGTGTTGCCCGCGGGGGGCGCGGAGGCGGCGCCGACACCGGCGAGCGTCAGCAGCGCCACCCATATCAGGGCGACGAAGTGCCGTCGCCTGAAGGCGAGGCGTCCTAGTTTGTACAGGAACGTGGCCACGTGGGCGTACTCCCGGTCAGGTCGTGGGGTGGATCAGGGCAGGGGTCATCAGCCCGACGACGTGAGCGGTGACGTCAGAGGGTGGGCTTGCTGGGGAGGTGGGTGCCGGGGAAGGGCGTCAGGAGGTGGTGGGGGCGCCGAGGGCGGGGAGCACCACGGCGTCGATGTACGAACGCAGGAACGCCTGGGTCGGCGGCTGGTTCTCGATCAGTGCCCGGACGACGAAGCCGCCGGCCAGCATGTGCACCACGAAGTCGAGCGCCGGACAGTCCGGGCGGATCTCGCCCCGGTCGACGGCGCGCTGCACCAGCTTGCGGAACTCGGCCATCTCCGGTTCGACGAGCTGTTCCCGGAAGGCCTGTCTGAGGTCCGGGTTGGAGTGCATCGCCATGGCCAGACCGCGCATCAGCGCGGAGTTCTGCTCCATGGCGCAGTCGTCCTCGCGGCTCATCAGTTCGTGCAGGTCGCCGCGGAGCGAGCCGGTGTCGGTGCCCTCCAGCTTCCCGGGTTTGCCGTGCCGGACGGCCCGGACGACCAGTTCGGCCTTGCCGCCCCACTGGCGGTAGAGCGTGGCCTTGCTGGAACGGGTGCGGGCGGCCACGGCGTCCATGGTGAGGGCGTCGTAGCCGACCTCGCGGAGCAGGTCGAGCACGGCCTCGTACAGTTCGGCCTCGCGTTCGGGCGTGATCCGGCTCCGGCGTGCCCCCGGTGCGGGCACCGGCTCCACTGGAGCGGCTGCCGCCGCGCCCTTGGCTGCCTCCGCCATCCCGTCCGCCTTCCCGCTTCTGCGCCACACGGTTTCGTACGACACGAATGTAGCGCACGCTCCCATCGAAACGAAACAGTTTCGTACGTGCGCTCGGTCACTCCTGTCGGGTCCGTATAAGTCGGGTCGGTATAAGTCTGGTCCGCATAAGGTGCTCCGGTTGCTGGCGCGGGTCCCCGGGCGAAGCATTGAGGAGGTGAGCTATCTGCGCCTGCCGCACCTCAGCGGCGATCTGCTGTGCTTCGTGGCCGAGGACGACCTCTGGCTGGCACCGCTCGACGGAGCGGGCCGGGCCTGGCGGCTCACCGTGGACCGCACCAAGACCGGCCACCCGCGCTTCTCCCCCGACGGCCGCCACATCGCCTACACCAGCTGGCGCAGCCTCGCCCCTGAGATCCACCTCGTCCCGGTGGACGGCGGGCCGGCCCGCCAGCTGACGTACTGGGGCAGCTCCGACACCCAGGTGTGCGGCTGGTCGCCGCCCGAGGAGGACGGGCACAGCGAGATCCTCGCCGTCACCTCGCACGGCGAGCCGTTCTCCTACTTCACCTGGGCCTACAAGGTCGCCACCGACGGCTCCCCCGGCCGCAAACTGCCCTGGGGGCCGGTCTCCGACATCCAGGCCGCCGAACTGGACGGCGAGCGCAGGAGCCTGCTCCTGACCGGCACCCCGCCGCACGAACCCGCCTCCTGGAAGCGCTACCGGGGCGGCGCCACGGGCCGGCTCTGGCTGCACGGGCAGCGCATCCTCCCCGACATCCGCGGCCACCTGGCCTGCCCCATGTTCGTCGGCGGCCGGATCGCCTTCCTCTCCGACCACGAGGGCGTGGGCAACCTCTACTCCTGCGCGTACGACGGCTCCGACCTGCGCCGGCACACCGACCACGACGCCTTCTACGCCCGCCACGCGGCGAGCGACGGCACCCGCGTGGTGTACCAGTGCGCGGGCGAGCTGTGGATCGTCGACGACCTCCGGGCGGACTCCGCCCCGCACCGGCTGGACGTCCGGCTCAGCGGCCCGCGCGCGGGCCGCCGCCGCTACCCGGTGCCCGCCGCCCAGAACCTGGACGGCCTCTCCGTCGACGAGACCGGCCGGGCCAGCGCCGTCGTCGTCCGCGGCTCCCTGTACTGGCTCACGCACCGCGACGGCCCCGCGCGCACCCTCACCGACACGCCTGGCGTCCGCGTCCGGCTCCCGGAGATGCTCGGCGCGAGCGGCCGGATCGCCTACGTCACCGACGCCGACGGCGACGACGCCGTGGAGATCGCCCACCTGCCCCGTGCTACGGGTGCCCGCCCGCCCCGCCGGCTCGCCTCGGGGGAACTGGGCCGGGTGCTGGAGATGGTCTCCGACCCGGAGGGCGAAAGGCTCGCCCTGGCCTCGCACGACGGACGGCTGCTGCTGCTCGACGTAGAGGAGGAGGACGGCTCGGAAACCACCGGGGACACCGGTACGGAAACGGCCGGGCACACCGGTACGGACCCCATCAGGGACACAGGTACGGAAACGGCCGGGGGCACCGGTACGGCAAGCACCGGCGACACGGCCGCGGAGGCCGGCGGCGGCACCGGGGAGACCGGCGCGGAAGGCACCGGACCCGGGGCCGGGACCGAGGCCGGGACCGAGGCCGGCGGCGCGCGCGTCACCGAACTCGTCCGGTCCGTCAACGGCCCCGTGCGCGACCTCGCCTTCTCCCCGGACGGCGCGTGGCTCACCTGGTCGCACCCCGGCATCGGCCGGACCCTGCGGCAGATCAAGATGGCGCGGATCAAGGACCGGCACGTCGTCGACGTCACCAACGGCCGCTTCGAGGACGAGAACCCCGTCTTCACCCGGGACGGCCGCTACCTGGCCTTCCTGTCCTGGCGCGGCTTCGACCCGGTGTACGACGTGCACACCGGCGACCTGTCCTTCCCGCTCGGCTGCAAGCCCTACCTGGTCCCGCTCTCCTCCGCCACGCCCTCCCCCTTCGCGCTCAACCCCGAGGGCCGGCCGGCCGCGGGCGGACTCGACCCCGTCGAGGACGAGGAGAGCGGCGAGCCCGGCGCCGTCACGGTGGAGGTGGAGGGCCTGGAGAACCGGGTCACCCCCTTCCCCGTCACCGCCTCCAAGTACTCCGCGCTCACCCCGGTCGCGGGCGGCGGCCTGGTCTGGCTGCGCTGGCCGATCTCCGGCGCGCTCGGGGAGACGTTCGCCAACCCGGACGACACGACCGGCAGGCCCACCCTGGAGTACTTCACCCTCGGCAAGGCGAAGAAGTCCGAACTCGTCGCCCACCTCGACTGGTTCACGGTCAGCGGCGACGGCACCCGGCTCGTCGTGGTCGACGAGGGCGACCTGCGCGCCGTCCCCGCCACCGAGCTGGGCGACAGCGACACCACGACCTGGATCGACCTGCGCCGCGTCATGCACGTCGTCGACCCGGGCGCCGAGTGGCGCGAGGCGTACGAGGAGGCCGGGCGGCTGATCCGCGCCTACTTCTGGGAGCCGCGGATGTGCGGCATCGACTGGGACGGCGTCCTCGCCCAGTACCGGCCGCTGGTCGAACGGGTCGCCTCCCCCGACGAGTTCGCCGACCTGCTGCGCGAGGTCCTCGGCGAACTGGGCACCTCCCACGCCTACGTCGCCGCGGCCCGCCGCAACGAGGGCCCCGCGCACTACCAGCGCTGGCAGGGACTGCTCGGCGCCGACCTGGTGCGCCGCGACGCCGGCTGGGTGGTCAGGCGGATCCTGCCCGGCGACTCCTCCGACTCACGCGCCCGCTCGCCGCTGGCCGGCACCGGCATCCGCGAGGGCTCCGTCCTGACGCACGTCGACGGCCGCCCGGTCGATCCGGTGGCGGGGCCCTATCCGCTGCTGGACGGCTCCGGCGGTACGACCGTGGAGCTGACGTTCTCGCCCGCCGGGGGCGAGGGGCCCGCGCGCCGGGTCGCGGTCGTCCCCCTGATCGACGACCGGCCGCTGCGCTACCAGGACTGGGTGACCAAACGCCGTGCCGTCACCCATGAACTGAGCGAGGGCAAGTGCGGCTACCTGCACATCCCCGACCTGGGCGGCTCCGGCTGGGCGCAGTTCAACCGCGACGTGCGCATGGAGATGTCCCGGCCCGCGCTCATCGTGGACGTGCGCGGCAACGCGGGCGGCAACATCAGCGAACTCGTCATCGAGAAGCTGACCCGGACCATCCTGGGCTGGGACCTGACGCGGGACGCCCAGCCGGTCTCGTACACCTCGAACGCGCCCCGGGGCCCCATCGTCGCCCTCGCCGACGAGGCGACCTCCTCCGACGGGGACATGATCACGGCCGCCTTCAAACTGCTCGGGCTCGGCCCGGTGGTCGGCCAGCGCACCTGGGGCGGTGTGGTCGGCATGACCGGCAGGCACCGCCTGGGCGACGGCACGGTCATCACCGTCCCGATGAACGCGGCCTGGTTCGACGCGTACGGCTGGTCCGTGGAGAACCACGGCGTCTCACCCGACGTCGAGGCCCTGCGCACCCCGCTGGACTGGGCCGAGGGCCGCCACGTCGGGATGGACGACGCCATCGAACTGGCCCTGCGGCTCCTCGAGTCCCACCCGGCCGCGACCCCGCCGGACTACGGCGACGTCCCCGACCTCGCCCGCCCGAAGCTGCCCCCGCGCAACGGCTGACGTACCCCCGGCCGGCACGCCGCGGCGGGCGGTGGCGCGGTCGTGAACGTGGGGTGCCCCGGCACACAGGGCGGGGCACCCCACAGCTCAGCAACGGATCTCGGCTGAGAACCGGTTACCGGTCGTAGTCCTCGTTGAGGCGGTCCTCCATCTCGTCGTGCGCGTCATCGATGTTCTGACGCCCACGCTCAGCGCCCTGACGCGCACGCTCGGACGGCTGGCCCTCGCGCCGGCCGGCCTTCTCGCGGCCCTGCTGCGTGCGCTCCTGGCCCTGCTGCCGCGCCTTCTCGGACTGCTCCTGGAACTTGTCCTTCATACCCATGCTGGTTCAACTCCCGTGTGGATGAGGGGGATCCCCACGTCGGTGCGGGGATCGACCTCGACCAGATTCACACGGGCGGTGACCCTGTGCATGTCGATCAGTGACGGTGCGTGACAGAGGCCGTCCGGTGCTGTTCGTCGGCGGCTCCGCCCGCCCCGACGAGCCCGATCCGCATCCCCGCCAGCCGGTCCGCGAACCGCCGCACCTCCCGCTGCCCCACGGTCCCGATGACGCCGGGCAGGTACCCGCGCACCCCCTGCATCCCGCGCAGCCACCACTGCCCGTACACGTGGGCGGCGCGCCGCTCGATGCCGTCCACGATCCGGTCCACGGCCGGGCCCAGCGGGTAGGTCTTGTTGGACGGCCACGGCAGCCGCTGGCGCAACTCCCGCATGACGTCGTCCTGATCGGCCCCGCGCACCATGTCGGTGTCGGTCCACGACAGGTAGGCCACGCCCACCCGCACGCCCTGGTGGCCGACTTCGGCGCGCAGGCTGTGCGCGTACGCCTCCACCCCGGACTTGGAGGCGCAGTACGCGGTCATCATCGGCGCCGGGGTGATCGCGGCGAGCGAGGCGATCTGGAGCAGGTAGCCCCGGCTCGCGCTCAACGCGGGCAGGAACACACGGCCGGTGACCGCCGATCCGATGAGGTTGACCTCGATCACGCGCCGCCAGGACTCCGGGTCGGAGGCCGCGAACGGACCGCCGGTGGCCACGCCCGCGTTGGCGACCACGACGTCGACCCGGCCGAAGTGCTCCTGGACCTCCGCCGCGACCCGGGCCATCGCCTCGTGGTCCGTGACGTCGGCGTACCAGTGGGCGCTCTCGCCGTGCAGCCGCTCCGCGACCTGCTTGAGGGCGTCCGGCTCCAGACCGACCAGCGCGACCTTCGCGCCGCGCGCGGACAGTTTGCGGGCGAGCAGCTCACCGACGCCGCGCGCGGCCCCCGTGACGACCGCGACCTGTCCTTCCAGGCTGACCTTGCTCATGCGCCCTCTCCGATCCGTGCGGCGTCGTTGTCGGTGTCGGTGTCGGTGTCGATGTCGATGTCGGTGTCGGTGTCATCGGCGGTGTCGTCGTCGTGCCCGAGCGCGGGTATGTGGGCGGTGACGAGGTCCCGGATCTTCCCGGTGACCTGCTCGGGCGCTTCCATGGGGGTCATGTGGCCGATCCCGGGCAGCTCGGTCAGGCCGACGCAGTCCGGCAGCGCCGCCGCCAGCGCCCGCGCGTGCACCGGCGGGGTCAGCCGGTCACAGGTGCCCGCGAGGACCGCGGCCGGCACGCGCAACTGCCGTACACCGTCGTCGAGATCGAGCGTGTCGAGCACCTGCGACCAGGCGTGGCGCACCCGGCGCGGGCAGGCGTGCACGATCCGCGCGCACGCCTCGACCACGTGCGCCGCCGAACCCGGCCCCAGCGTCCCGTACTTGAGGATCCGCAGCGCGAGCGGCGTGACGGGGCCGAGCGGCGCGCGGGAGCCGAGGACGCGCCGGGTCAGCCGGGTGCGCAGCCGGCCGGCCCTGATCGGCAGGAGGGTCGACTCGTCGACCAGCCGTGAACTGCCCGTGCTGCACAGCAGGACGGCCGCCGCGTGTTCCCGGAAGCCGGGCCGGCCGGCCGCGGCCATCACCGTCATCCCGCCCATGGAGTGGCCCGCGACCACCGCCTTCTCGCCGGGCGCGAGGGTGGCGGCGAGCACGGCCTCCAGGTCGTCGGCGAGCGCCCGCGTGCTGCACGCCGGGTTCGCCGGGCTGCGTCCGTGGCCGCGCTGGTCGTAGGCGATGACCCGGTGATCGGCGGCCAGTTCGCGGATCTGCGCGGCCCAGAAGGCGGTGGAGCAGGTCCAGCCGTGGGCGAGGACGACCGCGGGGGCGCCCTCGGGCCCGTGCACCTCGACGTGCAGGCGGGCGCCGTCGGTGGAGACCGCGGTGAGGTGGCGGGCGGGGGCCGGCGGGGCGCCGGCGGCGGAGGGGGCGCGCACCGCCCCGCTCACGCGTCCACCTCGGCGGGCCGGGGGGCCGCGGCCCGGGCGGCGGCGGGCCGGGGCGGCCGTACGACCTCGTACTCCGCGAGGTCCACCCGCCGTGTGGCACGCCGGAACTCGGTGGTCGTACCCGGCCATACGGTGGTGTTGCGGCCGTTGGCGTCGAGGTACCAGCTGGTGCAGCCGCCGGTGTTCCACACCGTGCGCTTCATGCGTTCCTGCACCGTGCGGTTCCAGCCGTCCACCGCGCTCTGCCGGGCGTCCAGCGCGACCCGGCCGCCGAGGACGTCGAGCTGGCGCAGGTAGTCGGCCATGTAGTTCAGCTGGGACTCGATCATGAGGATCATCGAGGAGTTGCCGAGGCCGGTGTTGGGGCCGATGATCGTCATCCAGTTCGGGAAGCCGGCCGCGGTGGCGCCGCGCAGCGCGGCCATGCCGTCCTTCCAGGTCTTGGCGAGGGTGCGGCCGTCCGCGCCGACGACCCGCTCGGCGATCGGCATGTCGGTGACGTGGAAACCGGTGCCGAAGACGATCGCGTCGGCCTCGGCCTCGGTGCCGTCGGCGGCGACCAGGGTGGAGCCGCGGATCTCGCTGAGGCCGCCGGCCACCACGTCCACGTTGTCCTGGGCGAGCGCCGGGTAGTACGTGCTGGACAGCAGGATCCGCTTGCAGCCGATGCGGTAGTCGGGGGTGAGCTTGGCGCGCAGCGCCGGGTCCTTGACGGCACGGGCCATGTTGCGCTTGGCCAGCTGCTCCACGAAGCCCAGCTCGTCGGGGCGCTTGGTGAACGCCTGGACCTGGAGTTCCCGGATGCCCCACAGCATCCCGCGGCGCAGCCGGCCGGTGGCCGGCACCGCCCGGTGCAGCGAGCGCTCCAGGCCGCTGATGGCGCGGTCGACGCGGGGCATCACCCAGGGCGGGGTGCGCTGGAAGAGGGTCAGGCGGGCCACCTCGGGCTGGATCGAGGGCACGATCTGGATGGCGGAGGCGCCGGTGCCGATCACGGCGACCCGCTTGCCCGCCAGGTCGTAGTCGTGGTCCCAGCGGGCGGAGTGGAAGACCTTGCCGGGGAAGGTGTCCAGGCCCGGGATGTCGGGGACCTTCGGGTCGGACAGCGGGCCGGTCGCGGAGACCACGACGTCGGCGCGGAACCTCCCGCCGGCGGTCTCGATGTCCCAGCACAGCCGCTCGGCGTTCCAGGCCGTCTTCTCGACCTCGGCCCCGAAGCGGAGGTGCGGACGGAGCCCGAAGACGTCGGCCACGTGCTCCAGGTAGGCGCGGATGTGCCGCTGCCCGGAGAAGGTGCGCGGCCATTCGGGGTTGGGCGCGAAGGAGAAGGAGTAGAGGTGGGAGGGGACGTCGCAGGCGCACCCGGGGTAGCTGTTGTCGCGCCAGGTGCCGCCGACGCTGTCCGCGCGTTCCAGGACGACGAAGTCGGTGATCCCCTCCCGGCGCAGCCGCACGGCGGCGCCCAGCCCGCCGAAACCCGACCCGATCACCGCCACCCGTACGTGCTCGTACTCGTGCTCGGCCATTGAGCGCCCTCCATGACTCGCGTACCGGCTCCCAGCAACTCTGCCAGTGAACACTGGCGCAATGGGGAGCGTAGAGGAGGCGCCTACTGAGCGGTAGGGGTTGGGCCGGGGAAAGTTACCGGCGGTACAACATAGGCTTCCGGTGTGGCAGACGACGCTGGACGACGCGACGGACAGGGCGCTGGCCCGCGCGAGTACCGCATGGAGGAGCTGGCCCGGCTGGCCGGCATCACCGTGCGCACCCTGCGCTTCTACCGCGAACGCAAGCTCATACCGCCGCCCCGCCGCGAGGGCCGCATCGCCTGGTACGACGACCACCACCTGGCCCGCCTGCGCACGATCACGGCGCTGCTGGAACGCGGCCACACCCTGAGCGGCATCGCCGAACTCGCCGAGGCCTTCGACCACGGCCGCGACGTCGGCGACCTCCTCGGCGTCGGCGCCCCGACCGAGGAGACCCCGGTCCGCCTCACCCCCGAGGAACTCGCCGACCACTTCGCGGGCGAGGTCACCGCCGAGAACCTGGCCGCCGCCATGAACCTCGGCTACCTCGGCACCGACGGCGACGAGATCGTCCACATCAGCCGCCGCCTGCTGGACGTCTCCGCCGCCCTGGTCCGCGAGGGCATCCCACTCGCCGAGGTCCTCGACGCCGGCCACCGCGTCCGGCAGCACGCCGAGGCACTGGCGGACCTCTTCACCGACCTGATCACCCGCCACGCCCCCGAGGAGGACCTCCACCGGCTGCGCCCCCTGGCGAAGAGCGTGGTGGACGCGGAACTGTCGATGGCCCTGGACCGGCGGCTGCGCAAGGACCCGTAGGGCCGGCCGTCCGCCAGGAGGGGGCTGAGGGACCTAGAGGTCCAGAGGATTAGAGGTCGTACACGACCGTCACGGGCGCGTGGTCCGACCACCGCTCGGCATGGGTGGCCGCCCGCTCCACGAACCCCTTGACGGCACGGCCCGCGAGAGCGGGCGTGGCCACGTGGTAGTCGATCCTCCAGCCCGCATCGTTGTCGAAGGCGCGACCCCGGTAGGACCACCAGCTGTACGGGCCCTCGGCGTCCGGGTGCAGCGCGCGCACCACGTCCACGTACCCGCCCGCCTCCCGGGCGAGGACCTGGCCGAGCCACTCCCGCTCCTCGGGCAGGAAGCCGGAGTTCTTCGTGTTGCCGCGCCAGTTCTTCAGGTCGGCCTGCTGGTGGGCGATGTTCCAGTCGCCGCAGACCAGGACCTCGCGGCCGTCGGCGGCGGACCGCTCGCGCAGCTCCTTCAGATGGGCGAGGAACTCGCCCATGAAGCGGAGCTTCTCCTCCTGCCGCTCGGTGCCGACCTCCCCGGAGGGCAGGTAGAGGGAGGCGACCGTCACGCCGGGCAGGTCGGCCTCGACGTACCGTCCGCTGCCGTCGAACTCCGCCGACCCGAAGCCGACGCGGACGGCGTCGGGCTCGCGGCGGGTGTAGAGGGAGACCCCGGCGCGGCCCTTGGCGGCGGCGGGAGCGTGCGTCACGTGCCAGCCCTCGGGCGTGCGCACGTGCTCGGGCAGCTGCTGCGGCTCGGCCCGCACCTCCTGGAGGCAGAGCACGTCGGCGGAGGTCCCGGCGAACCACTCCACGAAGCCCTTCCTTGCGGCGGCTCGCAGTCCGTTGACGTTGGCGGAGGTCACAGTCAGCACAGGCGCACTTTACCGTCACACTGGACGGGGTCCCGTAAGAGACCCCGTCCAGACTCTCCCGTCACTACTGCATTGATATACGGTACATAACATGTTTATTCGTCCGGTTGCCTTCGACCATCCCGACGCCGTCAAGCTGAACGACGAGGTCCAGGCCGAGTACCACGTGCGCTACGGCGACGGCGGCGACGCCACGCACCTGGACCCGGCCGACTTCCGGCCGCCGAACGGCGTGTACCTCATCGCCTACGACGAGGACGGCACCCCCGTCGCCACGGGCGGCTGGCGCAGCCAGGACAAGAACGCCGAGGGCAACGAGGACGGCGACGCCGAGCTGAAGCGGATGTTCGTCGTGGAGTCGATGCGCGGCCGGGGCCTGGCCCGCCGCATCCTCGCCGCCCTGGAGGACGACGCCCGCGAGGCCGGCCGCGTCCGCATGGTGCTGGAGACCGGTGACCAGCAGCCGGAGGCGATCGCCCTGTACACCTCCAGCGGCTACGAGCCGTGCGCCAAGTTCGGCTACTACCGGGAGTACGAGTCGAGCCTGTGCTACGCCAAGGCCCTCGGGTGACGGCACGATGAGCGACGGGAAGGGACCGGCCGGGCCCCTTCCCCGCCATCCGCCGCTCGACATCCGGCATCCGGCATCCGGCCGACGGTGCGCCGAAACGACGAGATCCCGATCCGACGGTGACCGTCTGATCGGGATCTCGTGCTGCGTGGACCTGAGGGGATTTGAACCCCTGGCCCCCTCGATGCGAACGAGGTGCGCTACCGGACTGCGCCACAGGCCCTTGCAACGAGTGAAACTCTAGCATCCTCATCCGGGTGGTTGGAAATCCGTTCCCGGGCTGGTCAGCGACGGGGGTCCCGGGTGGCTTCTGAGGCTGTGTCACCGAGTCCGGGGCGCTCCTTCGCCGAGCGCTCGCCGTAGCGCCCTACTCGTTGGCCGCGCGGGGGCGGTCGCCGTCCTCGTACTGGTCGAAGAGCGGGGTACGGCCGCGCTCGCGGGAGCGGCGGGCCGAGGCGGCACGGCGGGCGTCGGTGCGGCCGTCGGCGGCGGGGCGGTCCTCCGCGTCCGCCGCGCCCGTCGCGGGCGCCTGCGGCTCCTCGGCGGCGGGGGCCGCCTCCTGCTCGGGCACGGCGGAGGACGAGCGTGCCGAGCTCCAGGTGTCCGGTGCGCCCAGGTCCACGTCGGAGGTGGCCCGCGGGGCGACCGGCGCGGTCACGTACGTCGGCAGCGGCACGGGCACCGGGTCCCAGCTGTCCCCGCGGCCGGGGCGCCGCCGGCGCTCGCGCTGCTGCTGGTCCAGCCACTCCGCGTGGTCCGTCTGCTCGACCAGGGCACGCCGGTCGGCGGCGAGCGCGGACAGTCCCGGGTCCGTCTCCGGCTCGGGGCCCGCGTCCGGCTCCTCCAGGTCCGCCTCCGTGGTCGCGCCCACGGGCGCGCGCCGCCGCGGCTGGCGGCGGCTCTCCCGCAGCCGCTGCGCGGCGGCCTCGGCGCTGCGGCGGTCCATCTGGTAGGCGAAGCGGCGCCGCTCCTGGGTGCGCAGGTAGGCGATGTACGCGCTGAGCAGCACGGCGGGCACGGCCGGCGCCCACAGGAAGGCGAGCCCACCGACGGCGGCGACGACCGCGCCCACGGTGAAGGCGAGGAAGAGCACGACGGTGGTGCGTCGGCGGCGCGCGAGCACCTTCGAGCGCCGGGCGCGTGCGGCTGCCGCCTCCGCGCCGGGTGCGCGCCGGGCCGCGGGGATCCGCTTGCGGGTGGGGGCGCCCTCGTCCGTCCGGGCGGTCTCCGCCTCGGGGCCGGCATCCGGCGCCGGTGCGGACTCCGCCGCCGGCGCCGTCACCCGGGCCGCCGGTGCGGGCGGTACCGCGGGCCGGGCCATCCGCCCGGCCTCGGCCCCGGGCGCGGGAACGTCCGCACGGCCCGGGGGTACGGCGAAGGCCCGGACGTCCACCGAGTCGGTGACGGCGTCCGGTTCCACGGCGCTGGACTCCCCCTCGTCGGCGGAGCGCGCCCTGAGGTCCCTGGCGTAACGGCGTTCCATGCCCGCCCGTCCGGACAGCAGCCGGATGGCGGTGCTGAAGCGTTCCGTCGGACGGGCCTCGTTCAGCTCGTCCTGCCTACGGAGCCACATCGGCACCAAGTAGGCGGCCCAGGCCCCGACAATGACTGCGTAGATGAGGCCGCTGCTGCTCACGCCTCACACCGTAGAGGGGTTTGCGTGAGGCCATCGGCCAATTGGGCCGGTGTGTCGCACGATCTGGCTGATATTTCGAACTTTTTTTTGCGACCGATGCGATCAGCCGACCATCAAGGCGGGGAATTACACGGCACGAGCTGATCAGGCCCGACTCAAATTCGAACACTTATTCAATTTCAACCAGTGATCGCCGGGGGCGGTGCCCGGAGAGGCGCAAGAGGGCGGGAGAGGGCAGGGGGGAGGCGGGAGGGTCAGGCCGGGTTTCCCTTGGGCGTCCGGTCGGCGCGGGTGCGCCGCCAGCGGCTCAGCAGCCCGTCCGGCACCTCTTCCGCGGTCAGCGCGAAGACCATGTGATCCCGCCAGGCCCCGTCGATGTGCAGATATCGCGGGCGCAGCCCCTCCTCGCGGAATCCGAGTTTCTCCACGACCCGGCGGCTCGGGCCGTTCTCGGGGCGAATACAGACCTCGAGGCGGTGCAGTCCCACGGTGTGGAAACAGTGGTCCACGACCAGCGCCACGGCCGTCGGCATCACCCCGCGGCCCGCCACCGCCTCGTCCACCCAGTACCCCACGTGCCCGGAGCACATCGAACCCCAGGTGATCCCGGCCACCGTCAACTGCCCGACCAGCCGCCCCTGGTACTCGATGACGAACGGCAGCATCCGGCCCGCCCTGGCCTCCGCGCGCAGGTGCCGCACCATCTGGCGGTAGGTGGGCCGGTGGGTGATCGGACCGCCGGGCGTGGGCGGCGGGACGGTCGCCTCCCAGGGCCTGAGCCAGGTGCGGTTGCGCCGGTTCACCTCGCGCCAGACCCGTTGGTCGCGCAGCTTTATCGGCCGCAGGACGACATCGCCCTCCGCGAGCACCACGGGCCAGGATGGGCTGTTCAGCTCGCACCCCCGGGGCCGGCGGCGGGTCTGGGGTGGTCACCGCCGCGCACCTGGTCAACGGCGTGCGTCAACAGGGGCTCCAGAACGGCCAGTCCGTCCTTCACTCCGCCGGTGGAACCCGGCAGGTTGACGATCAGGGTCCGTCCGGCCACCCCGGCCAGTCCCCGCGAGAGCGCCGCGGTCGGCACCTTCTCCCGGCCGAACGCCCGGATGGCCTCCGCGATGCCCGGCACCTCCTGGTCGATCACGCTGCGGGTCGCCTCGGGTGTGCGGTCGGTGGGCGAGATGCCGGTGCCGCCGGTGGTGACCACGACGTCGTACCCGGCCTCGACGGCGGCGCGCAGCGCGACCCGGACCGGGTCGCCGTCGGGGACCACCCGGGGCCCGTCGACGGCGAAGCCGAGGCGCTTCAGCCCGTCGGCGACCAGCGGACCGCCCCGGTCCTCGTAGACCCCGGCGGCGGCCCGGTTGGAGGCCGTGACCACGAGAGCGCTGTACGGCGCGGGCAGGGCGCCGCCCGTCTGTGCGTCGGAGGTCATGCCCGGCTCCAGTCGCCGGACTTGCCGCCTGTCTTCTCCTCGACCCTGACGTCCGTGATGACCGCCCCCTTGTCGACCGCCTTGACCATGTCGATCACGGTGAGCGCGGCGACGGAGACCGCGGTGAGCGCCTCCATCTCCACGCCCGTGCGGTCCGTCGTCTTCACGGTGGCCGTGATCTCCACGGCGTCGTCCGCGACCGACAGTTCCAGTCTCACACCCGACACCGACAACGGGTGGCACAGCGGGATGAGGTCCGGGGTGCGCTTGGCCCCCATGATCCCGGCGATCCGCGCGGTGGCGAGGGCGTCGCCCTTGGGCACTCCCTCGCCGCGCAGCAGCTCGACGACGCGGGGCGAGACGAGTACCCGGCCGGTGGCCCGGGCCGTGCGCGCGGTCACGTCCTTGCGGGACACGTCGACCATCCGGGCGGCGCCCGCCTCGTCGATGTGCGTCAGTCGGTCCTGGTCCCGCACGCCGCCCTGCGCTCGGTCCTGCGGTCGGTCCTGCACGGGTCCGGGGGTCTCCCCCCGGGAAGGTGTGGTCATGCTCTGTGGCGCTCCCGGTCCGGGCCCGGCGCGGTGCGGTGCGCGGGCCTGTTGTGCGCGACACGCTACCGCCAAGTCGGGCCGGTCAGCCGAGCAGGACCACCTCGACCTCGGCACCGGGCTCGACGGACTCGGTGTCCTCGGGGACGACGATCAGCGCGTCGGCCTGCGCGAGCGCCGCGACCAGGTGCGATCCGGTGCCGCCGACGGGGGTCACCTCGCCGTCGGCGTACGTCCCGCGCAGGAACTGCCTGCGGCCCCGCGGCGACGTCAGGGCCTTGTCCGCCGCCAGTCTCGCGCGGGCCGTCGGCCGGTGCACGTCCGGCAGGCCCATGAGCGTGCGGATCGCGGGGCGGACGAACAGCTCGAAGGAGACGTACGACGAGACGGGGTTGCCGGGCAGCGCCAGCAGCGGGATGTGGTCGGGGCCGACGGTGCCGAAGCCCTGGGGCTTGCCCGGCTGCATGGCGAGCTTGCGGAACTCCACCCCGCCGCCCGGCTCGTCCTCGTCCCCCACGTGCGACAGCGCCTCCTTGACCACGTCGTACGCCCCGACGCTCACTCCGCCGGTGGTGACCATCAGGTCGGCGCGCACGAGCTGGTCCTCGATGGTGGAGCGCAGGGTGTCGGCGTCGTCGGCGACGGCGCCCACCCGGTAGCCGATGGCGCCGGCGTCGCGGGCCGCGGCGGTCAGGGCGAAGCTGTTGGAGTCGTGGATCTGGCCGCCCGACAACTGCTCGCCGGGCTGGACGAGTTCACTGCCGGTGGACAGCACCACCACGCGCGGGCGCGGGCGCACGCGTACCGTGCCGCGGCCGATCGCCGCGAGCAGCCCGATCTGCGGCGGCCCGAGGACCGTACCGGCCTTCAGGGCGCGGTCGCCCGCCTGCACGTCGCTGCCCGCCGCGCGCACGTGCGCGCGTGCCTGTGCGGGGCGGTACACGCGCACCTGCCCGGCGGCGCCCTCGGGGGCCAGGCTGCGGGCGCGCATGCCGCGCACCGGGCCCTCGCCGAGCCCGCCGTCGGTCCACTCCACGGGCACGACGGTCTCGGCGCCGGGCGGCAGCGGGGCGCCGGTCATGATCCGGGCGGCCTGGCCGGGGCCCACCCGGACCGGCTCGGCCGCGCCCGCGGCGACGTCCCCGACGACCTCCAGGGCGGCCGGGAACTCCTCGCTCGCTCCGGCGACGTCCGCGACCCGGACCGCGTACCCGTCCATGGAGCTGTTGTCGAACGGCGGCAGCGAGAGCGGCACCATGACGTCCTCGACGAGGACGCACCCCTGGGCGTCGAGCAGTTGCAGCTCGATGGGTTCGAGCGGGCGGACGGTGGTGAGGACGTCCTCCAGATGCTCGTCCACCGACCACAGGCGGTCCGGGTCTGCGATGTGGTGCGCGGCGCTGCTCAACGTCGTTACATCTCCTCGGCTACGTACCGCTGAAGCCAGGTCCTGAAGTCGGGGCCCAGGTCATCACGTTCGCACGCGAGTCTGACAATGGCACGGAGGTAGTCGCCACGGTCACCGGTGTCATAGCGGCGCCCCTTGAAGACCACGCCGTGCACCGGACCGCCGACGGTCTCCGCCTCGGCGAGGCGCTGCAGGGCGTCGGTGAGCTGGATCTCGCCGCCCCGGCCGGGCTCCGTCTTGCGCAGTATCTCGAAGATGTGCGGGTCGAGGACGTAGCGGCCGATGATCGCGTAGTTCGACGGGGCGTCGGCCGGCTCGGGCTTCTCGACCAGGCCGGTCACCTGGACGACGTCACTGTCCCCGGTGGCCTCCACGGCCGCGCACCCGTAGAGGTGGATCTGCTCGGGCGCGACCTCCATGAGGGCGACGACGCTGCCGCCGTACTGCCCCTGGACCTCGATCATCCGCTGGAGGAGCGGGTCGCGGGGGTCGATCAGGTCGTCGCCGAGCAGCACGGCGAACGGTTCCTCGCCCACGTGCGGGGCCGCGCAGAGCACCGCGTGGCCCAGGCCCTTCGGGTCGCCCTGGCGGACGTAGTGGATCATCGCCAGGTCGCTGGACTCCCGCACCTTGGCGAGCCGTTCGGAGTCACCCTTCTTCTCCAGGGCCGATTCCAGCTCGTAGTTGCGGTCGAAGTGGTCCTCCAGGGGGCGCTTGTTGCGGCCCGTCACCATGAGGACGTCGTCGAGACCGGCGGAGACGGCCTCCTCGACCACGTACTGGATCGCCGGCTTGTCCACGACCGGCAGCATCTCCTTGGGAGTGGCCTTGGTAGCCGGGAGGAACCGGGTGCCGAGGCCTGCCGCGGGAATGACAGCCTTGCTGATCCTGGGGTGCGCGTGACTCATGGCGGCAACCTTAACCGCTGCGTTTGGGGGCCCTCCGCGCCTCAGGTTCATTGGACACATATGAGCACATTTACTTTTCGAGGAAGGGTAGGGGAGCGACGTTGAGCCACATCGGAGGGACGGCGGGGCCGGACAAGCGGACCCTGCGGCGGGAGCTGCTCGCCGAGCGCTCCCGGCTGACCTCGGACGACGTGAGCGAGGCCGCGGAGGCGCTGGCCCGGCACGCGCTGGAACTGCCCGAGCTGGCGCGGGCGCGCACGGTGGCCGCGTACGTCTCCGTGGGCGCCGAGCCGGGCACCCTCGCGCTGCTCGACGCGCTGCGCGCGCGGGGGGTGCGTGTGCTGCTGCCCGCGCTGCTGCCGGACAACGACCTGGACTGGGGCGCCTACGCCGGTCAGGGGTCCCTCGCGCGCGTGCGGCACGGCGGGCGGATGGCGCTGTCCGAACCGGCCGGCCGGCGGCTCGGCCCGGACGCCGTGACGGCCGCCGACGTCGTCCTGCTGCCGGGCCTCGCCGCCGATACGCGCGGGATGCGGCTGGGGCGCGGCGGCGGCTCCTACGACCGTGTCCTGGCGCGCCTGGAACGGGCGGACGCGCATCCCGCCCTCGTCGTCCTGCTCTACGACCATGAGGTCGTCGAGCACGTCCCCGCCGAGCCGCACGACCGACCGGTGCAGGCGGTCGTCACGCCTTCGGGGGTCCGGCGCTTCACCTGACCCCCGGGAGTCCCGGTACGGCGACGGCCCTCCACGCGCGCGCGGGGGGGGCCGGGGCCCCGGGGGGGGCCGGGGGCCCCCGGGCCCCGGGCGCCCCGTTTGCCCCCCGCGGGGGCG
>NZ_JBFACU010000037.1:0-82329 GCF_040641015.1 Streptomyces sp. NPDC021356 | reverse complement strand
CCCCGGCCAACTCCTCAGGTGTCACACCAGGACAACGACACCAACCAGCTAACAGACACGCCACCCACGAACAAACCTGACCAAGCCCTACTAGGGCACGATGAGGCCCATGCCGACCCACGTGATCATCGACCGGCTGGAGGTGCCGGCCACCGCCACTGCCCCGGCGCTGCTGCTGCGACCGTGGGAGGAGGCGGACGCCGCCCCTCTCGCCGAGCTGTACCGGGACGAGGCCCTGCGCCGCTTCCTGAGCCACTCCATCCCCGACGAGGCGGGCGCTCTCGACTGGATCGCACAGCAGCGACGGGGGCGCGAGGCCGGTGACCGGTTCGCCTTCGCCGTCGTGGAACGCGCGCACGCCGGAACGGCGGATCAAGCGGATCGTCCGGCCGGGCCCGCCGGGGTGAGGGAGCACCTGGCCGGGCACGCCGTCCTGAAGAACGTCGCCCCCGGCTCCCCCCGCGCCGAGGTCGGCTACTGGACCGCGGCCCACGCGCGCGGCCGGGGCGTGGCACCCCGCGCGCTGGCCTCGCTGACCGCCTGGGCCTTCGCGACGTTCGCCGCCCAGGGCCTGACCCGCCTGGAACTCGTGCACCGGGCCGACAACACGGCGTCCTGCCGCGTCGCGCTCAAGTGCGCCTACGAGCTGACCGGGACCCTGCCCGCCGCGCCGCCCGCCCACCCCCTCGACGGGCACGTCCACACCCGGACCCGGATCACGGGCGCAGGTCCACGATCCGCTTGAGCTTGCCGACGGACCGCTCCAGTGACTCCGGTTCGACGATCTCCACCGCGACCGACACGCCGACGCCGTCCTTCACCGCAGCCGCGATGGACCGGGCCGCAGCCTGACGCACCTCGGGCCCGGCGCCGGGGCGGGCCTCGGCGCGGACGGTGAGGGCGTCGAGCCGGTCCGCACGGGTGAGCCGGAGCTGGAAGTGCGGTGCGACCCCCGGCGTGCGCAGCACGATCTCCTCGATCTGGGTCGGGAAGAGGTTCACCCCGCGCAGGATCACCATGTCGTCGCAGCGGCCGGTGATCTTCTCCATCCGCCGGAACGCCCGCGCGGTGCCCGGCAGCAGCCGGGTCAGGTCGCGGGTGCGGTAGCGGACGACCGGCATCGCCTCCTTGGTGAGCGAGGTGAACACCAGTTCCCCCTCGGCGCCCTCGGGCAGCACCTCCCCGGTGACCGGGTCCACGATCTCGGGGAAGAAGTGGTCCTCCCAGATGTGCGGGCCGTCCTTGGTCTCCACGCACTCCTGCGCCACCCCCGGCCCGATCACCTCCGACAGCCCGTAGATGTCGACCGCGTCGATCCCGCACCGCTCCTCGATCTCCCGCCGCATCTCCTCGGTCCACGGCTCCGCCCCGAAGACGCCCACGCGCAGCGAGGTGGACCGCGGGTCGACGCCCTGCCGCTCGAACTCGTCGAGCAGCGTGAGCATGTAGGACGGCGTGACCATGATGATCCGGGGCTCCAGGTCCTGGATCAGCCGCACCTGACGGGCGGTCATGCCACCGGAGGCGGGCACGACCGTGCAGCCGAGCCGTTCCGCGCCGTAGTGGGCGCCCAGACCCCCGGTGAACAGCCCGTACCCGTACGCCACGTGCACGACGTCGCCCGGCCGGGCGCCCGCCGCGCGCAGCGAGCGGGCCACCATGTCCGCCCACATCGACAGGTCGCCGTCCGTGTAGCCGACGATGGTGGGGAGCCCGGTGGTGCCGCTGGAGGCGTGCAGGCGGCGGATGCGCTCACGGGGCACGGCGAACATCCCGTACGGGTAGTGGTCGCGCAGGTCCGCCTTGGTGGTGAAGGGGAAACGGGCCAGGTCGGCGAGCGAACGGCAGTCGTCGGGGTGGACCCCGGCCGCGTCGAAGGACTGCCGGTGGAAGGGGACGTTCTCGTACGCGTGCCGCAGCGAGGCGCGCAGCCGCTCCAACTGCAGCGCCCGCAGCTCGTCGAGGCCGAGCCGTTCCCCCGAGTCCAGCAGCCCTGTCGCTTCCGCCATCGGGACTCTCCCTCACCTGCCACGACAATACGGTCGATCCGTCGACCGATCATTCGGTCGAGATGCTGGAGATCAGTAATCCAGGCCGCCGCGCCGCAGGCAAGAGCCAGGCGCCGAAATTCGTTGCCGCCGCACGGACCCTCCGGACAAGATCGGGCGCATGCCGAACTTCACCGCGCCCGACGGAACCCGCCTCGCCTACCACCTGCGCGGGAACGGCGAGCCCCTCGTCGTGCTGCCCGGCGGACCGATGCGGGCCTCCGCCTACCTCGGCGACCTCGGCGGGCTCGCCGCCCACCGCCGGCTGGTCCTGCTGGACCTGCGCGGCACCGGCGACTCCGCCACCCCGGCGGACCCCTCGACGTACCGCTGCGAGGAGCAGGTGGACGACGTGGAGGCCCTCCGTGCCCACCTGGGACTGGAGCGCATGGACCTCCTCGCCCACTCGGCCGGCGGCAGCCTCGCGGCGCTGTACGCGGCACGCCGGCCCCGGCGCGTGGCACGACTCGCGCTGATCACCACCGCCCTGCGCCCGCTCGGGCTGAGCGCGACGGCCGAGGACCGGCTCACCGCCGCCGGGCTGCGCCGCGGCGAACCGTGGTTCGCCGCGGCCTACCCGCGGCTGGAGGCCTGGCTGGCCGGGCGGGGCGAGTACTCCGCGGCGCTCGCCCCCTTCTTCTACGGCCGCTGGGACGACACCGTCCGCGCGCACGCCGAGGCCGACGAGGACCAGACCGACGAGGAGGCCGCCGACCGCTACTTCGCCGAGGCGCGGTTCGACCCCGCCGCGACCCGCGCCGCGCTCGGCGAACTGGCCGCGCCCGTCCTCGTCCTCGCCGGGGAGGTCGACGGCGGCCCCGCCCGGAACTCGCCCGGCGCGCCGCCGCGGCCTTCGCGCACGCCGAGTTGGCGGTGCAGCCGGGCGCCGGACACTATCCGTGGCTGGACGACCCTGAGTGGTTCGTGCGGCGCGTCGCCGCCTTCCTCGCCGGGCCGCGGGCCGCTCTGCCGTCGGCAGAATGACCCGGGGCGCCGCGCGGGCCGCCACTACGGTGCCCGCATGGACACCGGACCACGAACCGTCGACGTCAACGGCATCACCCTCGCCTACCGCGCCTGGGGCGCGCAGGACGCGCCCCCCGTCGTCCTGCTGCACTGCCGGGGCGCCGACGGCGCCGACTGGACCCCGATCGCCCGACGGCTGGCGGACGGACCGCACCCGCGCCGGGTGTACGCCCCCGACCTGCGCGGACACGGCGGCAGCAGCCGCCTCGGCGACCGGCCCGGGGCCTACGCCCACGAGGCCCTGCGCGACGACGTCCTCGGCTTCCTCGGGGCGCTCGGTGTCGACCGCGCCGACGTCGTGGGCCACTCGCTCGGCGGCGCCGTCGCCTACCTGCTCGCCCAGCGGGCGCCCGGCCTCGTACGGCGGCTCGTCCTGGAGGACGTACCGGCGCCCGTCCCGCTGGACCCGCCCCGGCCGCCCGCCGAACGGCCGGCCGGCGACCTGCCCTACGACTGGGCGATGATCCGGGCCACCGACGCGCAGCGCAACGCGCCGGACCCCGCGTGGGGCGAGCACATGCACCGGATCACCGCACCCACCCTGCTGGTGGCGGGCGGACCGAGGAGTTTCGTCCCGCAGCGGGAGATCACCTTCCTGGCCGGACTGATCCCAAACGCCCGGGTCGTCACCGTCGACGCGGGGCACCTGGTGCACGAGGCGCGGCCCGAGGAGTTCCTGGGCGTGGTGGAACCCTTCCTGGCGCACTGATCCCGGTCTCCCGCAAGCGTCCGCAAAGATCCGCAAAGGTCCTCCCGGATGCCCTGTCGGCGCCGCCGACCGCTCGCTAGGCTGGCTCGCGGACGACGGAAATCGGGAGGAGCACGGACGTGGCCGAGAGCACTGTCCAGCAGCACCCGCTCGCGGGATGGCACAAGCCGGAGCTGGACCTCAGCAACGCCGAGTGGCAGTCCAGCAGCCGTGGCCTGGGGGATGTCCAGATCGCCTTTGTCGAGGGGTTCATCGCGATGCGCAACAGCGGTCGCCCGGAGAGCCCTTCTCTGATCTTCACGCCCGCGGAGTGGGGCGCCTTCGTCTCGGGGGCACGGGAAGGGGAGTTCGACCTGACCTGAGCGGGGTTCCTCCGCCGGGGCACAGGGGGTGGACGCCGGACGTCGGGCGCCGGATGCGCCGGGACGGGCACCGGCGTCCGGTACCGGAGGCCGGTCCACGGGTGTGGCCGCCACTTTTGCGGACACGCGGCCTTCAGAGCCCCGCCGCGCCGCCGCCGATCCGGGCCGGCCCGGCAGCGGGAACCGCCCTGTGGAGGTGAGGTACCCATGAGCGCTCCACCGGTCGTCGCAGCGGTCGACGGCTCCGACGACAGCCTGCGGGCCCTCGACTGGGCCCTGGACGCGGCCCGCCTGCGCGGGGCGCCGCTGCGGGTGGTGCACGTGCGGCAGTACGCCGCCTGGACCCAGCCCGACGTCCTGGTCGCCGGACCGCCCGCGGGAGCGGACGACACCGTGCTGGACGCGGCCCGCGCCCATGTGGAGGACCGGGACCGGACCGACGTCGAGGGCCCGGATCGCGGCGGTGACGGTGCCGGAGTCGAGTATGTGGGCCTGGACGGGTTGCCGGGTGCACTGCTGCTCGAACTCGGCGCCACCGCACAGCTGTTGGTGCTCGGCTCGCGAGGCCGGGGCGGGTTCGCGAGCCTGCTGCTGGGCTCCGGCGGCCTGGCCGCCGCCCGCGACGCGGAGTGCCCGGTCGTCGTGGTTCCCCGGCCCGGACGCGAGGTCCACGGCGACGCCCCGGCCGGGCCCGGCCCACGCGTGGTCGTCGGCCTGCACGTCGACAGCCCCGACGACGCCGTGCTCGCCTTCGCCTTCGCCGAGGCCGCCCGGCGCGGCGCCCGGGTCCAGGCTGTCGCCGCCTACCCGTGGCCGACCCGCACCTGGGCGCCGGCCGGGGAACTGCCGGCGCCCCCGGTCGACCAGTCCGAGGTGGAGAGCGAGATCCGCTCCCTGGCCGAGGGCTTCCTCGCCCCGCACCGGGCCCGGCACCCGGACGTGCCGGCCGACACGGAGATCCTGCCCGGTGACGCCGCGGGCCGGCTGGTCGCCGCCTCCCGGGACGCAGACCTGGTCGTGGTCGGCCGCCACCGCCGTCGCCTGCTGGCCCCGGCCCGGATGATGGGCTCGGTCACCCAGGCCGTTCTCCTGCACGCGGCGAGCCCCGTGGCGGTGGTGCCGCCGTCTCCGCCCCAGGAATGACGCC
Organism: Streptomyces sp. NPDC021356; assembly: GCF_040641015.1. Lineage (NCBI taxonomy): Bacteria > Bacillati > Actinomycetota > Actinomycetes > Kitasatosporales > Streptomycetaceae > Streptomyces > Streptomyces sp. NPDC021356. The sequence goes on along the minus strand of NZ_JBFACU010000037.1, from coordinate 77,037 downwards.
GCCCTCCCGGCAGCTTCCCTCCTTCGGCCCAGGGCGGACAGCCGCGCCGGGGCCGGCGCCGCCGTCCCCGCCCCAGGTGCGGCGCCGTCCCCTGGGCCGCTTCCCTGCTTCGGCGCAGGGTGGGCAGCCGTGCCGGGGTGCGTGGCGGTGGTGCTCCGTCTTCGCCCCGGGTGTGGCGCCGTCCTGTGGGCCGCTTCCCTGCTTCAGTCAGGTTGGGCAGCCGTGCCGGGGTCCGTGGCGGTGGTGGCCCGGCTTCGCCTCGGGGACGGCGCCGTCCCCGAGCGCTTTCCTCCGACGTACGGGCGGACCCTCGCGCCCGGGGTACGCAGTAACGGGCAGCGGCGTGTCTACCATTAGGCGCATGCAGGACTCGCCCGGCACGGACGCCCGTCTCGCCCTCGACCTCGCGCTGACCGTCCGCCACGACGGCGCCGGCGGTGTCGCCGACGACCTGGCCGGCCCGGACAAACTCACCGCCTGGGTGCGGGCCCGCCCGGACACCGTGCCGGACGCCGGTCACTACACCGCGGACACGGCCGCGCTGGCCGAGGTCCGCGAGCTGCGTGCCGCCGTGCGCGCCCTCTTCGCCCACGCCGTCCGGCCCGGCGCGCCCAGCCCCGCCGACGCCGGCCGGCTGATGCCCGTGCCCCAGGCGGTCGAGCGGCTCAACACCGCGGCCGCCCGCACGGCCACCGTGCCCGTCCTGTGCTGGGACCCGGCCGCCGACCCGGTGCTCCACCGGCGGCCCGTCCACGGCGCCGGCGACCTCACCGCGGCGCTCGCGCAGGCCGCCGTCGCCTTCCTGGCGGGCCCGGACCGCCGGCGGCTGCGCGCCTGCCACGCACCGCGCTGCGTGCGGTACTTCCTCAAGGACCACCCGCGCCAGGAGTGGTGCGGACCCTCCTGTGGAAACCGGGCCCGCGTCGCCCGCCACCACGAGCGGCACCGGGCCGCCGGACCGGCCGGCTCAGGGTGATTCCCGCCCCGGCCGGAGGCCGCCCGCACGTCGCGAGGCAGGCTGGGGCACGTACCATGGCGGCATGTCGTTCCTCCGTCGCCGCAGCGCCACGCCCGCCGGGCCCGACTTCGACGTCCTGGCCATGGACCCGGGCGACTGGCCCGGCAATCTGGGCGCCGGGCTGCTGCCCGCGCCCGACGGCACCTGCCAGGGCGTGTTCCTGCGCTACGACCTCTTCGGCGGCCGCGGTACCGCCATGATCATCGGCAACCTCCCCGAGGGTTCCCCGGCCCGCGAGGTCGGCGACGGCGAGGTCCCCTTCGAGGTGGCCCAACTCCTGCTGGCCCTGGAGAACGACGAGGAGGTCACCGTCGTCGGCACCGAGGACATGCCGGTGCTGCAGGGCGACAACCTCCTGATCGTGCGGCGGCTCAAGCTCTCCGAGGGCCGGATCTCCTGCGTGCAGTTCGACCGCAGCGACGGCGTCCTGGTCACCATCGCCGCCTGGGACCGCCCGATCACCGACGACCTGTACGCGCTCCTCAAGCCGCTGCCCGCCGAGCTGTTCCAGCAGGGCTGAGCCGACCGCACCCGCAAGGGCCGGCACCCGGAACGGGCCGGCCCCACCAGGTGCCGGCCCGTTCGGGGAGTTACAGGCCCGACGGCCGCACGCTGACGTCCGCGGCCCGCACGAACGCCACCCGGTGGCCGAACTGGATCTCGTAGTACATGTCCTTGCCGACCACCACCCGGTGCGAGTCGGTGGTGAAGGTGACCGAGTACAGGTACTCGCCCGGCACGGCGTCACCGATCACGTACCTCTGGCCCGCGAGCAGCTTGTACGGCAGCGGCGTCACCGACTGCACCGGCACCCCGGCCGGATAGGCCTCCTTCTCGGGGTACGCCCGCCCGTACACCGGCACGCTGTCCGCCCCGGCCTTCGGCGTCACCACCCAGCCGGCCGCGTTCACCGCGGTGGCCTGCTTCGCCGGGTTCAGGAACCAGGCCTTCTGGCCCAGGTACCAGATCGCCGTCCAGTCACCCCGGCGGTCGGCGACCGCGTACTGCTGTCCCGTCTCCGCCCGCGAGGCGACGTCGTTCACGTCGATCGTGGAGTCGCCGCCGCCCGGCCTGAGACCGATGTCCTTGATCAGCGGCGAGGACGTGTCGGGCTGCGAGTACAGCCGAACCTCGTTGGAGCCGTGCGCCGCGCACGGCTGGTCGCCGGTGGTGCAGCCCGTGTACCGGGGCTGGTTCTCCGTGTAGTCGGGGCGGATCGTCACCAGCCCGCCGTTCCTGCCCGCGGTCGGCTCGAAGGGACGGCCCAGCAGCTCGAAGTAGTGCCGCCAGTCCCAGTACGGTCCGGGGTCGGTGTGCATGCCCGGCACGGAGCCGCCGGTCGGTCCCGGCACGGTGTCGTGCCCCAGGATGTGCTGCCGGTCCAGCGGGATGCCGTACTTGCCTGCCAGGTACTTCACCAGCCGCGCCGACGAGCGGTACATCGCCTCCGTGTACCAGGCGTCCGGCTCGGCGAGGAAACCCTCGTGCTCCAGACCCACCGACGTCGCGTTGACGTACCAGTTCCCGGCGTGCCAGGCGACGTCCTTGCCCTTCACGTGCTGGGCGATGAGCCCGTCGGTGGAGCGCAGCGTGTAGTTCCACGACACGTAGGTCGGGTCCTGGACCAGGTTGAGGACGCCGTCCCAGCGGCCCTCGGTGTCGTGGATGACGATGTACCGGACGCGTTCGGAGGCCGGCCGGTCGCCCAGGTCGTGGTTGCCGTAGTCGTCGGTGCCGAACTGCTGGTACGGCGCCGGTACCCATTCGCAGGACACCGAGGCCGGGCACTCCGTACCGGCCGACGAGACGTGCTCGAGGCCCGTCCGCCCGAGTTGTGCCCTGTCGGGGGTGAGCCGCGGCGTGGCGGTCAGTACGACGCGCTGTCCGGCGTCGGTGGTGCGCCGCTCGCCGGAGCGGATCACGTCGTACACGTCGTCGGCGTACGCCGCCGCCGTCGCGCTGTCGTCCGCGCCGGAGAACCGGGCCACCGCCCCGTACCAGTGGGCGGGGTCCGTGCTGAGCGGCTCGCCCAGCCGTCGCTGGGCGGCGGCCAGGAGGGCCGCGCCGCCCGCGACGTTCGCCGCCGCGTCGCCGCGCAGCCGCTCGGCGGGGATCCCGGTCAGCCCGGCCGCCCGGGGCAGGGTCTTCAGCCGGTCCGGCAGCTCCGCGTCCGCCGGCACCCGGGCGGGCGCGGCGGGATGCAGCGCCGGGCGCGCGCTGTCACCGCGCGGGTCCTCGGTCCCCTGGCCGTGGTGCTCGGCGCGGGCCAGCGCGGTGTGCGCGTCCGTGAGGTGCATGGGACCGTAGCCGCCGCTCACGCTCGCGGCGCCCTCGTGTCCGTCCCAGCGGGACTGCAGGTACGAGACGCCCAGCAGGACACTGAGCGGCACGTGGTACCGGGCCGCGGCGGAGGCGAACGCCTGTTGCAGCCGGCCGGAGCCGTCCGTGGCGCCGGCCGACGGGGCGGCGCCCAGCAGCGGCAGCAGCAGCGCACCGCAGGCGACGGCGCCCGCGGCCGTGCGCGCTCTGGCCCGGCCCCGCACGGCGGTGCGGTCCGGGGTGGCTCTGGAGTCGGTGACGGATCCTCGCAAAGCTGCCTCCTGGGGCGCTTCGGCGTGACGGGGCGTGCGGGGCCGGCGTGGGGTCAGTGGTACCGGCTGTCCGACGATCCGTCAATCATGCGCGCAGTGAGGAGATTTCCCATGTCAGCCCGGGTTTCGGCGAGTTTCGCGACGGCGCCGCGCGGGCCTGCGGGGCGTCAGTGGCGTACACCTGTGGCTCTCCCCGCCGTTGCTCCCGAAGCAGGATGCGGCGAAGGGCCGCCGCGCGACGACGAAGGTCCCGCGGTACGCCCGCCGAGGCGGTGTACCGCGGGACCTTCGTCCCCGTCAGCGAGTGCCGACCGCCGCGCGTACGGCCCGCCGGGCCAGCTGGCAGTCGTCGTGCAGCCGCCGCAGCAGCAGCCGCTGTTCCTCACCGGACGGCGCGGCAGCCGGGTGGGCCGTACCCGGTGCCGTCGGGGCCGCGTCGTGCATCGAACGCTGCACGGCCGTCTCGTAGGTGCGGATCTCGCGGGTCAGGACGAGCATCAGGTTCACCAGGAACGCGTCCCGCGCCGCCGGGCCCGTTGCCTGCGCCAGCTGGCTGATCTGGCGCCGCGCCGCCGGGGCGTCGCCGAGCACGGACCACAGGGTCGCCAGGTCGTAGCCCGGCAGGTACCAGCCCGCGTGCTCCCAGTCCACCAGCACTGGACCGGCCGGTGAGAGCAGGATGTTCGCGAGCAGCGCGTCGCCGTGACAGAACTGGCCCATGCCCTGCCGGCCCGCCGCGTGCGCGATGCCGTGCAGCAGCTTCTGCAGGTCGCCCATGTCCCGGTCGGTCAGCAGACCCAGCTCGTGGTAGCGGGAGATGCGGGCGGCGTAGTCCAGCGGGGCGTCGAAGGTGCCCGCCGGGGGGCGCCAGGCGTTGAGCCGGCAGATCGCGCCGAGAGCGGCCTTGATGTCCGCCCGGGGCGGGGTCTGCGCCGGGTGCCGCTGGAGCGCGGCCACCCGGCCCGGCGCGCGCTCGATCACCAGCGTGCAGTTGTCCGGGTCCGCCGCGATCAGCCGGGGCACACGCACCGGGGGCCGGTGCCGGACGAACGAACGGTAGGCCGCTATTTCGTGCCGGTACCGTTCGGCCCATTCACGGGACGGGTCCAGTAAACACTTGGCGACGGCCGTGCTGCGCCCGGTCGTGCCGACCAGGAGCACCGACCGGCCGCTGCGGCGCAGCACCTGCACGGGGGCGAACTCCGGGCAGATGCGCTGCACCGACGCGAGCGCCGTGCGTAGTTGGGCGCCCTGCGGGCCGGACAGGTCGAGCCTCCCGCTGAGCGGTGGTGTGCCGAGCCCCGGGGCGCGCCGCGGCCGGCCCACACCGAGGACGGGAGCCGCCGGGCGCGCGGGGTCGAGGTAGGGGCCGCCGGTGCCCGGACGGGCGCGCAGCGGCCGGGGCGGGGCGGACACGGAGGACGATGCTGCGTACATGGGAGAGACAGATCCCTTCGTGTGCCTGCTGCTCGAAGCGCGCTGCCCGGCCCGGACGCCCGGGTGCACCCTGGGGAATGTCCCTCGGCGACCGGGTCGGGGTGGCGCTTTCCTACCTGACACCGCCGGGCCGGTGGCACACCATCTGGCGCACCCTGGCGAACCCTGGCGAATAGTCGCCCGGCAACTCTCACCGGGTCTACTGTCAAGTCAGCCGAGTACCTGGGGGCTTGACGTGACAGGACAACCCAACACCCGTCTCGCGGATCTGTTCGGCCTGGCCGGCTGGTCCAAGGGGGAGCTGGCGAGGCTGGTCAACCGGCAGGCGGCGGCCATGGGCCACCCGCAGCTGGCGACCGACACCTCCCGGGTGCGGCGTTGGATCGACATGGGAGAGATCCCGCGCGATCCCGTGCCGCGGGTGCTGGCGGCCCTGTTCACCGAGCGTCTCGGCCGTGTCGTGACCATCGAGGACCTCGGTCTGGTACGGCACGGGCGTACGGGGAAACGGCAGGGCGAGCGGGACGTGGAACATCCCGACGGCATGCCGTGGGCGCCCGAGCAGACCGCCGCGGTCCTCACCGAATTCACGGGAATGGACCTCATGCTCAACCGACGCGGCTTGGTGGGCGCGGGTGCCGCGCTCACCGCGGGATCAGCAATCAGCGGCGCCATGCACGACTGGCTGCACACCGATCCGACCCTGAAGGCCGACGCCCCCGACCTCGACCACCCCCTGCACGCGGACCCCGCCGGGTTCGACCGCTACGACGCCGCTCCGGTCGGCGCCGAGGAGGTCGACGAACTGGAACGCTCGGTGGAGGTGTTCCGGGCCTGGGACGCGGCCCGCGGTGGCGGGCTCCAGCGCAAGGCGGTGGTCGGCCAGCTCAACGAGGTGGGCGGCATGCTCGCCTACCGCCACCCCGCCCACCTCCAGCGGCGCCTGTGGGGTGTCGCCGCCAACCTCGCCGTCCTCGCGGGCTGGATGTCGCACGACGTCGGCCTGGAGCCCACGGCCCAGAAGTACTTCGTCATCGCCACCCACGCGGCGCGCGAGGGCGGCGACCGGCCCCGCGCGGGCGAGGCGCTGTCCCGCGCGGCGCGCCAGATGGTGCACCTGGGCCGGCCCGACGAGGCACTGGACCTGATGAAGCTCGCCCAGTCCGGCTCCGGTGCGGGACTGCAGCCGCGCACCCAGGCGATGTTCCACACCATCGAGGCCTGGGCCCAGGCGTCCCTGGGCAAGGGCCAGGCCATGCGCCGCACGCTCGGCCGGGCGGAGGACCTGTTCGTCTCCGAGAAGGGCAACCACGAACCGCTGCCCTGGATGCAGACCTTCAAGGACGAGGACCTGTACGGCATGCAGGCGCTCGCCTACCGCACGCTGGCGGAGTTCGACCCGGACGCGGCCGCGCACGCCCAGCACTACGCGGAGAAGGCCCTGGCCCTGCGGATCGACGGCCGCGAGCGGTCGAAGATCTTCGACCACCTGTCCATGGCCTCCGCCTGCTTCATCGCGGACGACCCCGAACAGGCGGCCCGCTACGCACGGCTGGCGCTGATGTCGATGGGGTCGAACTCCTCGCGGCGCACCTGGGACCGGCTGCGCGAGATGTACCGGCTCACCGCCCAGTACTCCACCTACCCGAAGATCCACGAACTGCGGGAGGAGATCCGCCTCGCCATGCCCCGGCCCAGGGCCAAGGGCGCGGACAGCGCACCGGTGTAGGGCAGTGGCCGAGCGGCCGCCGGCTACGGCGCCACCCTCGCGACGAGCACACAGGCGTCGTCCTCGCGCCCGGCCGCGCCGAACTCCTCCAGCACCGTGCGCACGCAGTCCTGCGCGCTTCGCCCGGCACCGAGGCGGGGAGCCAGGCCCAGCAGGCGGTTCACGGCTGCCGTCCCGCCGTGTCCCGGCACCAGTGCGCCGGAGTGGAGCAGGACCAGGTCGCCCGGCCGGAGGGTCTCCTCGGCCTGCGCGTAACCGGCGGTCGGGGTGGCGCCGAGCAGGGCGCCGCGCGGGGCGTCCAGCGTCCGGGCCGCCCCGTCCCGGAACAGCAGCGGGGCGGGGTGCCCGGCCTGTGCCCAGGCCAGGGTGCGGTCGGCGGGCCGGTAGCGGCAGCACACGGCGCTGCCCAGGGCCGGCTGGACGGCGCTGTCGAGCAACTGGTCGACCCAGGTCAGCAGTTGCGCCGGTCCGGCACCGGTCATGGCCGTGCCGCGCAGGGCGCCCAGCAGCATCGCGACGGCGGAGGTCACGCCGGGCCCGTGTCCGGTGAGGCCGCCGACGCCGAGCAGGGTGTCGCCGTCGGACAGCTCCAGCACGTCGTACCAGTCGCCGCCGGTCACCGCGCCCGAGGCTGCGGGCAGGTGATGGGCCGCGAGGTCGAGCCCAAAGCGGCCGCGGTGCGGGAGCCGCGGGGAGCCGTGCCACGGGGACAGCACGGCTTCCCGCAGCTCGACCGCGAGCCGGTGCTCGGTCTGCGCCCGCAGCCGGTGGTGTTGCAGCGAGTCACGGGTCTCGCGCAGCGCCGACTGACTGCGGCGCAGTTCGCTGACGTCCCGCAGCACCGCCCACATGGAGGCGGTGGCGCCGTCGGCGTCGAGCACCGGTTCGCCCATCATGTGCACCGTCCGGACCGCGCCGTCCGGCCGTGCGACGCGGAACTCGCCGTCGATCGGCCGGGCGTCGACCAGGCAGCCGGTGACCATCGCGGTCAGCCGGGGCCGGTCCTCCTCGACGGCCAGCGACGGCAGTTCGTCCAGGGTCGGTGCGGGTGCGGCCGGGTCGCGGCCCAGGATCCGGTACAGCTCGCCGGACCAGGCGGCCGTGCCGGTCAGCAGGTTCCACTCGGCGCTGCCGACCCGGCTGAGCAGGGAGCCGTGCGGGGCCCGCGGCCGGCGCCGCGGCGGCGCCGGCCGCGGCAGGGGCGGAGCGCGTGTCGGCGGGGCGGGCGACGGGCGGCGGGCCGTCCCGCAACTGGGCCAGATGCTCGTCCAGGTCGCTGAGCTGGTGCAGGGCGAGGTCGCACAGCGCCCGCTCCCGCCGGCCCCTGGGGTCCGTCACGTCGTCCCGTGCCTCCCGCCGCACGGCGTCGACCTCGCCCTTGAGCCGGCGCGCCTGCGATGTCAGGGCGTCGACCGCACCGCGCCCCGGCGGCTGGCCGGGTGAGCGGTCCGCGGAGAGGGGGGACGGCATGACGTACTCCGATGCGGGGGACGGGGGCCGCGTGGGCGGGTGGGACCTTTATGACTGTGGCACAGCGGGCGACGGCCCGTAAGGGATTCGGCAACACACGATACGGTGGTGCTTCTGGCATATGCCACAGTCTTCAAGGGGCGACTCGACTGCGCCTTCGGCCTACTCCGTCCGGCGCTCAAGGCGTAGGACCCCTACGGGATTTGACGGATCGCCAGGCGTCCGACGGCGTCGCTCACGCACCTGTTCGACGGCAGAGGGCTCCCCTTGGCGGCCCCCGCACCCCCGGACGCGCCCCTAGTGATGCAGGTCACACGAATTGGTGGGCGCTCGGACGTAATGCAAACGGCACCTGGGAGCTCCTAAGAACACACGGCAGAACCGGCCGACCTCCGACCCGCAGGGGAGACCGACCATGGACACCACCCTCGAGCAGTCCGCCCGCGCCCGTCTGATCACCGCGGACGGACAGGAACTCATCGTGCCCGCCATCCTCCGCTACGCCTCCGCGGACCCGCTGGCCGTGCACCTCGACTTCCCGCCCGAGGCCTCCCTCGACGGGGCGGAGGTCACCTGGACCTTCTCCCGCACCCTGCTCGAAGAAGGCCTCGGACAGCAGGCCGGGACGGGCGACGTGCACTTCTGGCCCTGCGGCGGCTCCCGTACGGCGATCGAACTGCACTCCCGGTCGGGCATGGCCCTCCTGCAGTTCGACACCCCGGCGCTGCGCCGCTGCCTCCTGCGCACCTACGCCGTCGTCGCGCCCGGCCAGGAGGACGTCGGCGCGGCCGTCGACCGCGGCCTGAACGCCCTGTTCGGCACGGTGTGAGAGGCGCGGGACGCCCCCGTGCTCACCCGGCGGCCGGGGCGTACAGGTCCGGGCGCGGGGCGAGGGCGACCGGCACGCGGCCGCCGTCCTCCAGCGAACGCACCCCCGCCTCGGCGACCACGGCGGCGGCATAGCCGTCCCACGCCCCGGGGCCGGTGACGCGCCCCCGGCGGGTCGCGTCGACCCAGGCCTGCACTTCGCGGTCGTAGGCGTCGGCGAAGCGCACGAGGTAGTCCTGCGGCACCTCCTCGTACGCGCGCCCCCGCCCGGTGACGACCATCCCGTGGTCGTCACCGATCCGCGCGCTGCCGCGCTCGCCCACCGCCTCGCAGCGCACCTGGTAGCCGAAGCCGCAGTTGACGAAGGCCTCCACGTCCACCAGTGCGCCCCGCTCCGTCTCGAAGAGTACGAACTGCGGGTCGACCAGCCCCGCGGGCGCCCCGCAGGAGGCGGCCGGACGCAGCACGGTCACGGCGGTCAGCTCCTGGCCGAGCAGCCAGCGGGCCGCGTCGATCTCGTGCGACACGGAGCTGTTGATCAGCATCGCGCTGGTGAAGTCCGGTGGGGAGGAGACGTTGCGGTGGGTGCAGTGCAGCATCAGCGAACGCCCCAGCTCCCCGCTGTCGAGCAAAGACTTCAGCCGCCGGTACCCGCTGTCGTAGCGCCGCATGAAGCCGATCTGCGCCAGCCTCCTGCCCAGGCGCGCCTCCGCCTCCACCACCCGCAGCGCCCCGGCCGAGTCCGGCACCATCGGCTTCTCGCACAGCACCGGAAGGCCGCGCGCGAAGGCCGCGAGCAGCGCCTCCTCGTGCGCGGGCCCGGGGGAGGCGATCAGGACCGCGTCGACGCCGGGCGCGTCGAGGGCGGCCACCGCCTCGGCGTGCACGGACGCGCCCTGGACGCCGCCCAGTGCCTCGCGCGCCCGCGCCGTGTCGGGGTCGGCCACGGCGGCCACCCTGGCGCCGCTCACCACCTGGTCCAGGCGCCGTATGTGATCGGCCCCCATGTGTCCGGCGCCCAGTACGGCCACGCCCAGCAGCTCACCCACGCGCGTTTCCCTCCTCGTCGACGGTTGCGCCGTAGCGTAGACGCCGGCGAGGAGGGCCGGACGGGGGCCGGTGCCGCGACCGGAAAGGTCCACCGGCTCGGGGCGCCCGGCACGGGTCCCCCAAGCTCTTCGAGCAGGAGGGACCCCAGCCGCGTTGTCGCATCACCCGAGTACGTCCGGTACGCGGGCGATGCTCCGCCTTGCGATCCACCGCAGCAACGCCCCGAGCTCTCCGGCGAACCGGTCCGGCCACAGCACCCAGCGGGCCGGGCGGCGTGCTCAGTAGCGCAGCACGCCCGCGATGCCCTGCTCGTCGTCCAGGGTGCCGTCCGGGACGAAGCGGACCTCGGCCCCCGTCTCCAGGCACTGCTCGACGATCTCGTCCACGATGTCCTCGCGGGCGTCGAGGTCGCCGCCGTCGGCCGGGACCAGGTGGTCGCCCGCGTCGTCGCGCACGGTCACCCGGTAGTTCTCCTCGACGGCCAGCAGCCGGACGCGGCCCTCCCGGGCGCTGCGCCACAACTCGTCGACGCCGGCGGCGAACTCCTTGCGCCCACGAGCCGTCTCCAGCTCCCGGGCGACGGCCTCGGTGTCCGCGCGGGCCCGTTCCTGAAGGACCGGCTGGAGTGCGCGCCGCACCGCCTCGGGCGTGCCGTGCGCCAGGCCGCCGTGCGCGATGTGCACCGCGTCGCGGGCGGCGCCGCCGCACTCGTCGAGGACGGCCAGCGCACCCGGCTCGCCGGTGACGTACAGCGGGCGCGGATGGTCGCGCAGCACCGCGCTCATCGCCGTGTCGGCCTCGCGCAGGAACTGGCGGGTGCGCTCGTCGCGGAACGTGCTCGGTGCGTCACCGATGCGCTCCTGCCGTTCGGCGTCGAAGTTCTCGTCGAGGTCCCGGGTCAGCGGAAAGCCGCCGGTGCGGTCCTCGGCGATGCGGCCCCCGCCGCCGCTCCACAGGGTCAGGCGGTCGGCGGAGACCGACAGGACCCAGAAGGGGCTCTCGGCCGCGTTCGCCGAGACCAGGTTGCGGGTGAGGAAGGTGTCCGAGAGCACCACCCGCTCCGGCACGCTGCGGCCGAGCGACCACACCTGGTGCTCGCCGGGCGCGGCGAGGATCAGCAGTCCTTCCTCGGCGTAGGTGAGGTCTACCTCGGAGAGGGCCTGGTCGAGCTGGCGCACGACGTCGGCGCGGCGTTCCCGGGTGACCGCCGGGTCGGTCTCCAGCTGCTTCTTGGCCTCGGTCACGGCGTTGCGCAGCCGGACCCGGTCCTGGGCGTTGTCGGGTTCCCTGCGGTGCGTCGGCGTCAGCACGGACACCGCGGGATAGCTGCGCGGGCGCCGCAGCTCGGCGAGGGTCGCGGGACTCAGATCGTGCTCCATGACAGCACCATAGGGCGGATTCGCATATCGGGCATTTGGAGTAATCGGATGTCGTGGGCGGGGTAACTGGTAGCTACGGGCGCGTGCTTGCCGGCGCGGGCGCCCGGAGCGTCCGCGTGTTCGCCGCGGCGGGTGCGCGGATCGTGTGCGACGGCCGGTGGACGGGGTTCGTGGGCAAGTCTTTGCCGGTGACCGAATCACGGCGGGCCACCCCCGGTCGGCGACGGGCCCGCGGATCTCCTGGAGGCAAAGTCCGGCCGAAAGCGCCGGGGTCGACCCGCCGCCCGGGGTGCGGCCGCGTTGACCCGCCCCGGGTGGGTGAAACACGCTCGTCATATAGGTGCTCGATACAACTGGTTCGCCTGGAGGTAGCACATGTGCGGCATCACCGGCTGGGTCTCCTTCGACCGCGACCTGCGTTTTGAGGCCACGGCACTGGACGCGATGACGGAGACGATGGCCTGCCGGGGCCCCGACGACCGGGGGACGTGGTCCGAGGGGCCCGCGGCCCTCGGCCACCGGCGCCTCGCGATCATCGACCTGCCCGGCGGGCGGCAGCCGATGAGCGAGACCACCGCGGCCGGCACCGTCGCCCTCGTCTACTCGGGCGAGGCCTACAACTTCACGGAACTGCGCGCCGACCTCACCGCGCGCGGCCACCGCTTCACCACCGACTCCGACACCGAGGTCGTGCTGCGCGGCTACCTGGAGTGGGGCGACGCCGTCGCCGAGCGGCTCAACGGCATGTACGCCTTCGCCGTCTGGGACGGGCGCCACGACAAGCTCGTCATGATCCGCGACCGCATGGGCATCAAGCCCTTCTACTACTACCCGACGCCCGACGGCGTCCTGTTCGGCTCCGAGCCCAAGGCGATCCTCGCCAACCCGCTGGCCCGCCGCCGGGTGACCCTCGACGGCCTGCGCGAGCTGTTCACCTTCGTCAAGACGCCGGGACACGCCGTGTGGGACGGCATGCGCGAGGTCGAGCCCGGCACCGTCGTCACCGTCGACCGCGGCGGCCTGCGCGCCCGCGCCTACTGGCGGCTGGAGACCCGGCCGCACCCAGACGACCGCGACACCACCATCGCCACCGTGCGCTCCCTGCTCGACGACATCGTGCGCCGCCAGCTCGTCGCGGACGTGCCGCGCTGCACCCTGCTCTCCGGGGGCCTCGACTCCTCCGCGATGACCGCGCTGGCCGCGCGGCAACTGGCCGAGCACGGCGAGAAGGTGCGCAGCTTCGCCGTCGACTTCGTCGGCCAGACCGACCGGTTCGTCGCCGACGAACTGCGCGCCACCCCTGACACGCCGTACGTGCACGACGTGGCCCGCGCCGCCGACACCGACCACCAGGACATCGTGCTCGACGCGCAGTCCCTCGCCGACCCGGAGGTGCGGGCCCGCGTGCTGAGGGCCCGTGACCTGCCCATGGGCTTCGGTGACATGGACGCCTCGCTCTACCTGCTGTTCCGCAGCATCCGCGACCACTCCACCGTCGCCCTGTCCGGAGAGTCCGCCGACGAGGTCTTCGGCGGCTACCTCCAGTTCTTCGACGAGGAGGCCCGCCGCGCCGACACCTTCCCGTGGCTGGTGCGGTTCGTGCGCGACTTCGGCGACGACGGCGACGTCATACGGGCGGACCTCGCCCAGGCCCTGGACCTGCCGGCGTACGTGGCCGACGGCTACCGCACCGCGGTCTCCGGCATCCGCCGCCTCGACGGCGAGAGCGACTTCGAGTACCGGATGCGGCAGATCTGCTTCCTGCACCTGACCCGCTTCGTCCGCGTCCTGCTCGACCGCAAGGACCGGATGAGCATGGCGGTCGGCCTGGAGGTCCGGGTGCCGTTCTGCGACCACCGGCTCGTGGAGTACGTCTACAACACGCCCTGGGCGCTGAAGTCGTTCGACGGCCGGGAGAAGAGCCTGCTGCGGGAGGCGACCGCGGACCTGCTGCCCAAATCCGTGTACGACAGGGTGAAGAGCCCCTACCCCTCCACCCAGGACCCCGCCTACGCGAGTGCGCTCCAGGGCCACGTCAAGGACCTCCTCACCCGGCCCGACCACCCCGTGTTCGAGCTGGTCGACCGGGAGCGGGTGCGCCAGGCCGCGCACCGCGACACCCCCGTCAGCACGCAGGCGGCGCGGCGCGGCCTGGAGAAGACCCTGGACCTGGCCGTGTGGCTCGACCTCTACCGGCCGGAGATCGTCACCGGCTGAGCCCGATCGCCCGGTCCGCGGCGGCGGCCGACGGCTGCCACCACGTCGTCACCGGCTCCCACACCCGGATCGCGCCGCCCGTGCCCAGGGCCGCCGCGGTGAAGGTGCGGCCCGGACGCGCCGGGTCCGCGGAGACGGTCAGCGTGCCCACCCGGCGGGCCTCGGGGTCCGCCGGGTCCGCCACCGTGCGCACCGCCGCGTACGCCGTCCGCCCGGCGCCCAGCCGGTACGGGCCGCTCTCGCCCGGGGGGACCGGCTGCGCCGCGCCGTCCAGGTCCCCGAAGGTGACCGTGGGGATGCGGTCGACGGCGCAGGCGCGTTTGTGGTCGGTCACCTGGAGGCGGATCACGGACGGGCGTCCGGGCACGGCCCGCGCCCGGACGGTCAGCTGCGATGCGTCGCAGGCGGCGAGCGCGGAGCCGGCGGGGGCGGACGCCGCCTGGCCGGGCGAGGCGGACAGCAGCAGGGCGGCGACGGCGGCCGGGGCGGCCGACACGGCGACGGCGGTACGCGTGCGCATGGATCCCCCAGTGTGGTCGGTGGTCGTGCTCAGGTGCGGTCCGGGCGGTCGGTCGTGGCACCGCCCGTCCGCACAGTGGGACCACCGAGGGGGCCGCCTGGTTGCGCGGTGCGCCCGCGGTTGCTCCGTCCGGGGGACGGGGCGCGGGACAGGAGGTGCGTCACCCTGCGGACACGGGTCGCGTCACCCGGACGCGTCCGGCTCGGTGTCCGCCGGGCACGAACTGCCGTCGGCGGGCAGGGAACCGTACAGCAGGAAGTCGTCGACCTTGCGGTGCACGCACTGGGACGATCCGTAGCCGGTGTGGCCGTCACCCCGGTTGTCGAGCACCACGGCCGACGAGCCGAGCCGCCGCGCCGTCTCCACGGTCCAGCGGTACGGGGTCGCCGGGTCGCCCCGGGTGCCGACGAGGAGCATCTTCGCCGTGTCCACGTGGCGGACCTTCTGCCGGATGAAATCGGTGCCCTTGGGACGGCCGTAACACATCAGCAGCTCGTTGAGCCGGTACCGGCCGAAGACCGGTGAGGCCTGCGTGTACTCGGCGCCGAGCCGCCCGAGGTCCTTGGTGAGCTGCTCGGCACCGGGCCGGTCCGGGTCGTCCGCGCAGTTGATCGCCATCAGCGCCGCCGGCACGTTGTCCAGCGGCACGTCCGCGCTGTCCACCAGCCCGCCGGTGCCCTGCGGCTTCGCCGCGCCCTGCGGTGGCTTCGGGGCCGAAGAGCCCTGCGGGTCCTGCGGCCCCTCCCGGGCGGGACGCGCCATGCCGCCGGAGGCGAGGGACCGGACGGCGCGTGTGTCGCCGTCCTGCACCAGCGAGGCGACCGCCCGCTCCAGCGAGGGCCACATCGCCTTGCTGTACAGCGCCTGGCCGATGGCGCCCACGAGCTGCTGGCCGGTCAGCCGGCCGCCGGAGCCCGTCGGCACCGGGTTCTCGTCGAGCGACCGCACGAGCTGGACGACCTGGTCGCCGGCCTGGCGCCGGTCCTGGCCGAACGGGCAGGCGATGTCCTGCACGCACCAGTCGAGGAAGTCGTCGAGCGCCGTCTGCTGGCCCTCGGCCGCCACCAGGCCCTGCTCGGACAGCGGTTCGGTCAGCGTGTCCACCCCGTCCATGGCCATCCGTCCCACCTTGCCGGGGAACTCGGCGGCGTACACCGCCCCGAGCCGGGTGCCGTAGGAGAATCCCAGGTAGTTGAGCTTGCCGTCCCCCAGCGCCTGGCGGATCACGTCGAGGTCCCGGGCCGCGTCGACGGTGCCTATGTGGGGCAGGACCGGGCCGGAGTGCCTGGCGCACTCGGCGGCCACCTCCTTCCACTGCGCGAGCGCCTTGCGGGCGGCCTGCGCGTTGCCCAGGTCGGGCCGCGCGTCGCCGCTGTCACCGCCGGAATCGGAGGTGGCGCCGACGTCGATGCCGCAGCTGACGGGGGAGGACCTGCCCACGCCCCGCGGATCGAAGCTGACGACGTCGTAGCCGTTGGTGAGGTCCATGAACTGCTTGCCGGAGAGGGCGAGTTCCGACACCCCCGCGCCGCCGGGACCGCCGAAGTTCAGCACCACCGAGCCCTGCGACCGTCCCGTGGCCCGGTACCGGGCCAGCGCCAGATCGAGGGTGCCCGCGCCCGGGTGGGCGTAGTCCAGGGGGACGGTGACCTTGCCGCACTGGAGGTCCTTCGGCGCGCCCGGGTCGCACGCCGCCCACGTGACCTTCTGCCGGTAGAAGCGGTCGAGGCCGGCCGGCCCCGCGCCCGGGGCGGCCACGGGCAGGCCCGCGCCGAGCAGCGCCAGTGTGACGGCCCCGACGCAGGCACCGCGCCGGGCCGCGTTCCGCGTCGACAGCTTGGCCAGCATGGATGCCTCCAAGGGCGCTCCGCCGCGGTCCGGGACAACGCCCTCGCTCACCATAAGCGGCCCCCGATCCCCGCGCCTCCCGGTGGCGGACTGCTGCACCAGGCGTACGAGCTTGCCCGCACCGTTCGAAACCAGGCCGCCGGGAAGCGGCCGGGACACCACCCGAAGGAGTGAAAGAAGGGCGGGCCATGACCCGGATGGCCGAGGCCCGCGTTCTCCCCGGTGCGGGCGAGCGCCCGCGACCCTGTCTGGAAGGCACAGGACCTATGAAACGGGTTACCCGAAATGGTGTGATCGCCGTCGCCGCCTCCGGCGCGATGGCGATGGCAGTGCCGGTGTCCGCCGCGTTCGCGGCCGACGGAGGCGCCGCCGCGGACGGCTCCGCGATCGGCTCGCCCGGCCTGCTGTCCGGCGACACCCTTCAGCTTCCGGTGCACGTCCCGGTGAACGTGTGCGGCAACACGGTGAACGTGGTCGGTCTCCTCGACCCCGCGGCGGGCAACCGCTGCGCCGACACCTCCACCGGGCGGCACGGGGCCTCGTCCGGGGCGTCGTCCACCCGGGGGGCGACCGCGCGGGAGAGCGGAAAGGATTCGCCGGGTGTGCTCTCCGGCAACGGCGTCCAGCTCCCGGTGCACCTCCCGGTGAACGTCAGCGGCAACACGGTGAACGTGGTGGGCGTCGGCAACCCCGCCACCGGCAACACCTCCGTCAACGGCTCCGTCGACCGGCCCGCGCCGCACCCGGCCACGCCGCCCGCGCGGTCCACGCCGCGCCCGGCGCCGAGGCCCGTGCCGCACCCGGTGGCCGCCCCGCGCACGCAGCTGTCCCTCGCCCACACCGGCACGGACCAGACGGTCCCCGCCGTCGCCGCGAGCGCCGCCCTCCTGCTCGGCGGAGCCGTCCTCTACCGGCGCTTCAGGCCCGGGGCGATCCGCTGAGCCGGATCCGCCACCACGGCCGCAGGGAGTGTCCCACCGCATCCGCTCCCCCCACCGGTGGGACCTCCGCCTCCGGAAGAATCCGGAAACCTCCGGAAGACTCCGGAAACCTCGGGAAGACTCCGGAAACCTCGGGAAGACTCCGGAAACCTCGGGAAGACTCCGGAAACCTCGGGAAGCCTTCGTAAGTCGTCGGCAGCCCTCGACCGGCCGGCGGCGCCCGCGGGGCGCCCCGACGCCGGCCGCCTGCCTGCGGTGGCCCGTCGACCGGCGGAGCACGGCTTGATCCCGCCGTGGCGCGGCCGCGCGTGATCGGGAAGGATGCTCCGCGCACCCGCCCGCCACGGAAATGGAGCGCACCGATGGTCCCGGAGGCCCGCGAAGACCTCGTCGTCACCCAGGCGACACCGCAGGACTGGCCGGTGATCAGCCGATGGGCGGCCGACGAGGGCTGGAACCCCGGGCTGTCCGACGGGCCGGCCTTCTTCGCCCAGGACCCCGCCGGCTTCTTCCTGGGCCGCATCGGCGGCGAGCCCGTCTCCGCGATCTCCGTCGTCCGCCACGGCGCCGACTTCGCCTTCCTGGGCTGCTACCTCGTCCGCCCCGACCTGCGCGGCCGGGGACACGGACTGACCACCTGGAAGACCGCTCTGGCACACGCGGGAAGCCGTACGGTCGGCCTCGACGGCGTCGTCGCCCAGCAGGCCAACTACCGGCAGTCGGGTTTCCGGCCCGCCCACCGCACCGTCCGCTTCGCAGGACGTGCCCCCGCCGCGCGGTGCCCCGCCGGCGTACGGTCCGCCGCCCCCGCGGACCTGCCGGACCTCACCGCCTACGACGCGCTCTGCCACCCGGCCGAACGCCCGCGCTTCCTCGCCCGCTGGCTCACCACCGACGGGCACCGGACCCTCGTCCGCGGCGACGGGGACCGCGTCAGCGGCTACGGCGTGCTCCGCCCGGCCCACGACGGCCTGCGCATCGGCCCGCTGTTCGCCGACACCGCCGAGGACGCGCGAGCCCTGTTCACCGCGCTGTGCGCCGTCGCCGGGGAGCAGCAGATCGCCCTCGATGTGCCCGAGCCCAACGCGGCGGGCGTCGCCCTGGCCGAGGAGGCGGGCCTCACGCCCTCGTTCGAGACCGCCCGCATGTACACGGGGCCGGTGCGCGAGTACGCCCGGGAACGGGTCTTCGGCGTCACCACCCTCGAACTGGGATGACCGGCGGGCCGGGAAGGAGGGCGGCACCGGCCGCGTGGCTCCCGGGGCTCCTGCGGGGCGTCGTAATTCCGTTGCCGGGACCCCGTCCGTTCTGATGAGGTCCGGCGTATGGATCACGCCACGGTACTCGCCCTGTACGACCGCGACCTGCGCGAGGGCCTGCGCCCCGACGGCCCCGGAGCGCGCGTCGAGCGCGCCGGGAACGTGGTGCGCCACGTCGGCCGCTCCGCGCGGGACTGGAACGGGGTCGTGTGGTCAGCGCTGGAAGCCGACGACGCCGACGCGGCGATCGCCGAGCAGGTGGCCCGCTTCGGCGCGCTGGGCCATCCCTTCGAATGGAAGCTGTACGGGCACGACCGGCCGGCGGACCTCGGACGGCGGCTGGCGGCCGCCGGGTTCACGCCCGAACCGGAGGAGACCCTGATGGTCGGCGAGATCGCGGACCTGGACCTCGACGCCGTACTGCCCGAGGGCGTGCGCCTGCACACCGTCACCGACGAGGCCGGGGTGGACCTCATGGTCGCCGCCCACCGCAGGGCGTTCGGCACGGACCACGACGAGCTGCGCCACCGCGTCCTCGCCCAGCTCGCCGAGGCCCCGGACACCCTGGTCGCCGTGGTCGCCCTCGCCGGTGCCGAGCCGGTGTGCGCGGGCCGCATCGAGCTGCTGCCGGGCACCCGCTTCGCGGGCCTGTTCGGCGGCGGCACCGCGGAGGAGTGGCGGGGCCGGGGCATCTACCGCGCCCTGGTCGCCCACCGGGCCCGCGTCGCCGCCGACCGCGGCTACCGCTACCTCCACGTCGACGCGAGCAGCGAGAGCCGGCCCATCCTCGAACGCCTCGGCTTCGCAGCGCTGACCACGACGACGCCGTACGTCCACGAGCACTGAGCCCCGGGGCCGGCGGTTCAGCGCCGGGGCGCCTTCGCCCGGTCCAGCGCGGCCACACCGACGGCGGCGAGCGCGATCTGGATGAGCCACTCGATCCAGTCGACGCCCTTGGTGTCCGCCACGCCCAGCGCGGAGGCGATCGCCGCGCCGACCAGTGCGGCCACGATGCCGATGAGGATCGTCCAGAGGATCCCGATGTGCTGGCGGCCGGGGACGACGAGCCGTCCCAGGACGCCGATGATGATGCCGATGACGATGGCACTGATGATGCCGCTGATCTCCATCTTCGCCTCTCCGTGTCGTTGTCCCCCGCGCAGTCCGGATGCCCGCTGTCCGGGAAGGCACTCCACCGGGCACTCCACCGCGTGCGACCGGGTGCCCCGCGCGGCGGAGCCCGTTTGACATGCGGGGGAGCAGCTGCGTGACTGTGGGTGTGCGATCCGTGACCGGCCCGTTGAGCCATGTGTACGTCACCTACATCGGGAGCACTCCCGAGGCGGTCTGGGACGCCCTGACGGACGCCGACCTGACCGCCGTCTACTGGGGTCACAGCAACGTCTCCGACTGGCGGCCGGGCTCGCGCTGGGAGCACGTGCGCACGGACGGCTCCGGCGTCGCCGACGTGGTCGGCACCGTCGTCGCCTCCGACCGCCCGGCCCGGCTGGTCACCACCTGGTCCGCGCCCGAGGACGCCGCGCGGCCCGACCGGCACTCCCGGGTCACCTTCGACATCCGGCCGCACGGCGACATCGTCCGTCTCACCGTCACCCACGAGGACCTCAACGACGTCGGAGAACTCGACGGCGCCTCGCGGGGCTGGCCCGCGGTCCTGTCCAACCTCAAGTCCCTGATCGAGACGGGCCGCCCGCTTCCCCAGGAGCCCTGGCTGATGCCGGACCCGTGATCCGCCGCGTCGCCGCCTCCACGCCGCCGCCTTCACGTCGTCGCAGTCGTCGCCGCCTTCACCGCGTCCCACGGTCCGTCATACGAGACCCGTCGGCGTCTCCTTGACTGCCCCACCGGCGGCTGTCACGATCGTCAGCATGAACGTGCGACTGGACCTCACGCGGCGACGCCATGTCGACCTCGCCCGCGTCTCCAGCGCCTCCTGTCGCCCCGCGGCCTGATCCGCCGCGCGTTCCTTCGCCGCGCCGCGTCTGCGCCTTCCCGTCCGAGCCCTGCGCCGGCCCGCGGAGCGACGGTCCCTGTGGTGACGGCCGCGCGGAGACGGCCCGTTCGCCGGGTCCCGCCCGCTGTTCCCCGTGCACACTCCGCCGCCCGTACCTCCGTACCTCCGTGCCCTCGTGCGTCCGCGTGCCGTCCGGCGAGCGGGCGTGCGCTCGGCCGCGCCCGGCGTTCCCGTGCCGCCCGCCCGCCGCTCCCGCTGTCATCTCCGTAATCAGCGACCGCACAAAGCGCCCACATCTCAATCAGCAGCCAGGGCGCCCCGGAGAGCCGGGCGGCCACTCCTTCGAAGCCACTGAAGGCAAGAACCCATAAGCCACACCCGGCCCTCCCGGGCCGCCTAACAACTTACGGAGCACCCATGGCCACCGTCCTGTCCGTCTCCGGCAGCCCCTCAGCCTCCTCCCGCACCAACCGCCTGCTGCGCCACCTCGACCAGCGGCTGACCGCCCAGGGCCACGAGGTGATCCCGCTCGACGTCCGCACCGTCCCCGCCGAAGCGCTCCTCGGGGCGGACTTCCGTCACCCGGCGATAGTGGAGGCCACCGAACTGCTCGCCCGTGCCGACGGAGTGGTCGTCGCCACCCCCGTCTACAAGGCCTCCTACTCCGGTGTCCTCAAGGCACTCCTCGACCTGCTGCCGCAGTACGCCCTGACCGGCAAGACCGTGCTGCCGCTGGCCACCGGCGGCTCCGTCGCGCACGTCCTCGCCATCGACTACGCGCTGCGCCCCGTCCTCAACTCCATGGGCGCGGCCCACATCGTGCAGGGCTGGTTCACCCTGGACAAGGACATCACGGTGCGTGAGGACGGCACGCTCACCGTGGCACCGGCCGCGGGCGAGGCCCTCACCCAGGTGGTCGACCACTTCTCCGCCGCCCTCGGCCGCGTCCCCCTGCTGGCCGCCGCGAGCTGACCCCGTGGCGACCCGTGGCCCGACCCGTGGCGGGCCCGGAAGAGCCCGCGCCGACCCGGTTGACTACTCTTGTGTAGACGGTCCACTGGAGTGCAGGCGAGGACGGGGTGAGGAACGTTCCCATGACCGACGCGAGGGACGAACGCAGGCCGGCCGGCGAGCTGGAAGCCGGTGTGATGGCCGTCCTGTGGGCGGCCGGCGCGCCCCGGACGCCGGGGGAGGTCCAGGCCGGCCTGGCCGCCGACCTGGCCCGCACCACGGTGACGACCATCCTGACCCGGCTGTACGAGAAGGGCGTGGTCGAGCGCCGCCGGCAGGGACGCGGCTACGCCTACTACCCCGTCCAGGACGCGCACGGGCTGACCGCCCGCCGCATGCACTGCGAACTCGACCGGGACACCGACCGCGAGACCGTCCTCGCCCGCTTCGTCGCCCAGCTCAGCGCCGCCGACGAGCGCGTCCTGCGCGACCTGCTCGAACCGGGTGAGCGATGACCGCCCTGCTGCTCCTGCCGCTGCTGCTGCCGTTCGCCGTACCGGCACTGGCCCGGCGCGCGCTCGACCGCCTGGCGCCCGTGGCCGCGCTGTGGGTGATCACCGTCTCGGCGGTCGTCCTCGCGGGCTGCTCGCTGGCCGCGCTCGGCGGGTTCGTCCTCACCGGCCTGCTGAAGCTGCCCGTCTTCGCCGCCCTGGGCGAGCTGGTGCACCCGCTGCACACCGCCTCCGACCTTGTGGTGGCGCCCGCGGCGGCGGTCTCGGTCGGGGCGCTCGCCGTGTGCGCGGGCACGCTCGGGCGGGCGGCGGCCCGGGAGGTCAGGGCCTTTCGCAGCGCCCGCACCGAGGCCGGCCGCAGACCCGCCGCGGGTGACCTGTGCGTCGTCGACTCCCCGCACCCCGACGCGTACGCCCTGCCCGGCCGGCCGCACCGCATCGTCGTCACCACCGCGATGCTGCGCAGCCTCGACGCCGCCGAGCGCGAGGCGCTGTTCGCCCACGAGCGCGCCCACAACCGCGGCGGCCACCACTACTTCCTGGCCGCCGCGGAACTCGCCGCGCACTGCCACCCCGCGCTGCGCCCGGTGCGCGCGAGCATCCGCCTCGCCGCCGAACGGGCCGCCGACGAGGCCGCCGCCGCGGCCGTGGGCGACCGACGGCTCACCGCCCGCGCCATCGCCCGCGCCGCGCTGGCCGGGCAGGAGGCCCGCTCGACGCGTCCGGAGTTCGCCCCCGCCGCCACCTCGGGACCGGTGCCGCACCGGGTCAAGGCCCTCCTCGCGGCGCCCCAGGCCCCGCGCCGCGCCGCGACCTGCGTCGCCGCGCTGCTGCTGGCCTGCACCGCCCTGTCCTTCGGCGCCTCCGCCACCGGTGTCCTCGACTTCCACCACCGGGTCGAGGTCGCCCAGGGCGAAGAGTCCCGCTGACCTCGCATCCCACAGGGCCGGGGCGACTGGCGCACCAGAGGTTTTACGTATAACCTCACCCGTCGTCCGCCCGCCCCGAAAGGCCCCGATGAGACGCATAGCCCTGGTCACCCTCGTCGTCGACGACTACGACGAGGCGATCCGCTTCTACACCGACGCCCTCGGATTCCGCCTCGTCGAGGACTCCCCGCGCCCGGACGGCTCCCGCTGGGTCGTCGTCGCCCCGGGTGAGGACGACCGTGCCGGCGCGCTGCTGCTCGCCCGCGCCAAGGGGGCGGCCCAGCGGGCGCGGACCGGGGACCAGACCGGCGGGCGCGTCGGGTTCTTCCTGCACACCGACGACTTCGCCCGTGACCACGCCCGGATGCTGGCGGCGGGCGTTTCCTTCCTGGAACAGCCGCGCCACGAGCCGTACGGCACCGTCGCGGTCTTCCAGGACCTGTACGGCAACCGCTGGGACCTGCTCCAGCCCGCCGACGCCTGACCCGGCCTGATCCCCCCGTCCCGTCACCCGCTGAGGAAAGACCGCACATGACCGCCCCGCGCATCGACACCGAGACCCTCCGCCGGCTGCCCAAGGCCGTGCTGCACGACCACCTCGACGGCGGCCTGCGCCCCGCCACCGTCGTCGAACTCGCCGCGGCGGCCGGCCACCCCCTGCCCACCACCGACCCCGGTGAGCTGGCAGCCTGGTACGTCGAGGCCGCCGGCTCCGGCGACCTGGTCCGCTACATAGCCACCTTCGAGCACACCCTCGCCGTGCTGCAGACCCGCGAGGGCCTGCTGCGCACCGCCGAGGAGTACGTGCTCGACCTGGCCGCCGACGGCGTCGTCTACGGCGAGGTGCGCTACGCCCCCGAGCTGATGGTGAACGGCGGGCTGACCCTGGCCGAGGTCGTCGAGGCGGTCCAGGAGGGGCTGGCGGCCGGCATGGCCAAGGCCGCGGCGGACGGCACCCCGGTCCGCGTCGGCACCCTGCTGTGCGGCATGCGGATGTTCGACCGCACACGGGAGATCGCCGACCTCGCGGTGGCCTTCCGGGACGCGGGCGTCGTCGGCTTCGACATCGCCGGCGCGGAGGACGGCTTCCCGCCGGCCGACCACCTCGCCGCCTTCGAACACCTGCGCAACGAGAGCGTGCCGTTCACCATCCATGCCGGTGAGGCCCACGGCCTGCCCAGCATCCACCAGGCCCTCCAGGTGTGCGGCGCGCAGCGGATCGGGCACGGTGTGCGCATCACCGAGGACATCGTGGACGGCAGGCCCGGCCGCCTGGCCGGGTGGGTGCGCGACCGCCGGATCGCCCTGGAGATGTGCCCGACCTCCAACCTCCAGACCGGCGCCGCCACCTCGATCGCCGAGCACCCCATCACCGCCCTGAAGGACCTCGGCTTCCGGGTCACCGTCAACACCGACAACCGGCTGGTGTCGGGGACGACGATGACCCGGGAGATGTCCCTGCTGGTCGAGGAGGCGGGCTGGAGCGTGGAGGACCTGCGCACGGTCACGGTGAACGCCGTCAAGAGCGCGTTCGTCCCGTTCGACGAGCGCAAGGCCCTCATCGAGGACGTCGTCCTGCCGGGTTACGCCTCCGCGCTCTGAAGCAGCCCCCTGACGTAGGCGGCCTGTCCGACGTGCTGGAGGTCGTCGGACAGGACGCTCACCAGGCGCACGCCCAGCGTGACCGGGGGGTCCCAGCGCTCGTCCACGATCCGTCCGAGGTCCGCCGCCGCCACCTTCCCGAGGGCCCGCACGCTCTGCTCGTACACGGCGTCGTGGTACCCCGTCAGCAGGTCACCGGAGTCCACGCGCACCTTGGCCACCTTCGCCGGGGTGTGCCCGTAGCCGGTCTCGCGCGCGTGCAGGTCCAGGCCGAAGCGTTTCTCCCAGTCCTGGGTGAGCCACACCTGGTCGAGGTCGAACGCGTCCGCCAGATGGTCGTCCTGGACACGGGTCAGATGCCAGATCAGCCAGGCGATGGAGTTGGCGTCGGAGGAGGGCCGTGCGTTCAGCTGATCGGCCGGCAGGCCGTCGACGACCGCGTGGACCTCTTCCCGGATGCGGCCGTAGCCGTCGATGAGGATGTCCTTCGCATGCATGCGTCCACCATCGCGCATCCGGCGCGCTCACGCGTCCGGAATCCAGCTTCCGTGGAAGCCGAGCGGCACCCGGCCGGGCAGGTGCACCCGGGCCACCGGCTCCCCGGTGAAGTCCTGCGCGGCGAGGATCACCAGGTCGGCGGCGCCCCGGTCCGGGTTGTGGACGTAGGCGAGCGCGTACCCGTCGTCCTCGGCCGCCCGGTGGTCGCCGGCGTCGCGCGGGACGAACACCGCCTCGCCCGCCGCCGCGCCCGTCGGCAACCGGTGCACATGGGTGCGGCCGCGCAGCAGGTCGTGCTTGATGAGCGCGTTGGAGAAGGCACGGTCGGGCGGATCGCCGTCCGCCGTCTGGTAGGCCAGCGTCATCTCGGCCGCCGCCGCCGAGTAGCCGTAGCGGTGCCGCCGTGACACCAGTGCCTCGTTCACCCGGGGGAACTCCTGCGGACGGCCGTCGACCGTCACCCTGCCGACGCGCCCGTGGTGCGGGTCGATCGTCCAGCGTTCCAGCACCGGATGGCCCGCCCCGTACGGGCCGCCCGAGCCGCGCCCGGCGACGTAGAAGGGCGCCGGGTAGGTCGTCAGGTCGACGACCACGCGCGAACCCTCGTCGTAGGCGTTGAGGGTGTGCGAGTAGTACGCCGGGTCCGTCTCGATCCAGCGGACCTCACCGCCCGCCCGGGGCAGCAGCCCCACGCGCATCGGGTGCTTCCGGTTCCAGACGTAGGGCACCGGGTCGCCGCGCTCGGCGCCCGCCGGGTCGAACGTGACCGGCGCGTCGATGACGACGACGTACTTCTCGGTGAGCGCGAAGTCGTGCAGCATCGGCGCGTCCGCCACCGGGATCCGCGTCGTGCGGGAGACGCGCCCGGCCGGGTCCACGACCAGGTGGCGCACGTGGTCCCAGGTCGGGTAGTACGCGATCGCGTGCAGCTCGCCGGCGTGCGCGTCGAACTTGGTGTGCGCCGCGAACGCGCCCTCGAGGGTGCCGCGGAAGTCGTACGTCCCCACGGTGTTCAGCTCGCCGTCCAGCTCGTAGGGCAGCGGCCCGCTCTCCTGGAGCGCGAGGATCCGTCCCCGGTACGGGATCACGTGCGTGTTGCTCGGGAAGTCGTCCGGCGGCACCGGACGCGGGTAGGGCTCGCCGAGCTTCTGCGCCACCTGTGAGGAACGCACCCACCGGTTGCGGTACCACTCCGCGCGCCCCTCGCGCAGCCGTACGCCGTGCACCATGCCCTCGCCGAGCATCCAGTGGTGCGCCCGCGGGTCCTCCAGGCCGAGCACGTTGGGACCGTTGCGCAGGAAGCGGCCGTTCAGCTCCTGCGGGATGCGGCCGGTGACCGGCAGGTCGAAGGCCGTCAGCTCCTCGGTGACGGGCGCGAACGCGCCTTCCAGGAAGGGGAGGTGACGCGGTGCCTGCCGCCCCGGGGCGGCGGTGGCCGCCCGCGCCGCCCGCTGTCCTGCCGGGCCGCCGAGGAACCCGGCCGTCGCCGCGACCGCCGCGCCGCCGCGCAGCACGTTCCGCCGTGTGTGCTCCGTCATCGTCCGTACTCCTGAACGCCGTTGCCGTGAAGGGACGTCCACGAGTCTGCTGCGGCACGGCGGCCGGATCAGGAGGGCTGGGGCCCCTCCGGGGGTGTTGCCAACCCCCCTGTTCCGAGCGTGCCCAGCAGGGTGATCAGCGCGCGGGCGGCCGGGCTGGTGGCCTGCTCGGGCGGGAGCAGCGCGACGGTCTCGTAGCGCGTCCCGTCGGCTCCCTCGAAGGGGAGCGCGGTGAGCGAGGGCCTTTTGTGTTGGAAGTGGCGGGGGACCACCGCGATGCCCAGGTTCTCGTCCACCAGGTCGAGCAGGCTGTGCACGTCGTTGACCTCGAGGGCCACCGTGCGCCGTACCCCCGCCAGGGAGAAGGCCGCGTCCGTGGTACGGCGCGGGCCCCAGTCGGGGTGGAAGTCCACGAAGACCTCGCCGCGCACCTCGCGCGGGGTGAGCGGTGCCCCCGCCGCAGCGAACCGGTGCCCGGGGTGGCAGAGCACAGTCATCGGCTCACCGGCCAGCGCCACCGAGCGCAACCGCTCACTGTCCGGCTCGGTCCGGTACGCGAACGCCAGATCGAGCCGGCCCGCCGCCACCCCCTCCCCGAGCGCGCCCGAGCCGGCCTGCCGCAGCCGGACCTCCACATCGGGATGGCGCCGCCGGAACGCGGCGAGCAGCCCCGCCACATGCACTCCCGCGATGCACTGCTCCGTGCCCAGGGACAACGTGCCGCGCAGCACGCCCTGCACCGCGGCCACCGCCTCGTGCGCCGAGCGGACCTGCGCGAGGATCCGCTCCGCCTCGGCGAGCAGCGCGCGCCCCGCCTCGGTGAGCGTCACCCGGCGGGTGGTGCGCACGAACAGCGGCGCCCGCAACTCCCGCTCCAGCGCCCGGATCGAGGCCGACAGGCCCGACTGCGAGACCATCAGCCGCTCCGCCGCCCGGGTGAAGTGCTGGTCCTCGGCGACGGCGACGAAGTGCTGGAGATGGCGCAGTTCCATGATTGAGAAGCGTAATCGTTGAATCCGATCGCATTCTTCTGTTGGACCGCTGCCCGGAGCCCGCGCCACAGTGGGACACCGGTCCCGCACGCGACGGAACCCGCCACCCCGCCCCACCCCTCATGGAGTCGTGTTGTACACCGCACACCCCGACCGCTACGCCGACCTGCCCTACCGGCGCACCGGCCGCAGCGGACTGAAGCTCCCCGCGCTGTCGCTCGGCCTGTGGCACAACTTCGGCCCCGACCGCCCGGCCGCGACCCAGCGCGCCATCCTGCGCCGCGCCTTCGACCTCGGCGTCACCCACTTCGACCTGGCCAACAACTACGGCCCGCCGCCCGGCGCCGCCGAGACCGCGCTCGGCGAGGCCCTGCGGGCCGACCTCGCGCCCTACCGCGACGAGCTGGTGATCTCCACCAAGGCCGGCTACCTGATGTGGCCCGGCCCGTACGGCGAATGGGGCTCGCGCAAGTACCTGCTGTCCTCGCTCGACCAGAGCCTGCACCGCATGGGCCTGGAGTACGTCGACATCTTCTACTCCCACCGCTTCGACCCGGACACTCCGCTGGAGGAGACGATGGGCGCCCTGCACACGGCGGTGCAGCAGGGCAAGGCACTGTACGTCGGGGTCTCCAACTACTCGGCGGAGCAGACCCGTGAGGCCGCGCGCATCCTCGGTGAGCTGGGCACCCCGCTGCTGATCCACCAGCCCCGCTACTCGATGCTCGACCGGCGTCCCGAGGACGAGGGCCTGCTCGACGCGCTCGACGAACTCCAGGTCGGCTCCATCGCCTACTCCCCGCTGGAGCAGGGCCTGCTCACCGGCCGCTACCTCGACGGCATCCCCGAGGACTCCCGGGCGGCGAGCGACAGCCCCTTCCTGAACTCCGAGGCGGTGACCGGGGAGCTGGTGGGCCGGCTGCGCGCGCTGGACGAGATCGCCCGGTCCCGCGGCCAGTCGCTCGCGCAGCTGGCGCTGGCCTGGGTGCTGCGCGGCGGCCGGGTCACCTCGGCCCTGGTCGGGGCGAGCAGTCCGCGGCAGCTGGAGGACAGCGTCGCCGCGGCCCGCAACCTCGACTTCGACGCGGACGAACTGGCCCGCATCGACGCGATCGTACGGCCGGAGCCGGCGCCGGAGTGACCGTACGGTCGTAGCGGGCCGGCGACCCGTCGTACGGCCGGAAGGCGGCGGCGACCCGATCGTACGGTCGGCCGCGGCGAAGGCCGGGCACGTCCCGGCGCGAGGCGGCCGTCCACTCCCCGGAGGTGGACGGCCGCCTCGCTGTGTGCCGGGCGGCCCGGCACACAGCTCAGGCCCCGGTCGGCACCCGGTCGAGGAAGCCCAGCACGGACCGGATCCGGCCCTCGCCGTCCAGAGTGATGACGTCGAACCCGGCGACCGGGGCGGAACCGTCCGCCTCGCTCACCAGTTCCCAGGAGAAACGGGCGGTGTCGTGGTGCCCGTCCACGCCGCCGCTGAGCCGGAAGACGAAACCCGGGAACTGCTCGTGCGCCCCGGCGATCAGCGCGGCGATCTGCTCGTGGCCGCCGGCCTCGGCGAGGGGGTCGGTGTAGCGGCCGTCCGGCGTCCAGGCGGCGGCCACCGCCTTGCCCAGGGCCTCGGGGGCGCTCGCGTTCCAGGCCTCAAGGTAGCGGGCTACGGCACTCTCGTAACGGTCGGTCTGTGCGGACATGGGAAATCAGCCTCCAGCGAGGGCGTCGGTTCTGGTCGGGATCCGGATCCCCGTGACCGGCGATCCGATGGCTCCACCCTGCCCGGGCTGCGGCGAAGCGGTCGATTACCGCCGGGGTAATGCCGACGCGGCAAAGGACCCGCGCGATTTCGGCCACGTGGCGCGCGGAATATGCCAGGAGACTGGCCAAAAAGTAATGGTGACACTGTTTCAGGAGTCAACATACTCGACCTCGGGGGCGCAGCACCGCACAGGAGCCGCACGGGGAGCGAGGCAAGAACAGCACGCGGATCACCCGACGGGGGAGGAGCAGTGCACGACGAATTCCTGTGCCATGTCACCGCGTACGGCGTGTGCGACGGCCGCCGCATCGGCGTACCGCTCGGCACCTACCGGGCGCCCACCCTGGCCCTGGCCCTGTGGTGGCTGCGCGACCGTGCCTCCTGGATCGCCGAACGCCTCGACCCCGGCCCCGGGACGCCCTACGTCCCCTCGGGCGCCCTCGTCCCGGTGCCCGACACGGTCCCCGACGTGCCCGGCATCCTCCGCGCCTGGTGCGCCGACCCCGTCCGGCAGGAACGCGTCGCCGACGAACTGGCCGGCGGACGGCTCGTGCGGCTGGCCGCGGGCGACGAGACGACCGAGTACGAACTGCTCGCCGAGTCCGTGGACGCCCTGCGCATGCAGCGCACCCTCCCGGCGCTGCTGCTGCCGATGGGCTGACCCGGCGTCCCGTCCCGGTCAGCGGCGCCGGACCCACCGGGCGGCCGCCGCCCCCGGGAACCCGGTGGCCAGGCCCCACAGCGCGGCCAGGCCCAGCGCGCTCCACAGCCGGGGCCGCAGCAGCACCTCCCCGGACAGCCCCCCGCCCACGTCGCCGATGCCGAGCAGGGACAGGGCGTAATGGGCCGAGATCCGGCCCGCGAGGCAGACCAGGAGCACCGTCAGGACCAGCCCCCCGGCCATGTGCGCGGCATGCCGCCACAGGGGCGTCGCGGCCGGGGACAGGACGGCCGCGAGGAACGCGGCGGCCAGCAGCAGCACCGCGTCCACGACCACCAGCCACCAGACGCGGCCGTCGTGGCCGGCGAGGGTGCCCAGGTCGAGCGTGGCCACGTCAGGCGTGCGCAGCACCTCGTCGAGCAGGTGCGGCACCGGCAGCCCGAAGGGGCCGTCCACCCGGCCGTCCCAGGCGGCGCCCAGACCGATCGTGAAGGCGAGCCAGGCCAGGTTCGGCAGGCCCAGCAGGATCAGGGCGAAGGTCTGCGCCGCATGGCCCCGGGTCCCCGCCGTGACCAGGGCGACGACCAGCCCCACGGCGACGTCCACCAGCAGCAGCACGAGCAGCGCGTACGCCACCGGACGCACCCGGGTCCCGACCCACGGCGGGCGCGCGGGCACCGCCGCCGTGCGGGCAGAAAGCACTGCCAGCACCAGCACGCCCGCCAGCCACAGCAGTCCGAAGCCGACGCTCTGCCCCACGTCCGTGGTGAACCCGACCTCCGGCCGGGCGCCGAGGAGCCCGCCGATGGTACCGAGCACCCCGTCGCCCAGGTCGACGGCGAAACGCAGGCGGGCGGCGAACGCCAGGCCGGTCAGCGCCGCCAGCCACAGCACGGCGATCCGCACGGCCCACCAGGCCGTCTCCCGCGCCCCGGCCGTGGCCCGGCGCAGCGGTCGCAGGAAGCCCGCGCCGACCACGAGCGCACCGGCGAGGGCGACCGACAACGGCATCACCGTGACTCCCGCGTGCGTCTCGGCGAGCACGCCCGCGTCGCCGGCCAGTCGCAGGCTCCCGCCGACCGCCGTCACCACCGTGGCGGCGACGACACGGGGAAAGGCGTTGCCGGGCAGGTCCGCCGCCCCACCCGCCCACAGGCCGAGCGCGGCGACCACGCACATCGCGACCATGGCCGCCAGCACCGTGGCGAGGGCCCGCGCCCAGCCGGGGCGGGCGGTGGCCGGCGATGGGGAGGGGGCTGGTGGGCTCACCCTGTCACGCTAAGCAGCGCCGCCGCGCACCGCCCCCCGGCGGGTCCGTCCGCGGCGGCGCGCCGCACCGGCCGCCCCACCGGGGGGACTGGCGGGCGCGGTACTGGGTAACAGCACTGATGCAGTAGCGTCCGGTCGTACCGGCTTCCGAGAGAGAAACGCATGATCGATGACCCGGGCGGGGCAGTGATACCCACTGGTTTCGACATCCCCGTGGAACCGCTGCGGCGCGCGGCCCACTACACCGGAGAACCCGGCTGCATCGCCGACGCGCGCTCCTTCGCCGCGCGCTTCCTCGACCAGCTCAGGACCGAGTGGTGCGCCGGGATAGGGCGCCGCTCGGAAGAAGCACTGCTCCTGGTCGTGAGCGAACTGGTCACCAACGCCGACCGGCACAGCCAGGGCCCGTACATCCTCGAACTGGAGGGCACGGACACCGAGGTGCGCGTGTGCGTGTACGACAGCAGTGCCGCACTGCCGCTGCGCTACCCGCGCGATCCCGAGCGGATCGGCAGGCACGGTCTGGAGATCGTGTACGCCCTCGCGGCCGAGGTCGGCGCGGAACGGGTGCCGGTGGGCAAGCGGGTGCGCGCGCTGGTGCTCCTCGGAGGCGACTGACCCAGGCGCCGCGTACCTCGCCGCCGCTGCCCCTGTGTCGCTTTCGTTCTTTTTTGCCGGTTACGGCCCCGCTGCTTCACCCAGGGCGGAATGCCGCCCCCTGACGCGGGCGCGCACGGCTCCTAGGCTGAGGAGGTGAGCAACCAAGCGCCGAACCAAGCCCGCGTCATCCCGCTGCGCCCGCAGGCCGCGCGCCCAGCGTCCGCCCACTCCCCCCAGGGACACCCCTCTTCAGGCCATCCGGCTTCCGGCCACCCGGCCGCTGGACACCCGGCTTCCGGCCACCCGGCCCCTGGACACCCGGCCGCCGGTCGGCCGGCCCCGGGCCGCCCGGCCGCGGGCCGCCCGGCCGCGGGCGCTCCCGCCGGCCGGACCGCCCCCGCGCGCGAACCCCTCTGGCGCGACCTCGTGGGCGACGTCCTGCGCCGCGAGCGGCTCGCCCAGGAGCGCACGCTCAAGGATGTCGCCGACGCGGCGCGGATCTCCATGCCCTACCTGTCGGAGATCGAGCGCGGCCGCAAGGAGGCCTCCTCGGAGGTCCTCGCGGCCGCCGCCCAGGCGCTCGGCCTGGGACTCGCCGACCTGCTGGCCCTGACCCAGGGCGAGCTGACGCGGGTCACCGCGCTCACCGCCGGCCGCGGCCGGGGCACGACCGCCCCGTCCCTGTCCTCGCTGTCCTCGGCGCCGTCGGCCTCGCCCGCGACCGCCTCCCGCTTCGACGGGCTGTGCCTCGCCGCCTGACACCGGCTCACGGGCCGGCGTCTCAGACCGTCAGGAGGCGCCGGCTCAACACCTCGTCGGCGAGCCCGTACGCCACCGCCTCGCGGGCGGTGAACACCTTGTCGCGGTCCATGTCGGCGCGCAGGGACGCGGCGTCGTGACCGGTGTGCCGGGCCAGCACCTCCTCGACCTGGGAACGGATGCGGACCATCTCCTTGGCCTGGAGCGCCAGGTCGGAGACCGTCCCCTGCCGGCCGCCGCTGGCCGGCTGTCCCAGCAGCACTCGCGAGTGCTCCAGCACGAACCGCCGCCCCGGGTCCCCGCCGGCCAGCAGCACCGCCGCCGTGGAGGCGGCCTGGCCCACGCAGAACGTGGAGATCGGCGACCGCACGAACGTCATGGTGTCGTAGATCGCCATCAGCGAGGTGTAGGAACCACCCGGCGAGTTCAGGTAGACGGCGACCTCCTGCTCGGGGTTGGCCGACTCCAGGTGGAGCAGCTGCGCGATGACGACGTTGGCGACACCGTCGTCGATCTCCGTGCCGAGGAAGATGATCCGCTCGTTCAGCAGCCTGCTGAACACGTCGTAGGACCGCTCGCCCTGGGCGGTCCGCTCGATCACGTACGGAACCGTGTACGACCCCATGTCACAACCCCATCCGTCGGCGCGAGGCGGCCGGGCGGACGTCGGTCAGCGACTCCACCACCTGGTCCACCATCCCGTACTCCCTGGCCTGTTCAGCGGTGAACCAGCGGTCCCGGTCGCCGTCCCGCGAGACCGTTTCCTCGCTCTGCCCGGTGTGCTGGGCGGTGAGCCGTTCGATGGTCCGTTTCGTGTGCTCCAGGTTCTGCGCCTGGATCTCGATGTCCGCGGTGGTGCCGCCGATGCCCGCCGAAGGCTGGTGCATCATGATCCGCGCGTGCGGCAGCGCGAACCGCTTGCCGTGCGTGCCCACCGTGAGCAGGAACTGGCCCATGCTCGCGGCGAACCCCATGGCCAGCGTGGACACGTCGTTCGGGATGAGACGCATCGTGTCGTAGATGGCGAGCCCGGCGCTGACGGACCCGCCGGGGCTGTTGATGTACAGGCTGATGTCGGCGCGCGGGTCCTCGGCCGACAGCAGCAGCAACTGGGCGCACACGCGGTTGGCCGACACCTCGTCGACCTGCGTGCCCAGGAACACGATCCGCTGCGCGAGCAGCAGGCTCGCCAGGTGGTCGTCGAAGCGGCTGGGCGGCGTCTCGCCCTCCTCGGCGCGCGCCGGCCAAGCGGTGAGTGCGGTCATCGGGTCTCCTCGTCGTGGCGTGGATGTCGTGGCGTGGATGCCGTCGGCTCCACTGTCGGCCGCGCACGGCCGCGCCGGACGGTTTCTCTGCCCGTGGCAGATCTGCCACGGGCAGAGAAACCCGGAGGACCCCCGAGCACCCCTGAGCACCCGAGTCGCCCAGGGGGCCCGGCCCGTGGCCTCAGCCCCGGGCGCGCAGCTGCCGGAAGAACGCCCGTACGTCCCCGACCAGCAGGTCCGGCTCCTCCATCGCCGCGAAGTGGCCGCCCCGGTCGAACTCGGTCCAGCGCACGATGTTCTCCGTGCGCTCCGCGCGGTGCCGAAGCGGGACCTGGAGCTCGGCGGGGAAGACGGCGAGGGCGGTCGGCGCGGTCGACGGCTCGGCGGGCGCGGCGGCCCGGCCGGTGCGGGCGTGGGCCCGCTCGTAGTAGATGTGGGCGGCCGAGGCGGCCGTGCCGGTCAGCCAGTACAGCATCACGTCCGTGAGCATCCGGTCCCGGTCGACCGCCTCCTCCGGCAACTCCTCGCAGTCCGTCCACTCACGGAACTTCTCGACGATCCAGGCGAGTTGGCCGACGGGTGAGTCGGTGAGCGCGTAGGCCAGGGTCTGCGGGCGGGAGGCGTTCAGGTGGGCGTAGGCGGCGCCGTCCCGTTCCCAGGCCGCCCAGCGGCGCCAGGAGGTGAGCGTGCGCTCGCGTTCGGCCGGGTCGAGCGCGGCCAGCTCCGCGTCGGTCGGCTCGGTGGCCTGCTGCGCCCCCGGCAGCAGGTTGAGGTGGACGCCGATCACCCGGCCGGGGTGGGCCCGGCCCAGCTCCCGCGAGATCGCCGCGCCCCAGTCGCCGCCCTGCGCGCCGAACCGCTCGTAGCCCAGGCGCCGCATCAGCTCGGCCCAGGCGTCGGCGACCCGGCCCGCCTCCCACCCGCGGTCGGCCGTCGGCCCGGACAGGCCGAAGCCCGGGATGCTCGGCACCACGACGTGGAACGCGTCCGCCGGGTCGCCGCCGTGCGCGGCCGGGTCCGCCAGCGGTCCCACGACGTCCAGGAACTCGACGACCGAACCCGGCCAGCCGTGGGTGACGATCAGCGGGGTGGCGTCGGGCTCGGGGGAGCGGACGTGCGCGAAGTGGATGTTCGCGCCGTCGATCGTGGTGGTGAACTGCGGCCACTGGTTCAGCCGTGCCTCGGCCGCCCGCCAGTCGTACGCGTGCCGCCAGTGGCGGACCAGCTCGCGCAGGTAGCCGGCGGGCACCCCGTGGTCCCAGCCCGCGCCGGGCAGTTCGTCGGGCCAGCGGGTGCGGTCGAGGCGGTCGTTCAGGTCGTCGAGGGCGCTCTGCGGGACGTCGAGCCGGAAGGGCCGGATGCCGTCGGCGGGCGGTGGGGTCGTCATGGACGGGATGCTAGGGGGGCTGGTCGCGGGGGGGTGCCGGAATTTGATTCACGGCCGAGCGATGAGTTCCGCGGCGCGGCCCGGTCGATACAGGTGACCGCGCGGACCGGTCGACACGGAAGACCGCGTCCCACACCCAAGGAGGACCCCGTGGCCACCCAGGGATTCACCACCTGCCTCTGGTTCGACGGCACGGCCGAGGAGGCCGCCCACTACTACGTCTCGATCTTCAAGGACTCCAGCATCGGGCGGATCGGCCGCTCCAACGAGGCCGGGCCCGGCCCCGCCGGGTCGGTGGTCACCGTGGAGTTCACGGCGAACGGCCACCGGTTCATCGCGCTGAACGGCGGTCCGCAGTTCACGTTCAACGAGTCGATCTCCTTCCAGATCCACTGCGCGGACCAGAAGGAGGTCGACCACTACTGGGCCCGGCTCACGGACAACGGCGGCGAGCCGGGCCCCTGCGGCTGGCTCAAGGACAGGTACGGCGTGTCCTGGCAGGTCGTCCCGGACGAGCTGATCGACATGATCAACGACGCCGACCCGCAGAAGGCGGCCCGCACCACCCGGGCGATGCTCGCGATGGGCAAGCTCGACATCGCCGCGCTGAAAAGGGCCTACGCGGGCGAGTAGCGGCCGGCCGCGCGGCCGGCCCACCTGTCCGGGGGAGTGGGCCGGTCATCCGGCAGGCGTTGACAGGCTTGGTTAATGGCATTAGCTTTTGGCTAACGAGGTTAGCCAAGGAGGGCGTCATGACCGAGTACCTGGCCGTCGACGGCGGCACGATCGCTTACGAGGTGGCGGGATCCGGCCCGCTGGTCGTCCTCGCGCACGGCATGGGCGACAGCCGGGCCGCCTACCGCGCCTTGATCCCGCCCCTGGTCGCCGCCGGCCACCGGGTCGCCGCGGTCGATCTGCGCGGCTGCGGGGAGTCCGGCACCGCCTTCCAGGACTGGAGCCGCACCGCCATCGCCGGCGACCTGCTCGCCGTCGTCCGCCACCTGGGCGGCCCGGCCGTGCTCGTCGGCCACTCGATCTCCGGCGGCGCCGCCACC
The DNA here is from genome assembly GCF_040641015.1 of Streptomyces sp. NPDC021356. NCBI lineage: Bacteria > Bacillati > Actinomycetota > Actinomycetes > Kitasatosporales > Streptomycetaceae > Streptomyces > Streptomyces sp. NPDC021356. Next base: position 41,001 of record NZ_JBFACU010000037.1, on the reverse strand, counting down.
ATCGCCGCCGCCCGGGAACCCTCGCTGGTCACCGGCGTCGTCGAACTGGCGCCCTTCACCCGCAAGCAGTCGATCCGCCTCGGCGACCTGCGGGTGAAGCGGTTCCGGCAGGGCATGCTGCGGCTGCTCGGCGCGGGCGTGTTCGGCAGCGTGCCGCTGTGGCGCTCCTACCTCGACACCGCCTACCCCGGCGTCAAGCCGGCCGACTGGGCCGAGCGGCTCGGCCGTTTCGAGACCCTGCTGCGCGAGCCGGGCCGGATGAAGGCCATGCAGCGCATGGGCCGCACCGACCCGGCCGACGCGGGAGCGTGCCTGGGCGAGGTCCGCCGTCCGGTCCTGGTCGTGATGGGCACCCTCGACCCCGACTGGGCCGACCCGCACGCCGAGGGCTCCGCGATCGTCGACGCCCTGCCCGCCGGCATCGGCCGCCTGGAGATGATCGAAGGCGCCGGGCACTACCCGCACGACCAGTTCCCCGACCAGGTGCTCTCGCTCGTGCTCGCCTTCCTCGGGACGGAGGCGGCCCGTGCCTAGGGCCGGACTGGACCCGGCGGCCGTCGTCGCGGCCGGCGCCGCCGTCGCCGACGAGGTGGGCCTCGCCCGCCTGACGATGGGCCTGCTGGCCGAACGGCTCGGCGTACGCACTCCCTCCCTCTACAAGCACGTAGGCGGCCAGGAGGACCTCAACCGGCGGATCGCCGCCCTGGCGCTCGGCCAGGCCGCCGACGCCGTCGGCAGCGCGGTCCAGGGCCGCGCGGGCCGCGACGCCCTGGCCGCCGCGGCACGCGCCTTCCGCGCCTTCGTCCTGGAGCACCCCGGCCGGTACGCCGCGACGATCGGCGTGGAACCGTCCGGCCCGGACGATCCCCTGGCTGCCTCCGGCCGGCGGCTGCTCGACGCGTTCATGGCGGTCCTGCGCGGCTACACCGTTGCGGAGTCCGACGTGGACCACGCCCTGCGCATGCTCCGTAGCCTCTGCCACGGCTTCGCCACCCTGCAGTCGGCGGGCGGCTTCCAGTGGAGCGCCGACGTCGACGAGAGCTTCGAGTGGCTGATCGCTTTCGCCGACCGGGGCCTGCGCGCGCTCTGAGGCGGCCGCTTCCCGCCGCGCGCCGGTGCGCGCGTGTGGCTAGCGTGAGCATGCGGACGAGCCACCGACCGGAAGAGGGCCGCAGCCATGGCGGTACGACCTGAGGGAACACCCTGCTGGGCCGATGCGATGTTCACCGACGTCGAGCAGGCCAAGACCTTCTACGGCGAGGTCCTCGGCTGGACCTTCGGCGAGTCGTCCTCGCAGTACGGCAACTACACCGAGGCCTACGTGGACGGCAAGGCGGTCGCGGCCGTCGTACCGCCGATGCCCGGGCAGGAGGGGCAGTCCCAGTGGTGCCTGTACTTCGCCTCGCCCGACGCGGCGGCCACCGCGCGCCGCATCCGCGACCACGGCGGCGAGGTGCTCATGGAGCCGATGCGGGTCGGCGACTTCGGCACCATGTGCCTGGCGCGCGAGCCCAGCGGCGCCGTGTTCGGCGTGTGGCAGGGCGGCACCCACGAAGGGTTCGAGGCCACCGGGGTCCCCGGCGCCTACTGCTGGGCCGAACTCCTCACCCGCGAGCCCGGGGCGGCGGACACCTTCCTCACCTCGGTCTTCGGCTACACCGCCAAGCAGCTCCAGGACGACGCCATCGACTTCCGCACGTTCGACCTCGGCGACGAGACGGTGCTCGGCCGGATGCGCATGACCGGCGACTTCCCGCCCGAGGTGCCCTCGTACCTCAACGTGTACTTCATGGTGGCCGACTGCGACGCCGCGGCCGCCGCCGCCACCCGCCTGGGCGGCGTGGTGCGCTACGGCCCGGCGGACAGCCCCTTCGGCCGGACGGCGGTGCTCGGCGACCCGCAGGGCGCCCACTTCTCCGTGATCGACATCACCACCACAAAGGGGGAGAAACCGCAGGTCGAGGACGTCTTGTAGGGGTCCGTCGGGCGAGGGCACGGGCACCGGCCGGGCCGTGGCATCATCGAGCCCATGCGTGAACGAGTGGTGGCCGCCTGCGACGGGGCCTCGAAGGGGAATCCGGGTCCGGCGGGCTGGGCGTGGGTGGTCTCGGACGACACCGGGACCGCGGCCCGCTGGGAGGCCGGTGCCCTCGGCACCGCGACCAACAACGTCGCCGAGCTGACCGCCCTGGAACGGCTCCTCTCGGCGACCGACCCGGACACACCGCTCGAGGTCCGCATGGACTCCCAGTACGCGATGAAGGCCGTCACCACCTGGCTGCCGGGCTGGAAGCGCAACGGCTGGAAGACGGCCGCGGGCAAACCCGTGGCCAACCAGGAACTCGTCGTGCGGATCGACGAACTGCTCGACGGCCGCTCCGTCGACTTCCGCTACGTCCCCGCCCACCAGGTGGACGGCGACCCGCTCAACGACTTCGCCGACCGCGCCGCCAGCCAGGCCGCCCGCGTGCAGGAACCGGCCGGCAGCGCACTCGGCTCACCGGAACCCCCGCCCTCGCCCGACACCCCCAAGGCCGCCGCGCCGCGCCGCAAGGCCCCCCGCCGCACCGGCGCCACCGCCTCCTCCGCCTCCTCGCGCACGATCAAGGCGAAGTTCCCCGGCCGCTGCCTGTGCGGTCGCTCCTACGCCGCCGGCGAGTCCATCGCCAAGAACGCCCAGGGCTGGGGCCACCCGGAGTGCCGCACGGCCGAGGCCTGACCGGCCCGGGCCCACGTCGTGGGACAGGCCTGCCCCACGACAAGCGGGAGCACGGGCGGCAGTGGCAGTGACAGTGCGTGGCGAGAGGCACGTGTTCTGTTACTCTTCGTTGCCCATCGACCGCTCTCGGTAGCCTCAGGGGTGTGCGTGAAGGTCGCCTGCGTCGGCGGCGGGCCCGCCGGCCTGTACCTCTCCATCCTGCTCAAGCGGCAGGACCCGTCCCACGACATCACCGTCCACGAACGCAACCCCGAGGGCTCGACCTACGGCTGGGGCGTCACGTACTGGCAGGGACTGCTCGACCTGCTGCACACCCACGACCCCGAGTCGGCGGCTGCCGTGCGGGCGCACTCCGTCCGCTGGCGCGACGGCGTCGCCCGCGTCGGAGACCTGACGACCCGTCACCGAGGCGACGAGGGCTTCGGCATCGGCAGGCACCGGCTCCTGGAGATCCTCGCCGACCGGGCCCGCGCCCTGGGCGTACGGGTGGAGTTCGAGAGCGAGGTCACCGCCGACGACCTGCCCGCCGCCGACCTCGTGGTCGCCGCGGACGGCGTGCACAGCGCGCTGCGCACCCGGCACGCCGCGCACTTCGGCACCCGCACCCACCTCGGCCGCAACCGCTACCTCTGGCTCGGCACCACGAAGGTCTTCGACGCCTTCACCTTCGCCTTCGTCGAGACCGGCCACGGCTGGATCTGGTGCTACGGCTACGCGTACGACGACGCGCACAGCACCTGCGTCGTCGAGTGCTCCGCCCAGACCTTCACCGGCCTGGGGCTCGACCGGCTCGACGAGGCCGGCACGTCGGCGCTGCTGGAGAAGGTCTTCGCCGGGGTGCTCGACGGGCACCCGCTCATCGGCCGCTCGGCGGGTGCGGGCAGCGCGCCGTGGCTCACCTTCCGCACCCTCACGAACCGCACCTGGTACCGCGACGGCCTGGTCCTGCTCGGCGACGCCGCCCACACCACGCACTACTCGGTCGGTGCCGGCACCACCCTCGCGCTGGAGGACGCGATCTGCCTGGCCGGCGCCCTGCGCGCACACGCCGGCCTCCGCCCGGCCCTCGCCGCCTACGAGCGTGAACGCCGCTTCGCCCTGCTGCCCGTCCAGAGCGCGGCCCGGCACAGCGCCCAGTGGTACGAGAACCTGCCCCGCTACATCCACCTGCCCCCGCACCGCATGTTCGCGCTGCTCGGCCAGCGCCACTCACCGCTGCTGCCCTACGTCCCGCCGCAGCTCTACTACGGCATCGACAAGGCGGCCGGCCGGCTCGCGGTGGCGCGACGGCTGAAGCGGTGGCTCGGACCGAGGGTCGCCCGGACGGTGCAGGCCCGCTCACAGGCCCGCTGAACCACACGCCTGCTGAACCCCTCGGTCCGCCGTGCCGCCGGCCGCCGTGCCGCTGTCGGCCTGCGCGGGCCGCGCGAACGCCGTCCCGGCGGGCGCCGGGTGACAGACTGACGGCATGAACGAACGTGAATTCGGCAGGTCCGGCCAGCACGCCTCGGTCGTCGGCCTCGGCACCTGGCAACTGGGCGCCGACTGGGGCGAGGTCGACGACAAGGAAGCCCTCGCCGTACTGGAGGCCGCCGCCGAGGCGGGCGTGACCTTCTTCGACACCGCGGACGTCTACGGCGACGGGCGCAGCGAGCAGACCATCGCCACCTTCCTCAGCAGCCGCCCCGACCTGCACGTGCTCGTCGCGACAAAGATGGGCCGGCGTGTCGAGCAGATCCCCGAGCACTACGTCCTGGACAACTTCCGTGCCTGGAACGACCGCTCCCGCCGCAACCTCGGCGTCGACCGCATCGACCTCGTGCAGCTGCACTGCCCGCCGACGTCCGTGTACTCCACGGACGCGGTCTTCGACGCGCTCGACACCCTCGTCGAGGAGGAGCGGATCGCCGCCTACGGCGTCAGTGTGGAGACCTGCGCCGAGGCGCTGACGGCGATCGCGCGGCCGAACGTGGCCGGCGTGCAGATCATCCTCAACCCGTTCCGCATGAAGCCGCTGCGCGAGGTGCTGCCCGCCGCGCGGGAGGCGGGCGTCGGCATCATCGCGCGGGTGCCGCTCGCCTCCGGCCTGCTCTCGGGCAAATACACCAAGGACACCGTCTTCCCGGCCGACGACCACCGCACCTACAACCGGCACGGAGAGGCGTTCGACCAGGGCGAGACCTTCTCCGGGGTGGACTTCGCCACCGGTGTGGAGGCCGCGGCCGAGTTCGCCGCGCTCGCCCCCGAGGGCTGCACCCCGGCCCAGCTGGCCCTGCGCTGGATCATCCAGCAGCCCGGCGTCACCACCGTCATCCCGGGGGCCCGCTCGGCGCGGCAGGCCCGCGCCAACGCCGCCGTCGGCAAGCTGCCGCCGCTGCCCGAGGAGACGGTGGCCGCGATCCGCGACCTCTACGAGCGGCGGATCCAGGACCAGGTGGAGAGCCGCTGGTAGACGCGCCGGCCGCCCACCGCCGTCCGGGCGCCCGGCGTGCCGGACCGTGCGGCAGGTTTCCCGCCTTGCGGGGCACACGCGAGGGATGAGCCCGGCCCGTCGAGGGGCTGGGCCACGGATCCGGGAGGCGGTGCGATGGCGACGGAGCGGGCGGCGGAGGAACGGCGGCGCCGGGGACGCGACGAGACACAGGAGGAGCGGGCCGACCGCATGTGGGTGGAGCTGATCCAGGAGGTGCGGGTCGCCCAGACCGGGGTCCAGATCCTCTTCGGCTTCCTGCTCACCGTGGTGTTCCAGCCCAAGTACGCGACGCTCGCCCCCGCCGACCGAACCATCTACATCGTGACGGTCGTCCTGGGCGCCGCCGCGACCGGCGCGCTCATCGGCCCGGTCTCCCTGCACCGCCTGGTCTCCGGGCGCCGGGTCAAGCCCCAGGCGGTCCGCTGGGCGTCCCGGATGACCTTCGTCGGCCTGGTGCTGCTGCTGGCCACCATGACCGCCTCGCTGCTGCTCATCCTCCGGGTGGCCACGCACGACGGGCTGGTGCCGTGGCTGGTCGCGCCGGTCGTCGGCTGGTACCTGCTGTGCTGGTTCGTGCTGCCGCTGTGGGCCAGGCGCCGCCACACGTCCCGCTGAGCGCCGGCCGGCCCCCCGGGACCTCCCGGCGAGTGCGCCGGGGGGCTCAGCCGAAGGCGTCCCGCAGAGCCGGCAGCAGGGCCTTCGCCGACCAGTCCAGGAACGGCTCCTGCGACCGGCCGCCGATCTGGACCAGCGCGACCTCCGTGAATCCGGCCTCCGCGTAGGGACGTACGGCCTCCACGAACGCCTCCGGATCGTCGCCGCACGGGATCGACTCGGCGACGTCGTCCCGGGTGACGAACTGGGTCGCCGCGTCGAACGAGTCCGGGTGCGGCAGCTCGGAGTTGACCTTCCAGCCGCTGCCGAACCAGCGGAACTGCTCGTGCGCACGCCCGATCGCCGCGTCCCGGTCGGTGTCGTAGCAGACGGGCAGTTGTCCCACCCGGGGTTTGCCCTCGCCGCCGTGCCGGTCGAAGGCCTCCAGCAGCCCCGCCTTCGGCTCGGTGGCGATGACCAGGTCGGCGAGGTGCCCGGCGAGCCTGCAGGACTGCTCGCCGGAGACCGCGATGCCGATGGGCGGCGGCTCGTCCGGCAGGTCCCACAGCCGGGCCGACTCCACGTCGAAGTGCGCGCCGTGCCGGGTGACATGCCCGCCCTGGAACAGCGCCCGGATGATCTCGACGGCCTCTTCGAGACGCTCGTGGCGCACGTCCACCGAGGGCCAGCCGCCGCCCACGACATGCTCGTTGAGGTTCTCGCCCGACCCCAGTCCGAGCCGGAACCTGCCCTGCGCCAGCAACTGCACCGTCGCCGCCTTCTGCGCCACGATCGCCGGGTGGTAGCGGAAGGTCGGGCAGGTCACGTACGTCATCAGCGGGATCCGCGAGGTCGCCTGAGCCGCCGCCCCCAGCACGCTCCACGCGTACGGCGCGTGACCCTGCGCACGCAGCCACGGGAAGTAGTGGTCCGAGATGACCGAGAAGTCGAAGCCGACCTCCTCGGCCCGCACCACGTGGTCCACCAGCTCACGCGGACCGGCCTGCTCGGTCATCATCGTGTATCCGATTTGCACCATGGTGGCCGAGTCCCCGGCCGGCGCCCCCGGAAACGGCCCTATCGATGCAGCCCGAACCGGTCCGCCCACTGAGCGATGTCGGTGGCCGACGCGTTGCCGCCGCACACCACCAGCCCCAGCCGGGCGTCGGCACCGACCCGCTCCCGCACCAGGTGGGCGGCCGGCAGCAGACAGCCGGCCGCGGGCTCCGTCCACACCTTGGCGTGCTCGGCGAGGTCGAGCACGCCCTGGACGGCGGCCCGGTCCGGCACCACGAGCACCTCCTCGACCAGGTCGCGGGCGTGCTCGTACGTCAGCTGCGAGACCGACGGGGCGCTCAGCGTGGTGACGATCGAGGAGAGGTCGACCGCCACCGGGCCGCCCGCCGCGAGCGCCTGCGACATGGCCTGGGCGCCCTCGGTCTCCACACCCCACACCCGTACCCCGGGGCGGAGTGCGCGCAGCGCCGCGGCGACGCCCGCGATCAGCCCGCCGCCCCCGACGCTCACGAGCACGTCCGTGAGCGGACCGGCGTCCTGGGCGAACTCCAGTCCCACGGTGCCCTGCCCCGCGATCACGACCGGGTCGTCGAAGGGATGGACGAGGGTGAGCCCCTCGTCGCGCAGCCGCGCCGCCGTCGCGAAGGCTTCGTCCATGCCGTCGGTCAGATGCAGCGACGCGCCCGTCTCCTCCGCGATCCTCAGGGACCGGGCCGGTGCCGTGCGGGGCATGACGACGGTGGCCTTCACCTGGAGGGCAGCGGCCATCACAGCAAGCGCGATGCCGTGGTTGCCGCCGCTGACCGCCACCACGCCCGCCGCCCGCTCCGCCTCGTCGAGCGAGAGCAGCTTCGCCGTCGCGCCGCGCGCCTTGAACGAGCCGGTGCGCTGGAGCAGCTCCAGTTTCGCGGTCACCGGGACGCCGAGCAGCGCGGACAGGCCGGGGCTCGGCACGGTCGGAGTGCGCACGAGATGACCGGCGATCCGTTCGGCCGTGGTTTCGATCTGCGAGATGCCGATCAAGGCGGTTCATCCTCCCGGCGCGGGGCGGGGGTCCGCGCCACCCCGAGCCTCACCCGCCGGGGCCCCGCAGGTCAACACATGTCCGGCGATTCGGTCCTCAGTGCTGCTGGGCCTTCTGCGGGGTCGCCTCGCTGGGGCGGACGACGACGTGGCCCTCGCCCTGGAGCATCAGCTGCACCGCCTCGCCGGAGCCGCCGCGCAGCATCGAGCCGATGGACTGCGAGCGGTGCAGCGACGTCTGCAGGCGGGCGGTCCAGCCGACGACCGCGTCCGTGTCGACGTACACCGGCTGGTCGGGCGTGACCGGTATGACCAGCGGGTTGCCCTCGCACGCCAGAGCGAGCCGGCCCTGCCCGGTGAAGACGCTGTTGAACAGCCCGCCCCCCGCGATGCCCGACCCCTTGACCGTCTTGATCTCGTACGACAACGTCGCGTCGAAGCACAGTACGTTGCGGCCGTTGACGGTGAACTCGTCGCCCGGGTCGACCTGCACGATGAAGCAGTTCTGCGCCTCGTGCGCGAACCAGGCCTCGCCCTGTCCGCGCACCGACATCAGCGCCAGCCCCTCCCCGGTGACCGCGCGCTTGAGCATGCCGCCCACGCCCTGGCCCTTGCGTTCGAACTGGAGACTGCCGCGCCAGGCCACCATGGCGCCCTGGCGGGCCAGCATCTCGCCGTTCACCACGTATCTGACGCACTTGGCGTTCTCGACGTACATGCCCGGTGCGGTCGCGGGCCGCACCACGTGCTCACTGGAAAAGAGATCACCCTTCATGGGGGCATCCTGGCCCGGAAGGACCGATTCCGCCAAGATCGCGGGCCGGCTCACCGTGCGAGGTCGTGCACCGAGGCCCTCCGCGGCGCCGGGGCGGCGGCGCGCGCGGCGGTCTTCCTGCCGCAGAACGCGGCCTCCAGGGTGGCCAGCATCGTCTCGTGCACCGCGCCGTTGTTGGAGGTGTTGGCGACCGCGGCCAGGCTGCGCAGTCCGTCCTTGCTGGTGAAGGCGTAGGTGTAGAAGCCCTGCACCGCCCCGGTGTGCCCGTACACCGAGATCCCGCAGGACAGGTCGCGGCGGCGCAGTCCGAGCCCGTAGGCCTGGGCGGTGCCCGCGGGGTTCCAGCGTTCCATCTCGGTCAGCTGGGCGGCGGGCAGCAGCCGGCCGCCCAGCAGCGCGGAGAAGAAGGTGTTCAGGTCGCGGGTGGAGGAGATGAGCGCGCCCGCGCTCTGCGCCCACGACGCCGTCTGGTCGGTGGCGTCCACCAGGGCGCCCTTCGCCTCGTCCGGCGTGAGGTAGCCGTGGGCGTGGCGGCCGGGGATCTGCGTGTCGGGGTGGACGTAGAAGGTGTCGCTCAGTTTCAGGGGCTTGATGATGCGGTTCTCGTACTCGGTGCGCACCGGGTGGCCCGTCAGCTTCTCGACGAGCAGGCCGGCGACGACGTAGTTGGTGTTGGAGTAGGCGTAGGCGGCGCCGGGCGCGTGGGTGCGCGGGTGGCGCAGGGACCGGTCCAGCAGCTGGCGGTAGGTGAAGACCTGGGTGCGCACGGCCTCGAAGCCCAAGGCCGTGGCGGCGAAGAGGTCCTCGGTGTAGTCGTACAGGCCGCTGCGGTGGCCCAGCACGTGGCGCACCGTGATCCGGTCGTCGGGCAGCAGCCCCGGCAGGTAGTGGTCGACGGAGGTGTCGAGCCGCACCCGGCCCTCGGCGGCCAGTTGCAGCAGGACGACGGCGGTGAACGTCTTGGTGACGCTGCCGATGCGGAAGCGGTCGGCGGTGTCCATCGCCCGCGCGTCACCGCGGTCGGCACTCCCCTCGGTCGCCTGGTGGACGGTGGCGTGGTCGTCGTAGGCCGTGCGGTGGTCGTCGACCCGGGCCATCGCACCGGGCGCGCCCCGGGTGAGCGCGGTGCGCAGGAGGCCGTCCAGCGCCGCGGTGTCCGGGGCGGGCAGTTCGTGGGCCGCCGGGGCACCGCGGGCCGGGAGCGCGGAGGCGGCGCGGGCCGGGAGCGCGGGGGTGTCCGGCGCCGGCGTCCTCGGGGCGCCGTCCGCCGCCCGCGCCGGCCCGGTGAGCAGGGTCAGTACCAGCGATCCGAGCACCGCGCTCGTGCACGTCGTGCGTGAGGCCATACGTGTCCGCTCCCGTCTCCGTCGGCGTGGGGGCCGTTGCGAGATTGATCACATTCGATCGAGGCAACCATCTCGTATCGCGTCACATCTCCCCGTACGACACACAGTTGGTCACTCACCGATCACTCGTTGATCACCGAGTGGGACTGGATTGGCAAAGGATTGCCCTGGGCGGCACGGAATGGATCATTCGTGCTTTACATGTGCATGGCTTGCCCACAAGGGTTTCTTTCCGGGGCCCGACCGGCCCTCATGGCGCGATCGCGCCATGCGTCGGGGCGGTTGGTGATCCCGGCCGCCTTCACCACCGAAGGAACCCTCAAGAGTGCACAGACCCCACATACGCAACGTGGCGGTCGCCGTCGCCGCGACGACGACCGTCACGGGCCTGGCCGGCCCGGCAGTGGCCGCCCCCGCCAAGGGGCCGGGCCGCACGGTGTCGGCCGTCAGCACCTCCACCGCCACGGTGGTGAGTGCCGCCCGTGCCGCCGCCTTCGCCCACGCGTCGGCGACCGGCGTCGTCCAGGGGGACGAACTGCGCGCCCAGGACGTGATGATCGACCCCGAGGGCGCCCGGCACGTCCGCTTCGTCCGCGCCCACCGGGGCATGACGGTGCTCGGCGGCGACCTCGTCGTCCACCTGAACCGGAACCTGGCGTACACCGGTGTCACCCGGGCCTCCGACCGGACGGTCGAGCCCGCCACCACCCGCGCCGCGGTGACGCCCGCGCAGGCCGCCGCCAAGGCCGCCTCCACGGCCAAGGGCGAGGCGGGCACCGCCCAGCTCGTGGTGGACGCCCGCGGCGGCGCCCCGGCGCTCGCCTACCAGGTCCACGTCACCGACAGCGCCACCACCGAGGGAGCCCGCTCGCGGACGGTCGTCATCGACGCCGTCACCGGCAAGGTGCGCAGCAACACACCCGACAGCGACGAGTTCCTGTCGCCGAAACTGCGCGCCACCCTGAGCCGCCAGAGCGGAACCCTGCCGACGAGGGGCAGCGTCCCGCCGCCCGGCTCGCTCGACTCGCTCGGCCGCACCTCCCTCTCCTCCGGCCGCTACCCGCGCACCACCACGGGCAGCGGCGCGTCCCTGTTCGTCGGCCCGGTCGCCCTGACCACCACGCAGACGGCCCGGACCGGCTTCGTGCTGGCCGACCCCACGCGCTACGGCACGGAGACCCGGGACGCCAGGAACCAGCTGCAGGTGAGCTTCGCGCGCGGCACGAAGATCACCAGCACGAACAACAAGTGGGGCAACGGCGCCGTCTCCAACCGCGTCACCGCCGCCGTCGACGCCCAGTACGGCATCAGCAAGACGCTGGACTTCTACAAGAAGACGTTCGGCCGCAAGGGCATCGAGAACAACTCCAAGGGCGCCAAGGCCATGGTGCACTTCGGCAACGGGATCGCGAACGCGTTCTGGGACCCGACGTGCGACTGCATGCTGTACGGCGACGGCGACGGCCAGATGTTCAAGAAGCCGCTCGTCGCCCTCGACGTCACCGGCCACGAACTGACCCACGGAGTCGTGGACTCCACCGCCCGGCTGGAGCCCACCCGGGTGGACGCCGCCGGCAACCAGTACGGCGAGCCGGGGTCGCTGAACGAGTCGCTCGCCGACATCTTCGGCTCCAACGTCGAGTTCTTCGCCGACAACCCGAAGAACCCGCCGAACTACCTCCTCGGCGAGAAGCTGGGCCTGGCCCAGAAGTTCCTGCGCCGCCTCGACCACCCCTCCCTCGACACCCTCGAGGGCGCGATCGACTACTGGTCGCCGTCGGTGTACTACACCGAGGTGCACGCCGGTTCCGGGGTCTCCTCGCACGCGTACTACCTGCTCGCGGAGGGCAGCGGCCGCAAGACGATCGGCGGCGTGGCCTACGACTCGCCGACCTACGGCGGACTGTCGGTGCGCGGCATCGGCCGCACCAAGGCCACCGCGATCTTCTACCGGGCGCTGACCCGCTACATGGTCTCCACGACCGACTTCCACGACGCGCGCGTCGCGACGCTGCAGGCGGCCAAGGACCTCTACGGCGCGAACAGCACCGAGTACCGCACGGTGGACTCGGCCTGGGCGGCGGTCAACGTCACCGCCGCCAACACCCCGGTGGCCCGTCCCTGACGGACCCCCGGACCCGTGACCTGGATGCCCCGCCCCCGGCGGGGCATCCTGCGTCCCGCAGGGCCCCGCCGGCCGCCGCTCAGCGCAGGGTCCGCGCCCAGTCGTGCGGGACCCGTCCCACCGGGCCCGGCACCGGCTGGTCGGCCGGGTGGGCGGCCGGGGGCGCCAGCGGCGGACCGGAGTCGTACAGCTCCTGAGTCGCGAAGTTCCAGAACCACTCCTCGCCCGGCTCGTAGCTGCGGATCACCGGGTGCCCCGTGGCCCGGTAGTGGGCGCCGGCGTGCTTGCCGGGGGAGTCGTCGCAGCAGCCGACGTGCCCGCACAGCGCACAGCGCCGCAGGTGGAACCACCAGCCGCCGGCCGCCTCGCACTCGACGCAGCCCGGCCCGCTCGGCGCTGCGGCCGGGTCGATGAAGCCGTCCTCGCGGTCGTCGTCGTTCATACCGCCTCCTCGGGGGTGGGACCCAGTGCCGTGCCGTCGCCGTCCGTCGCGGTCAGCGGCAGCAGGACCTTGAAGCGCGTGTCACCCGGCACCGACTCCACCGCGAGGCTGCCGTGGTGCTTGTTGACCACGATCCGCCAGGAGATGTCCAGCCCGAGGCCGGTGCCCTGGCCCACCGGCTTGGTGGTGAAGAACGGGTCGAAGATGCGGCCGCGGATCTCCGGCGGCACCCCGGGTCCGGTGTCCCGGAACTCGACCAGCAGCCGCTCGCCGTCGAGCGCCGTGCGCACCGTCAGGGTGCCCTCGCCGCCCGTGCCGTCCATGGCCGAGACCGCGTTGTCGATCAGGTTGGTCCACACCTGGTTCAGCTCGGCCGGGTAGGCCGGGATCCGCGGCAGCGTCCGGTCGTACTCCTTGACGACCCTGATCCGCGGGCCCGTCTTGCCCGACAGCATCAGCAGCGTGCTGTCGAGGAGTTCGTGCACGTCGGCGACCTGGTAGGGCGCCCGGTCCAGCTGCGAGTACTGCTTGGCGGCGTCGACGAGGCGGGAGACGCGGGTGGTGGAGTCCGCGATCTCGTCCATCAGCAGCTCCGTCTCCACCGTGTAGTTGAGCCACCCCACGGCCCCCGGCAGGATGTCCTCGCCGACGGCCGCCGCCACCTGCTCCAGCCAGTCGACGTCCAGCCCGGCCTGCACGAACGCGGGCGCGAGCTGCCAGCCGTTGCCGACGCCGTGGTCGTCCAGCCAGTCGGTCAGGGCGTCCTCGCGGTCGCTGGCCTCCAGCGGACTGAGCACGGGGGCCTTGGCCACCCGCTCGGCCGTGCGCTCCTGGATGTCGATGAGGTCCGCCAACTGCTCGCGCGTGAAGGGCCCCTCCGCGATGACCGCGAGCTTGTGGCGCATCTTCGCCACCCGCTCGCGCAGCGTCGCCGTGGCCCGCACGGCCGCCGCGGCCGGGTTGTTCAGCTCGTGCGTGAGACCGGCGGACAACGAGCCCAGCGCCAGCAGCCGTTCGCGCTGCCCGATGGCCGCCTGGGCGTTCTTCGACCCGAAGAACAACCCCTCCAGCAGGTGCACCGCCATCGGGAACCACTCCTGCATGATGCTCGCGAACGTGTCCGCGGGCAGCACGAAGAACCGCGTCGGCTCCGTGACACGCATCGAGTTGGTGTACACCTGCCGCACCCGGTCGCCGATGTACGCCTGCATCGCACCCGTGTACACCCCGCGCTGCGAGGTGCGGGCGACCTCCACGTCGTCGTCGCCGACCCGGCGGGAGAGCACGACCGTACCCTCGAGCATCACGAAGAAGCAGGTGGCCGGATCACCCTCGGTGTAGACCGGCCCCGGCTCGAACCGCTCCACCCGCCCGTCGCTGCACAGCCGGCCCAACTGCTCGGCCGACAGCTTCTCGAACAGGAACAGGGAGCCGATCTCCCGGGGGCTGCACGGCATCACGCGCCCGCTCACGACTGCTCCAGGTAGCGGTGGACCAGCATCACGGCCATGGCTCCCTCTCCGACGGCGGACGCGACCCGCTTGGCGGACTGGGCGCGGGCGTCGCCCGCCACGAACACGCCGGGCACATTGGTCTCCAGGTGGTACGGCGGCCGGTCCAGCTCCCAGCCCGCGGGCGGCCGGCCGTCGGCCGTGAGATCGGGCCCGGCCAGGATGAACCCGCCCTCGTCCCGCAGCACCGTGCCGTCCAGCCAGTCGGTCAGCGGCGCGGCGCCGATGAACACGAACACCCACTGCGCGTCGACCTGTTCACCGCGCCCGCTCGCCAGGTCGCGCAGGGTGAGCCGCTCCAGGTGGTCCGTGCCGTGCGCGGCCTCCACGACCGTGCCCGTGCGCACCGAGATGTTCGGTGACTCCTCTATCTGCTGGATGAGGTAGTGCGACATCGACGCGGCCAGCGAGGCCCCGCGCACCAGCAGCGTCACCGACTTGGCGCCCCGTGACAGGTACATCGCAGCCTGCCCGGCCGAGTTGGCGCCGCCCACGATGTACACGTCCTGACCGTGGCAGGCGGGCGCCTCGGTCAGCGCCGAACCGTAGAACACGCCGCAGCCGGTCAGGTCCTGCGCTCCGGTCGCCGGGAGCTGGCGGTAGGAGACCCCCGTCGCCAGGATCACGCTGTGCGCGGCGACCGCGGACCCGTCGGAGAACCGCACGGTGCGGGCCGCGCCGTTGACCTCCAGACCGGTCACCTCCCGCGCGGTGAGGATCTCCGCGCCGAACTTCGCGGCCTGTCGGCGGGCCCGGTCCGTCAACTGGGCGCCGGAGACACCGTCCGGGAAACCGAGGTAGTTCTCGATCCGGGAACTCTGCCCGGCCTGCCCGCCGGTCGCCGAACGCTCCACCAGGACCGTGCGCAGCCCCTCGGAGGCCCCGTACACGGCCGCGCCCAGCCCGGCCGGACCGCCGCCGATCACGACGAGGTCGTAGAAGTCGGCCGCCGGTGTGGTCGCCAGACCCACGTGGGCCGCGAGCTCCGGCGCCTCCGGCTCGACCAGCGGTGTGCCGTCCGGTGTGACCACCAGCGGCAGCCGCCGGCCGTCCTGCCCGGCCGCCCGCAGCAGCCGCTGCCCCTCGGGCTCGTCGCAGGAGTACCAGCGGTAGGGGACCTGGTTGCGGGCCAGGAACTCGCGTATCTGAGAGGACCGCGCCGACCAGCGGTGCCCCACGACCTTCGTGCTCGGCACCGGCCGGTGGTCGCTGTGCCGCCACGCCTGGAGCAGGTCGTCCAGGACCGGGTACAGCTTCTCCTCGGGCGGGTCCCACGGCTTGAGCAGGTAGTGGTCCAGGTCGACGACGTTGATGGCGTCGATCGCCGCGGTGGTGTCCGCGTAGGCGGTCAGCAGCACCCGGCGCGCGCCCGGGTAGACGTCCAGGGCCTGTTCCAGGAACTCGATGCCGTTCATGTGCGGCATGCGGTAGTCGGCCAGGATCACCGCGACGAGGTCGCCGCGCAGCTTCAGCTCGCGCAGGGCGTCCAGCGCGGACTCGCCGGACTCCGCGCGCACGATCCGGTACGACTCGCCGTAGCGCCGTCGCAGATCACGGGCGACGGCACGGGAGACTCCCGGATCGTCGTCCACGGTCATGATGACGGTCCGCGCGGCTTCCGCGGCCTGTGGCATGTGTCTCCCACCCCGTGCGGTCGCGACGGGAGGCCCGGTGCCCCCGTCTTCGAGCCCACTTGCGCCCATCGTAGGTGTGTCCGCCCTCCTTCGCCCGGGCGAGCGGACGGCACCCGCCCGCTTCGGGCCCGCCGCGCCCGCGGCCGACGGCGGTGGCCGGTGGCGGGCTCGCCCCGGCGGTGGGGAAGACTGGGACCGACGAACGGGCCCGCGACCCAGGGAGGCGGACGGCATGACACGGCCGATCACGGCAGGTGTGGACGGATCGCAGGAGAGCCTCGCCGCGCTGGCGTGGGCCGGGCGGGAGGCCGAGCGCCGCGGAGCGCCGCTGCGCGTCGTGCACGCCTGGCGCTTCGAGACCCACGACGCCTTCGACCTCGGCGACCGCGACACACAGCGGCAGCGGGTGCGCGAGGCGGTCGACGAGGCGGTGCGCGCCCTCACCGGCCGCCACCCCGGCCTGACCGTGACCACCGACGTCGTGGAGGACGGCACCGTCGAGGCGCTGACCTCCGCCGCGGCGGCCGCCGAGGCCCTCGTGCTCGGCTCCCGCGGGCAGGGCGCCCTCGTCGGGTTCCTCGTCGGCTCCGTCGGCCAGCAGGTGATCGCCGAGGCCGTACGGCCCGTCGTCCTGGTGCGGGCCGGTGACGAACCCGCCGCCGAGGCCGCCGGACGGGAGGTCGTCGTCGGCCAGCACGGCAGCGCCGACGACAGCGCCGAGACCCTGCGGTTCGCCTTCGAGACGGCCGCCGCCCGCGGCGCCACCGTCCGGGCGGTACGCGCCTGGACGCTGCCGCCGGTCTTCGCCTACAGCCCCGGCTCCCTCAAACTGCTGGACGAGGCCGGCGGGCTGGAACCGTACGAGAAGAAGGGCCTCGCCGAGGCACTGCGGCCGTGGCGGGAACGCTTCCCCGACGTCCCCCTCGTCGAACAGGTGGAGATGGGCAGCGCCGGGCAGGTGCTGCTGGCGGCGGCCGGGCACGCCCAGATCGTGGTCGTGGGCCGCCGCGCCCGCCGCACGGCGGTGGGCGCCCGGATCGGCTCCGTCGCGCACGGCGTCCTGCACCACGCCGGGTGCCCCGTGGCCGTCGTCCCGCACGCGTGAGAGCCGGGGCCGGGGCGCCTACCCGGGTGCGGTGGGCTCCAGGGTGGTGCGGGCCCTGGGCAGGACGTTCCTGACGTAGTCCTCGACCGCGGTGTCCAGGCCGATGTCGTGCTGCGCCCGCTCGGACAGGTACCAGCGGTGCTCCAGCAGCTCGTGGTAGATCTCCGCCGGGTCCATGGCGCCCCGCAGCTCGCGCGGCACCTCCCGCACGGTGGGCCGGAACACCTCCCGCACCCAGCGGTGCGCGAGCACTTCGGGACGGGCCGAGAGGGGGTCGCCCGGGGCGTAGTCGTCCTGGGTGGCCATCCAGCTCTCCAGGTCGGTCAGCAGCCGCCGCGCCTGGTTCTCCTCGGTGTCCAGGCCGGTCAGCCGCAGCAGCTGCCGCTGGTGGTGGCCGGCGTCGACGACCTTGGGCACGAAGGTGACCGTGTCGCCGTTGGAGGAGTGCTCGATCTGCATCTCGGCGACGTCGAAACCCAGGTCGTTGAGGCGGCGGATGCGGCGCTCGATGTAGTGGTATTTGCCCGCCGGGTAGACGGAGGTGCGGGTCAGCTCCCGCCACAGCCCGTCGTAGCGGGCGCAGATCTCGGTGCCGAACTCGATCGGGTCCACCGAGGGGTGCAGCGCGCCGGACGCCTCCAGGTCGAGCAGTTCGCCGCTGATGTTCACCCGGGCCAGGTCGAGGTCGTAGTCCCGCTGTCCGTCGCTGAGCCGGGGGTGCAGCTCGCCGGTCTCGGCGTCGACGAGATAGGCGGCGTACGCGCCCGCGTCGCGCCTGAAGAGCGTGTTGGACAGCGAGCAGTCGCCCCAGGCGAACCCGGCCAGGTGCAGCCGCACCAGCAGCACCGCGAGGGCGTCCATCAGCCGGTGCATGGTGGCGGGCCGCAGGGTGGTCTCGAACATCGAGCGGTACGGCATCGAGCCGCCCAGGTGCCGGGTGATCAGCACCGGTTCCAGCGGCGCCCCCGCGCGGTCCGTGCGGCCGGTGACCACGGCGAGCGGGTCGACGGCGGGGATGGCGAGCCGGTCCAGGTCGCGCAGCAGCTCGTACTCGCGCAGCGCCGGGCGCTCGGCCAGTTCCTTGACGGCGATCACCTCGTCGCCGGCCCGGGCGTAGCGCACGACGTGCCGGGAGATGCCGCGGGGGAGCGGCACGAGGTACTCCTCGGGCCACTCCTCCAGCGGCGTCTCCCAGGGCAGTTCGAGCAGGAGCGCGGGATGCTCCGGGTTGGTGGCGCTGATCTGCAAAGCCATGGCGGAAACTCTAGAGCGCGTGTTCCCGTGCCCGGCGGGCGGCCAGTTCCACCGGGCCCCGGTGGACGGGCCCGTGGCCCGGGAGCAGCACGTCCGCTTCGAGTCCTTCGAGCGACTCCAGCGAGGCCGGTGCCCGGGCGCGCTCGTGGTGGAACATGTCGGGCAGCAGCTGCGGGCCGGTGATCCGTGCGGTGGGATGGCCGCTCACCAGGGCGTCGCCGGAGATGACCACGCCCGCGCCGGGCAGGTGGAACACCGCGTGGCCGCGGGTGTGGCCGGGGGTGTGCACGGGCACCGGCCGCCCCGGCAGGTCCAGCGGGCCGGCCCCCGGGAACGGCTCGGGGGCGGCGACGGGCAGGTGCGCGGTGTAGCCGGCGCGCAGCGAGTGCACCGCCCACGGCAGCACGCCCGGCCGCCAGCCGTTGCGCAGTACCGTCCCGACGCTCACCTGGTGCAGGAACTCCCGGCGCGCGTGCGGGACCTCGTCCTCGTGCAGCTGGACGGGTGTGCCGCAGGTGGCCCGCAGGTACTCGGCGGAACCCAGGTGGTCGTTGTGCGCGTGGGTGACCAGCACGGCCGCCACCGCCGCGGGCGAACTGCCCACGGCGGCCGGCGAGTCGAGCAGTTGCCGCCGGTCGCCGGGGTAACCGGTGTCGACGAGGGTGACCGCGTCGCCCTCGGCGAGGATCACCCGGTCGGTGTCGGAGCCGTGCACCAGATAGGTGCCGTCGGCCACTTGCCGCACGTCCGCCGTCATCGGTCTCCCCAGGTCATGGATGGCTGCCGCCGGGGCCGGCGAACCAGACGTGATCACGACGGGGCGGCCGGGAACCCGCCGGAGGCGCTCCGGTGGGTGGTGACACAGCGGCTTCCTCCACAGCGGCTCCCCCGGCCCTTTCGATACATCGATGCATCCGATACATTCGCGTATCGAAGGTGGGGTGGCAGTGGCATGACAGGGCAGCCAGGGCAGCCGCCGGAGGCGGGGCGGCAGCCGGAGACAGGGCCGGGCATCACGAGGCGCCGGGCCCGGACGCGGGCCGACCTGCTCCAGGCCGCGTTCCGGGTCTTCGCCGCCAAGGGCTTCGGCCGGGTGTCGATCGAGGAGGTCTGCGAGGCCGCCGGATACAGCCGGGGCGCCTTCTACTCCAACTTCACCACCCTGGACGAACTCTTCTTCGCCCTCTACCGCGAGCACGCCGACCTGATCGCCGGCCAGGTCTCCGGGGCGCTGGCCCTGGACGGCCCCGATCTCGACGTGGGCGCCGCCGTGGACCGGGTCACCGACGTCCTCCTGCTCGACCTGGACTGGCTCCTGGTCAAGACGGACTTCCTGGTGCACGCGGCCCGCGACCCGGCCGTGGCCGCCACGCTGAGCGAGCACCGGGCGCGGCTGCGCGGGGCGATCGCCGACCGGCTGGCCCGTGCGCACGCCCGCACCCCCCTGCCCGTCGTCCTCGGCGACGCGGACGGCGCCGCCCACGCGGTCGTCGCCGCGTACGACGGCGTCACCGTCCAGCTGCTGCTGGACAGGGACGTCGACGGCGCCCGCGCCTGGCTGCGGCAACTGCTCACCGCACTGCTCACCGACGGCAGCGGCACAGCCGCGCGAACGCACTGAGAAGGGAAGGGACGCCATGAACTCCAGGAACGCCAGGAACGTCACGGGTGCCGACGTCATCGTCGTCGGAGCGGGCCTCGCCGGCCTGGTCGCGGCTCACGAACTGACCAGCCGGGGCCGCAGGGTCGCCCTCGTCGACCAGGAGAACGCCGCCAACCTCGGCGGCCAGGCGTACTGGTCGTTCGGCGGACTGTTCCTCGTCGACTCCCCGGAACAGCGGCGCCTGGGCGTCAAGGACTCCTTCGACCTGGCCTGGAACGACTGGCAGGGCAGCGCGCGGTTCGACCGCCCGGACGACGAGGACACGTGGGCGATGCGCTGGGCCCGTGCCTACGTCGAGTTCGCGGCCGGGGAGAAGCGTTCCTGGCTGGCGGGGCACGGCATCAGCCTGCTGCCCACCGTCGGCTGGGCCGAGCGCGGCGACCTCAGGGCCGACGGCCACGGCAACTCCGTACCGCGCTTCCACATCGCCTGGGGCACCGGCACGGGCGTCGTCGAACCCTTCGTCCGGTACGCCCTCCAGGCGGCCCAGGACGGACTGCTCACCTTCCACCACCGCCACCGGGTGGACGAACTCGTCGTCGAGGGCGGCGCGGCACGCGGGGTGCGCGGCACCCTCCTCGCCCCGGACGACGCGCCCCGCGGCGTCCCCTCCAGCCGCGAGGAGCGCGGCGCCTTCGAACTCACCGCCCAGGCCGTGATCGTCACCAGCGGCGGCATCGGCGCCGACCACGAGATCGTCCGCCGGTACTGGCCCGAGCGGCTGGGCACCCCGCCGGCCCGCATGGTCACGGGCGTCCCCGCCTACGTCGACGGCCGGATGCTCGACATCAGCGCGGCGGCCGGCGTACGGCTGGTCAACCGCGACCGCATGTGGCACTACACCGAGGGGGTGCGCAACTGGAACCCCGTCTGGCCCGGCCACGGCATCCGCATCCTGCCCGGGCCCTCCTCGATCTGGCTCGACGCCCTCGGCCGCCGGCTGCCCGACCCCTGCCTGCCGGGCTACGACACACTGAGCACCCTGCGGCACCTGCGCACCACCGAGGACATCGCCGTCCACGACCACTCCTGGTTCGTGCTGACCCGCAGGATCGTCGAGAAGGAGTTCGCGCTGTCGGGCTCCGAGCAGAACCCCGACATCACCGCCAAGGACCGCAAGGCGGTGCTGCGCGACCGGCTGCTCGGCAAGGGGGCGCCGGGACCCGTGCGGGACTTCCTGCGGCACGGGGCGGACTTCGTCGTCGCCGACACCCTCGAAGAACTCGTCGAGAAGATGAACGGACTGACCGACCGGCCGCTGCTCGACGCCGCCGAGGTGCGCCGCCAAGTCATCGCCCGAGACCTGCAGATGGCCAACCCGTACAGCAAGGACGCCCAGGTGCAGGGCATCCGCAACGCCCGCCGCTACGTCGGCGACCGGCTCGGCAGGGTCGCCGCGCCACACCGCATCCTCGACCCCGAGGCCGGTCCGCTGATCGGCGTCAAGCTGCACATCCTGACCCGCAAGACCCTCGGCGGCATCCAGACCGACCTCGACTCCCGGGCGCTGGGTCCCGACGGGCAGCCCGTGGACGGCCTGTACGCGGCGGGCGAGGTCGCCGGCTTCGGCGGCGGCGGCGTCCACGGTTACAACGCGCTGGAGGGCACCTTCCTAGGCGGCTGCCTCTTCTCGGGCCGAGCGGCCGGCCGCGCCGCGGCCGACCGGACCGCCTGAAACGGACGCGGCGGCCCCCCCCCTTCCCAGGCCGGCGGGCGGGCCGCGCAGTACTGCCGCGACGCGTCAGGAGGGTCCTAGTCTGGGGGCCCTTGATCACACGCCGCCCCAGCCCCCTTCCGAGGAGACACCGTGACGCCACCCGGCAAGCACCGACCCGCCCCACGCGCCCTGACCGCCGCCGTCCCCGTCGCGGTCGCGGCGCTGCTGGCCGCCGGCGGACCCGCCGCCGGCCCCGTGGGCACCCCCGGCGCGTCCGCCCGCCCCGCGCCCGCCGGTTCCGCGCCCGCCGGTTCCGCGTCCGCCGGTGCCCCCGGCGCGGGCGACCCCTACTTCCCGCTCGCCGGCAACGGCGGCTACCACGTCTCCCACTACGACCTGACGCTGCGTTACGACCCGGACAGCCGCCACCTCGACGGCACCGCCGTCCTCACCGCCCGGGCCACCCAGCGGCTCACCCGCTTCGACCTGGACCTCAAGGGCCTCGACGTCACCGGGGTCCTTGTCGACCACGTCAAGGCCGCCCACCGTCGCGACGGCCAGGAACTCGTCGTCACCCCGCGCGCCGCCCTGCGCGCGGGCCACCGCTTCCAGGTCACCGTCACCTACAGCGGCACCCCCGAGCCGGTCACCGACCCCGACGGCTCCCCGGACGGCTGGATCCCCACCGACGACGGCGCCTTCGTCGCCGGGGAGCCGCAGGGCGCCATGACCTGGTTCCCGGCGAACAACCACCCCTTGGACAAGGCGTCGTACGACTTCACGATCACCGTCCCCCAGGGCCGCACCGCCGTCGCCAACGGCGTCTTCCTCGGCAGCCGCACCGCCCACGCCCGCACCACCTACCGCTGGCGCCAGACGGAGCCCATGGCCGCCTACCTGGCAACCGCCACCGTCGGCAAGTTCCATATCGAGCAGTACACCACCCGCGACGGCATCGAGGTCTACAACGCCGTCGACCCGCGCGAGGCGGCCGACGCGGCGCCCGTGCTGAAGCAACTGCCGTCGGTCCTCCGGTGGGAGAGCCGGCTCTTCGGGCCCTACCCGTTCCGGGCCGCGGGATCCATCGTCGACCACGCGCCGGACGTCGGCTACGCGCTGGAGACCCAGACCCGCCCCGTCTACGACTCCGCACCCGACCTGAGCACCCTCGTCCACGAGAGCGCCCACCAGTGGTTCGGCGACTCCGTCTCCCTCACCCGCTGGCAGGACATCTGGCTCAACGAGGGCTTCGCCACCTACGCCGAGTGGCTCTACGCCGAGCAGCACGGCGGCCCGGGCGCCCAGCACGAGTTCGACGCGCTGTACGCCCGCCCGGCGAGCGACGGGCTGTGGGCCTTCCCGCCCGGCGACCCCGGCAGCGGCCAGCACATCTTCGCCGCCCCCGTCTACGCGCGCGGCGCCATGACCCTGCACGAGTTGCGCCGGGCGGTGGGCGATCCGGCCTTCTTCCGGATCCTGCGCGCCTGGGCCTCGGACCACCGCGACGGACACGGCACCACCGCCCAGTTCACCGCGCTCGCCGAACGGGTCTCCGGCAAGGACCTGGACACCCTGTTCCGAACCTGGCTGCACACCCCCGGCAAGCCGGCCAGACCCTGACCCCGGCCCTGACGAGTTCCTCACATGTGTCGGCCAGGATCGGCACATGATCACTCGTGGGTGCCGTGACCTCACCGGCCCGCAGACCGCTCAGGATCCGCCAGGTGTGCGCACATGTGCTGGTCGCCGAGGACGACGAGATGCAGGCCGAACTCATCCGCCGCTCCCTGGTGGGGGAGGGGCACACCGCGACCGTGGTCCACGACGGCCGGGCCGCCCTGGAGGCGGCCCGGCTGGACCGGCCCGGCCTGGTCGTGCTGGACCTGATGCTCCCCCGGATCGACGGTTTCGGGGTGTGCCGGGCACTGCGCAACGACGGCGACGTCCCGGTGCTGATGCTGACCGCCCGCTCCACCGAGGACGACGTCCTGCTCGGCCTCGAACTCGGCGCGGACGACTACATGACCAAGCCGTACAGCCCGCGCGAACCGCCCGACAGCCGCCGGACCAGCACGTACGGATCCCCGTCACCACCCGCGACGAGACCGGTCTGCTCGCCCGCACGTTCAACGAGCTGACCGAACGCCGCGAGCGTCTCGAAGCCCAGCGCAAGGCCATGGTCAGCGACATCGCCCACGAACTGCGCAGCCCGCTCACCAACATCCGCGGCTGGCTTGAGGTGGCCCGGGACGGCCTCGTCGAGCCCGACCCGGCCCTGCTGGCCTCCCTGCACGACGAGGCCCTGGTGCTCCAGCGCGTCATCGACGACCTCCAGGACCTCTCCGCCGCCGACGCCGGCACCCTGCGCCTGCACCGGGAACCGCTCGACGCCGGTGACCTGCTCGACCAGGTCACCGCCGCCCACCGGGTCGCCGCCCACACCGCGGGTGTCGCCCTGCGCACCGAGGGCGCGGGCGGACCCTGCCTGGACGCCGACCCCGTGCGCATGCGGCAGGTGCTCGGCAACCTCGTCTCCAACGCGCTGCGCCACACGCCCGCGGGTGGCACCGTCACCCTGGCCGCCCGCGCCGACGGCGACGACGTGGTCATCTCCGTCACCGACACCGGCACCGGCATCGCCCCCGAGGACCTGCCCCACGTCTTCGACCGGTTCTGGCGGGCCGAGAAGTCGCGCAGCCGCCGCACCGGCGGCAGCGGGCTGGGCCTCGCCATAGTCCGTCAGCCGGCCGATGCCCACGGCGGCACCGCCACGGCGGCGAGCGAGCCCGGCACCGGGTGCGTCTTCACGCTCCGGCTGCCCGCGGCTTTCGGCGACGCACCCGGCGGCACGCCGGTCGATTCCGGCGGCTGATCGCGGGTACCCCGGCCTCCTGAGGTGGGCCAGGAGGGTCCGACGGGGTGGAACGGAAAGGAGTCACTGAGGTGGGGCAGGAGGCAGACCACGAGATGAGCGCACCGGACGACCTGCCGGTCGTGCGGTCATTGTCCGGCCTCGCCGCCCTCGTCGAGCGGCACAGCGGCCTGTACGTCCGCTGGTCGCGGGGACCGGCCACCGATCTGGGCGCAACGTCCAGCACCGACGAGCTGACCGGCGTCCGGATGCCCGGCCTGTCGGCCAACCCGCTCGACGTGGAGGAGTGGTGGCAGGACCGGTCCGTCGAACTGTGGGTGGCGCGCCGGCTCCACGACTACGCGCACCTGCCCCACGACAAGGGCCCCGGCGTCCGCCCCTGGGCCCTGGAGGGCCGGGAGACGGCCCGGGGCCCGGACAACGAGCCGCTGGTCGTCGACGTGCGGCCGCTGTGCTGGATCGACGACCAGGTCATCGACGCCGCCCGGGCCGAGGTGTCCCGGCAGACGGCGAGGTGGGGGACGCTGCGCCGCTCGGGCCCCTGACACCGGTCCGGGGTCCGCTGCCCGGGCCGGTGGCGTGCCTACCCGTGCCGCCGGCGGGCCGCGGTCCGGCGCCGCCGCAGCCCGCGCCGTTCGTTCTCGCTCGTCCCGCCCCACACCCCGAGGGTCTGTTCCGTCTCCAGCGCCCACTCCAGGCACTGTTCCCGGACGGGGCAGCGGTGGCACACCGCCTTCGCCTGCTCCGTCTGCACCAGCGCCGGACCCGTGGTGCCGATCGGGAAGAACAGATCGGGGTCCTCGTGGCGGCACGCGGCGTGTTCGCGCCAGTTCTCCATGAAAAGTCACCTGCGATCGAAGAATTGTCCGTGTCCCGGCAAGTAGTGCTCGCCGTCGGGTCACCCGGCGCCGCGGCGTGAAACTGCGCTCCCGCGCCCTCGGCGGACCTTCGCACAATCCCCACACACCCGAAATCCCTCCGAGCCCGGCTGCCGGATCCGTCCGCAGCTCGGAACGCGTGTGCGAACGGCACCGCCTGGGCTGCGATAGTGAACCCCGGACCGAAAGATGTAACGAGCAACCAGGAAAGCCGTGGACACCAGCGAGAGCACCGACAGCAGCAGCCCGTCACAGACCGGCGACGGCCCTGACCCGGCCGGGGAGGACCGCCGGGGCTGGCGCCGCTGGGCCATGGACACCCGCCCGCTGCGCCGCCCCGCCTTCCGCAGGCTGTGGTCCTCCACCGTCGTCACGGCGGTCGGCAGCCAGCTCACGGCCGTCGCCGTGCCCAAGCAGATCTACGACATCACCGGCTCCTCGGCGTGGGTCGGCTACGCGAGCCTCGCCGGTCTGGTGCCGATGGTCGTCTTCGCGCTGTGGGGCGGCGCCGTCGCCGACACCGTGGACCGCCGCAAGCTGCTGCTGGTGACAAACTGCGGTATCGCCGTCACCTCCCTGCTGTTCTGGGTGCAGGCACTGACCGGGCTGGACTCGGTGGCGGTGCTCATGGTGCTGCTCGCCCTCCAGCAGGCGTTCTTCGGGCTGAACTCCCCGGCCCGCAACGCCTCCATCGCCCGTCTGGTCCCCGAGGAGGAACTGGCCGCCGCCAACGCCCTGGGCTCCACGGTCATGCAGACCGGACTGGTGGCGGGACCGCTGCTGGCCGGCGCGCTGATACCGGTCATCGGGCTGCCCGAGCTGTACCTCGTCGACGCCGTGGCCCTGTGCGTCACGGTGTGGGCCGTGTGGCGCCTGCCTTCCCTGCCGCCGCTGACGGGCACGGACCGGCGGCGGGCCGGGGTGCGCGAGATCGCCGCCGGTTTCCACTACATCTCCGGGCACAAGGTGCTGCTGCTGTCCTTCCTCGCGGACATCATCGCCATGGTCTTCGGGATGCCCCGAGCCCTGTTCCCGCAGCTCGCCGCCGAGACCTTCGCGCCCTACGGCGAAGGGCTCGCGCTCGGTCTGCTGTTCGCGGCCGTCCCCATCGGCGCGGTGGCCGGCGGCCTGTTCTCCGGAACCTTCTCCCGGGCACGCCGGCACGGCTGGATGGTGATCGGCGCGGTCACGGCCTGGGGTGTGGCCGTCGCCGGGGCCGGCCTGAGCCGCAATCTGTGGATCGCGGTGGCGTTCCTGGCCGCCGCCGGAGTCGCCGACATGGTCTCCATGGTCTTCCGCGGCGCGATCCTGCTGTCCGCCGCCACCGACGAGATGCGCGGCCGGATGCAGGGGGTGTTCACGGTCGTCGTGGCGGGCGGTCCGCGCCTGGCCGACGTGCTGCACGGCACGGCCGGCTCGGCCTTCGGACCGCGCGCCGCCGTCGCCGGCGGCGGGCTGCTGGTCGTCGCCCTGATGCTGGTACTGGCGGCTGCCGTGCCGGCGCTGCGCCGCTACCGGATCTGACGACGGCGCGCACGCCGGGCGGGGGCCCCGGGCCGGAGCGGGGGCCGCGTCCTACATGCCCCGCCGGGGGATCGTGTACTGCTCCAGCAGCCTGCCCCGGGTCGTCTCCAGCCGGTGGGCGAGGATCTCCGCGACGGTCCGCACCAGGGACAGGCCCAGCAGCGGGTCCTCCACGGACAGCGCCAGCACGGCCGAGCCGTCGAACTCGTAGGCGCGCACCTGGCTGAAGGCCTCGGCGCCGAAGTCCCACTCGTAGGGCGGGAAGAGCCAGGACCAGCCGAGCAGGTCGCCCGCGCCCAGACTCGCCACGGTGACCTTGCGGGTGGGTGTGACCTGCTGGTCGAGGTGGACGGCCCCGGTACGGATCACCCAGAAGCGGTCGGCGGTGCCGCCCGCCTCGAAGATCCTGGTGTCCTCCGGGAAGGAGACCTCCCGCGCGACTTCCATGAGGCGTTCGCGCTGCTTGCGGGGGAGGGCGGTGAGCAGTTTTATCGCTTTGGTCATGACCCGGTACTCCTCACCGGCGTTCGGTTCCGCGCATCTGCCTGCGCCCATTTCAGCGGCCGGGGGCCGTGGGGCACTTCGACGGGTGACGAGCTGACCTGGGGCATGAAAGAGCCCTGGCTGGACGGGGGAGGCCAGCCAGGGCCGTATGCGCGGGCGTGCGGAGGACCGCTGTGGGGTCGACCCCGTCGCCGCGTATGAATGAACCGTAAACCATTTTCGGTCGTTCTCCTCGGTCGAGAAGGGGGTGAGTGACCGGTTTCACTCGTTTTTGCCCCGCAGGGGGCCGATGTGCGGCACCCGCCAGGAGGGGCGGTTGGGTGTGCGGCAGCGGGGCATCCGGGCCCGCCGCATCGGCAGTACCCCTCCGCGTACCCGTTTCCCGGCACTCCGATGGCTCTCCCGTCACCTTCGCCGGCGGATGTTTGGCCGCGCCCGCGAGGGCTAGCCGGATTCAGGAGGCCGACGCGGTCCCGGTCCGTCGCAGTCCGCCCCGTCCGCAGAACCCGACCACCACGCAGGGAGCGAGGAGATGTGCGAGAAGCACAGGACCACCCCGGTTGTGGAGCCGTCGTCCGACGGGCCCCGGCCCGGACCGTGCCGGCCGGCCGACGCCCGGCGAGCCGTGGCCCACGTGATCACCGAATGCTGCCGAGCCGGTCATCCGCCGTGTGACGCGCACGCCGTCACCGACGCCCAGCTCGTCGCCTCCGAACTCACCACCAACGCCATCCTGCACGGCGGCGGGGTGACCGACTTCCACGTCGACGTCCTCGGACCCGACGTCCGGGTCTGCGTGAGCGACCGCAGTGACCGGCTCCCGGTGGCCAGGCCCCCGGAGGACCCGCAGGGGCGGCGCCGCAGCGGCGGCCGTGGCTGGCCGATCGTGTGCCGGCTGGCCCGTGACGTCCAGGTCTGCGATCTGCCCACGGGCGGGAAATGCATCAGCGCCGTGGTGCCCCTGACCTGAGGTGATCCCCCCGAAACCCTGAGGAGCGTTGCCCGCTGCAAAGAAGTCCGTGAAGCGGAGTTTGTTCCTCCCGCCCCCGGGCAGACGGAATTTCGTGCTTCGGACCGGAGGCGCGCCGGCGGGAGCGGCATGAGTGCTCCGGAGGCCCTCCAGGTCGCCCGGGCCATGCCCCGCCTCCCGCGGTACAGACCTGAAACCACCGTTCAGGAGCGATTCCGCATGCTGATCGACATATCGACAAGCCGTTCCGGCACCCCCGACGACCAGGCCGCTCCTCCCCGGCGGCAGCACGACGACGCACCCGAGACCGAGGCCCTGTTCCGGCGTCTCGCGGCTCTGCCCGAGGGGCCCGAACGGGACTCGGTCCGCGATGAACTCGTCACCGCCTGGCTCCCCATGGCCCACCGCATCGCGGGCCGCTTCCGCGACCGCGGCGAGTCGATCGAGGACCTGCGGCAGGTGGCGGCGCTGGGGCTGGTCAAGGCGATCGACCGGTTCGACCCGGACCGGGGGGCCTTCGAGAGCTACGCCGTGCCGACGATCACCGGCGAGGTGAAGCGGCACTTCCGGGACCGGATGTGGGCGCTGCGCGTCCCCCGCCGGGTCCAGGAACTGCGCAACAAAGTGCGTGTGGCGCGCCGTGAACTCACCCAGAACCCCGGCAGCCCCGAGCCCTCGATCGCGGCCGTCGCCGCCCACACCGGGCTGACGGAGGAGGAGGTCGGCACCGGGATGGAGGCGCTGGACAGCTTCAGCACCCTGTCCCTGGACGCCGAGATGTCCTCCGGGGCCGACGGTTACAGCCTCGCCGACACGCTGGGCGCGGCCGACACCTCGTACGACGTCGTCGTCGACCGCGAGTCGGCCAAGGCGGGACTGCGCCGGCTTCCCGAACGCGAACGCGCCATCCTCTACATGCGCTTCTTCGAGGACATGACCCAGAGCCGCATCGCCGACCGGCTCGGCATCTCGCAGATGCACGTCTCGCGGCTCATCAGCCGCAGCTGCGCCCGCGTCCGCGACGAGGTCCTCGCGGAACGGTCCGGCCGGCGCGCCGGCGGCTCGCGCCCCGACGCGTTCTGACCGGCACGGGCAGGGCGGTGCCCGGCCCCCCGCGGGTGCGCAGTGCGGTACCGGTACGCGCCGGTACCGCACTGCGCACAGCCGTGTCACGCACCTACCGCGCGGCGGCCCGACGGGCGAGGACGTCTGAGCGGCCTCGCGCGGGGAACCCGGGGCAGATGAACGATGACGAGCTTCCGCCCGACGACCGGGCCGTGGAGGTGTACCTCGACCTGCTGCGGATCCGGATGCCCGAGGACGACTACGAGCTTCTGCTCACGGTCGTCGACCCGGTGCTGCGCGCCATCCACGAACAGGGGGACCAAGGGGTGCCGACCACGGACTTCCCGCTGGACGGACCGCAGAGCCAGGGCCTGCCGCAACAGGTGCGCGACGAGGCGGCCCTGGTCATCGCCACCGCGGTCACGGGCCGGCTGGACAACGAGCTGGTCGTCCTGGACATCGAGGAGACCGGCCCGGTCCGGGTGGTCACGGACGCCGCGACCGCCGCGGACCCGGCCCGCCTGACGGAGATCGCCGACTACATCCGCGACCGGCACCGCGAGACGGAGGAACTGCGCGGCATCGCCGCCGCCAGCGACCTGCCCACGGACTTCTGAGGCCCCCGCCCCACAGCAGGCCCCCGCCCCACCGCTCCCCGGCTCACCGCTTGGGCGCAGGCACCCGGACGCCCAGCGGCCGGGCCAGGCCGACCACGCCCTCGTCCAGGCGCTGCAGGTGCCGCAGCACCCGGTCGGTGATCCGGCCGTAGCGGGGGGTGCCGGGAGTCGCGCCCGTCTCCAGGAGGGACGCGATGCTCGGGCCAGTCTCGATCTCCGGCGCCTTCTGCTCGTCCGCCACGTGCGCGGTGAGCGCCGCGATGTTGTGCGTGATCCGGCGGCACGCCTGGCGCAGCCGCGGGTCCGCCGCTATGGACGGATGGGTGGGCAGCAGTTCGGCGGTCGCGGCCAGCGATCGTGCGTGGTAGGCGCAGGTCTCCAGCAGCGCCAGCAGGTACTGGGCGGTGTTTCGCCGCGCCCGCAGCGGTGTGATCGGGTGCGTCAGCGGCTGGACGGCGCCGCGCAGATCGCTCAGCGCCTGGTCCAGCTCGCGCGCCTGGTCGAGGAGATCGGCCTGCCGGCCGCCGCTCAGCTGGTCCACGGCGGTGCCGGTGACGTCGTAGAGCCGCTCCAGGACGGTGACGAGCAGTTCGTCCGTACGGCGGTCGGTGCGCACCGGCAGCACCACCGCGGCCGCGATGATCCCGCAGGCCGCCCCCAGCGCCGTCTCCTCGATGCGCAGCAGCAGCACCGACAGGCTGTAGGTGTGCAGCAGCGTGTACAGCAGACCCAGCGCGGCCGTGACGAAGAACGACATCAGCGTGTACGACAGCGGCGCTGTGTAGAACATCGCGAAGACGAACAGCAGCACCAGGGCCAGCGCCGGCCACGTGTGCGGCCCGACGAGCCCGGCCAGCACGATACCGGCCACCACACCGAGGACGGTGCCCAGCAGTCTGCGGTAGCCCTTGACCAGGATCTCGCCCGTGGACGAGGTGTTGATGAAGACGATCCAGCAGGTCAGTACCGCCCAGTACCAGCGCTGGCTGGAGAGGAACTCGCCGCCGACGATGGCCAGCGACGAGCCGAGCGCCACCTGCACCGCGGCCCGTGTGGTGGGCCGCCGCAACCCGGTGGCGGGCTCCTCCAGCGCCTTCTCGCCCGCCTCGGCGCCCTCGATGGCGGCGTCCTCGGCGTCCAGCTCCTCGCGCGAGCGGGTGGTGGCCGGTGTGTCGTCGGACTCGTCCTGCGGCCCGCCCAGCGCGGTCCGCAGGCCCAGCACCGCGCGGGCGGCCTCGCCGATGCCGCGGAAGACGTCCTGCACGGCGGCCGACGCGGCCGGCAGGTTCTCCTCCTCGCGGTAGCCGAGGAGCCGGTTGCGCACGTGCGTCATGGCCGTGCCGCCGCCCTCGCCGACGGGCCGCAGCACCAGCATGCGCAGCGCCGCCAGATCGCGGCGCAGCGTCTCGGTGGCCTCCTCGCGCACCGGCAGCCTGCCGCCCGAGGGGACGGGCGCGCCGGGCAGGTGGAGGGTGAGCGTGTCGGTGCGTTCGCTGCTGCGGGCGTTCAGCAGGAGCAGCCCCAGCCGCTCGGCGGAGATCTCGGCACCCGCGATGCGCCGCTGCACCAGCCGGGCCATGGACTCGTCGGAGGTGCCCTGCTCCAGCCGGCCCTGGATCATCAGGGCCGTCTCGTGCAGCCGGGCGGTGCCCTCGCGCACCGCGTCCAGGGCCTTGTCGGCGTCCTCGGGACCGGCGTCCAGCAGCTCCAGCTGGGCGGCCACCAATTGGGCGAGCCGCACCCTGAAGGCCTCGCGCAGGCGCAGCAGGATGCCCGCCGGAGTCTCGTAGACGATCAGGAACCGCACCAGCGCGCTGGAGGCGAACGCGATCGCGACGACGGTGTACAGGGACAGCAGCGTCCCCGCGGTGGCGCCCACGAACAGCGACATGAAGTAGACCTGGAAGCCGATCAAACCCAGCGCGTTGCCGCGGTCGCCGAAGCGGCGGCTGTAGACGGCGGAGAAGATCAGTACGACGAAGAAGACGTCCCCGCCCACCACGCGCGTGTTGAGGAGTGCCCCCAGCGACACGGACGCCAGGGCCACGGGGAGCCCGAGCGCGAGCGTCACCGCTTGTTGCGAGCGCTGCTTCTCCCGGATGGCGAACGTGGCCGCCATCGACGCGATCGCGCCGGCCACCAGGTGGGGGACGGGAACGCGCAGCGCGCCCAGCACCGCCAGGGTCAGCGCTATCGAACCGGCCGTCCTGGACCCCGCTGCCAGCCGCAGGAGCCCGGGATCGGACGCCGTGACGCGATCCCGCAGCCGTGCCCAGACCGACCCCTCCGCTGCACTCACGCCGCCGTACTCTCTCCCGATCCCCGTGGATCTTCGTGATGATCCGTTTCTCCAGCATCGCACGCCACGGCCGGACCGCCTCTCGCGGCCCGGCCCGGGGCGGGCGGCGCACCGCCCGCGCGGCGTCACCGCACGCGGGGCCGCGGCACCGCGTCCGGAGCCGGGTCGGTCGTCACCGCACCCGGGGCCGGGACGCGGCCCCAGCGGCCCCGGGCCGGGTCACAGCGCCCGGGTTCGGTTCTTCTCGACGTACTCCTGCACCTGCTGTGCCGTCATGTACGCGTCGGTGTACTCGAAGTCCTTCAGCTTGGCCGGCTTGCGGGCCTGGAAACCAGTGCGGACGAAATCGTCGCCCGCGATGGCGTTGAGCAGCCAGTTCGTTCCGACCCGCACCTTGGCGACGTTGGTGCGCAGCGCCCCGAGGTGGTAGCCGCGGGCCACCGCCTGGGCGGGCAGGCCGTGCAGTTCGACGCCCAGCGGCTTGGCGACCGCGTCCGCGCCGCCCAGGTCCACGACGAGACCGAGGTCCTTGTGCTCGTAGCGCCGCAGGGGCTGGTTGCGCAGTGCCGCGACGACGTTCTCCGCGACGCGCCTGCCCTGCCGCATCGCGTGCTGGGCGGTCGGCGGGCAGACCGCGCCGTCGCCCTTGGCGAGGTCCGGCACGGCCGCGGAGTCGCCGAGCGCGAACACCCCGTCGTAACCGGGCAGGCACATCTCGGCGGTGACCGCGAGCCGCCCCTTGACCGTGTCCGCGCCGAGGGTGGCGATGAGCGGGCTCGCCACCACGCCCGCCGTCCAGATCAGGGTGTGGGTGGGCACCACGCGCCCGTCGGTGAAGGTGACCTCCTCCGGGCCCGCCTTGGCGATGGAGACGCCCAGCGAGATCTCGATGCCCCGCCGGCGCAGGTCCTCCTGGGCGCTGCGGCCCAGCTTGTCGCCCAGCTCCGGCATCAGCTTGGGCGCGATGTCGATCAGGTGCCACTTGATCAGCGCCGGGTCGAGGCGCGGGTAGCGCTTGACGGCGGCGTGCGTCAGGCGCTGCAGGCAGGCGGCGGTCTCGGTGCCGGCGTAGCCGCCGCCGACGACCACGAACTGCAGCCGGGCGGCCCGCTCGACCGGATCGTCGCTGGCGTCTGCCAGGTCCAGCTGGGTGATGACGTGGTCACGGATGTACGCGGCCTCGGCGAGCGTCTTCATGCCGAAGGCGTGGTCGGTGAGACCGGGGATGTCGAACGTACGGGTGATGCTGCCGGGGGCCAGCACGATGTAGTCGTACGACTCGTCGACGATCCGGTCGGTGATGGTCCGGATGACGCAGACCTTGGCCTTCAGGTCCACGCCGATGGCACCGCCCGGGATGATCCGGGTGCGGTACTTCTTGCTGCGGCGCAGGGAGACGGCGATCGACTGCGGCGTCAGCACGCCGGAGGCGACCTGGGGCAGCAGCGGCAGATACAGCTGGTAGGCGGACGGCGTCACCAGGGTGACGTCGGCCTCGTTGGGCGACAGGGTGCGTTCCAGACGGCGGACGCACTCCACGCCGGCGAAACCTGCTCCGACCACCAGGATCCTGGGTCGTGTCACGGTGTTCATCCCTTCTGCGGCTCCAGCGGTGTGCCTCGACGTCATGCGCCTGCCCCTGGGTCGCTGCTTCGCACCTCATCACTCCCGCCGAACCGCCCTGTCCTCCCGCCGGCCGGGCACGGCGATCGCACACTCGTGTCGATCACCACCATGCCCGCCCCCGGCCGTCGGCGCACCAGAAACGACCGCGCCGGCCGTACCGGGCACCACGGCGCGACCGGGCCGCCCCGGCCTCAGTCCGGCCGGCCGGCACAGTCGTCGAGGGCCGCCCCGGCGGGTTCGCCGACCCGCGCCAGCGCCTCCTCGGCGGTCTCCGACACCGGCATCGTGAGACTGACACCGGTCAGGTCGAGGATCCGCCGCACGGCCGGGGTGGGCGCGATGATGTGCACGCTGCCCGGGCGTTCGCGGACCTCCTGGTACACCCGGAGGATGATGTTCATGCCGGAGGAGTCCATGAACGGCACCCCCGCGAGATCCAGCAGGAAGTGCCGCCGGCCGTGGTGGAGCTGGTTGGCCAGGTGAGCCTGCAGTTCGGTCGCGGTGTCGACGTCCAGGTAGCCCTCGACCGCGAGCAGGGCTACGTCCTCCCGGACGAGGGTGACCTCGACGGACAGCGGGTTCTGGGCAAGTGACACGACTACCTCCAACGAATACGGACTGCGCCCCCGCGTCTACCCCGCAACCGGCCGGCCATACGCGCCGGGACGCGCACCCCCCTCGTCGAATGCGGCCCACCGCGCAGGGTAAGGGGTGCTGTGGAGGCACCGAGAGAGGAAGGGGCAGCGTGACCATCGAGGCAATCTGGTCGTATCCGCCGGAGGCCGGCCGCACCGAGGGCCTGGACCTGACCGGCTTCACCGTCGTCGCCGACGACGGCGCCATCGGCCACGTGGACCGCGAGGCGGAACGCTCCGGGATGCGGCATCTGGTCGTGGACACCGGCGTCTGGGTGTTCGGCCGCAGCGTGCTCGTCCCCGCGGGCGCCGTCCGCCGGGTCGTCCCGGCCGAGCGGCGGGTGGAGGTCGCCTGCTCCCGGGCGGAGATCAAGGCGGCGCCGCGGTTCCGCACCGACAGCGAGACCCTGGACCGGGACTACCTGACGCGGGTGGGGGAGTACTACCACCGGCTGCGGGCGGAGGGGACGAGCCCCGCCTGACGAGCCCGGCCCGACGTGGCCCGCCCCGGGCTCACCAGGGCAGGAAGACGTGCACGTCCTTGCCGTGGTCGGTGACGACGACGCTGACCTGGTCGCTGAGCGTGTGGATCAGGTGCCAGCCGATGCCGCCGCCGCCCCGGCTGGGATGGAAGGGGCGCGGCGCCGGTGGCGTGGTGCTGGTGTCGCTCAGCGTCACGTGCACCCCGTCGAAGGTCCGGCGCAGGCGCAGCACGAACGGCCCCGGCGCGTACTGCACGGCGTTCGCCGCCAGCTCGGTGACCACCAGCAGGATGTCGTCCCAGTGCTCGGGGGCCGCGGGCAGCGCGCACCGCGCGAGGTCGTCCAGGAACTCCTCCGCGGCCAGCCGCGCACCCGTCACATGGTGCAGCTCGCCCGCGAAGCGAGCGGTGCGGCTCGGTATGCCCTCGGTGGCCAGTGTGTCTTCCCCATGCGGCTCGGTTGCCATCTCGCCTTCCCTGCCCGGCGTGCGCAGGGCGTCGTCTGCGGCCCTTTCGTTCGTCCCCTGTCTAGTTCCCGAGGGCAGGGAGGCTACGCGTCACCGTCCCGTGGCGCCGGTCTCGGCGACGACGCGCCTTCGGTGCGGCCCGGCCGGGCCGCACCGAAGACGGAGAGCGGGAAGCGGCCCGTTGGCGGGATCGGGGTGGCGTCCGCCGCGGAATCCGGGGCGGCCTGCACAGGAGTCGGAAGGCAGGAGTGGGGACTCGGAGGACATGAGTCACGTCAATCCAGATCCCGAACCGGAACGGACGTCCGGCCTCGAACCGGGCGGCGGAGTGCCGCCCGGCGAGACCCCGCCCGCCGAGAGCAGCATGCCCCAGGCCGGCCCCCGCGAGCCCGAGGCCACCTCCAGGGGGTGGGCGAAGGCCCCCCTCGTCCTGATCCTGCTCCTGGTCCTGCTGGTCGCCGCCGGCTTCCTGGCGTACGCCCTGGCCCTGATCTTCTGAGCTCACTCCTGGGTGAGGCGCACGCACTCGGTGACGACGTCCCGCAGGCTGCCGGTTCGTTCCATCAGCTCACGCTGCGCGCGGGCGCCGTTGCCCCGGGCGAGCAGCGTGTCCAGGCCTTCGCGCGTCCACTCAAGGTCTCCGGCGTCGGCCAGGGCGCCGGAGACCTGGTCGAGCAGGTCCCGCAGTACCGACTCCGCGGGCAGCCGCCGCATGGTCCGCGGGTGCAGCAGTTCCCCGCCCGGTCCCGTCCGGGCGGCCTGCCAGGCGGCCAGCCGCAGCAGGCTCACACTGTGGTCCGCGGCCTCCCCGCCCGCCCGCCACTCCCGGGCGGCGGTCTCCACCAGGGCGCGGGCCAGCGTGGCCACGAGACGGGCCGTGCCGGCGCGCAGGCACACGTCCGAGACCCGGATCTCCACCGTCGGGTACCGCTCCGAGAGCCGTGCGTCGAAGTACGCCATCTTCTCGTCGAGGATCACCCCGGTGGCCACCATGTCCGCCACCAGCCGGTGGTAGCGCTCCGCCGACCCGAACAGCTCCGTCGGGCCCGCCGAAGGCCAGCGGTCCCAGACCCGGCTGCGGTAGCTGTCGTAGCGGGTGTCCTTCCCCTGCCAGAAGGGGGAGTTGGCACTGATCGCCACCAGCACGGGCAGCCACGGGCGGATGCGGTCCACGACCGCGACGCCCTCCTCGTCCGAATCGACGGCCACGTGCACGTGCATGCCGCACACCAGCTGCTCCTGGGTGGCGATGCCGTACTGGTCGGCCAGCCACTGGTAGCGGCGGTTCATGACGATGGACGGGCTGACCGGCAGCGGCGAGGTGGCCAGCGCGGCCACCGCGCAGCCGATCTCCCCGGCGTGCCGTGCCGCCTCCTTGCGGCAGCGCACGATCTCCGCGCCGAGCTCCGCCATGTCCGTCTGCGGATGCGTGGCGAACTCCAGCATCTGGCCGTACAGCTCTTTCTCGAACACGTCCTGGCCCTCTTCGGCCGCCTCCGCGCGGGCGAGCACCGCGGCCGACAGGGCCTTCGGTTCGCCGCTGTCCGGGTCGACCAGGAGGAGTTCCTCCTCCACTCCGACGGTCCGCACCTCTTGCCGCCCTTCCCTCCCGTGACACCGGCCGGGCGCCGGGTCGCATGACCCCGACTGCCCCGAGGCGGCCGCCGGACACCCGGTGCGGTGCGCGGAATCCGGCGGCCGGCCGGTGACCTGCGCCCTCAGGCGGGGTACGGGGTCAGCCAGCAGGTGGCCAGGGGCGGCAGCGTGAGACGGATGTGCCCGTCCTCCGGCTTGACCGGGTCCTCATTGGT
Organism: Streptomyces sp. NPDC021356; assembly: GCF_040641015.1. Classification (NCBI taxonomy): domain Bacteria; kingdom Bacillati; phylum Actinomycetota; class Actinomycetes; order Kitasatosporales; family Streptomycetaceae; genus Streptomyces; species Streptomyces sp. NPDC021356. Next base: position 3,914 of record NZ_JBFACU010000037.1, on the reverse strand, counting down.
GACGTCGCCGCCCCCGTAGCGTGCCGCGTCCGTGTTCAGGACCTCGCACCAGGCGGTGGCGTCGGCGGGCACGTCCAGGCGGTACCCCTCGCGGACCACGGGGGAGAAGTTCGACACCGCCAGCAGCGGGGTGCCCGCCGCGTCGTGGCGCAGGAACGCGAAGACGTTGTCGTCGGCGGCGTCCACCGCGACCCAGCGGAAACCCTCGGGCCGTGTGTCGCGCTGCCACAGGGCCGGAGTGTCCCGGTACAGCGTGTTGAGGTCCCGCACCAGGTCCCGCACCCCGCGGTGGTCGCCCGCCGCGCAGTTGCCCTCCTCCAGCAGCCACCACTCGGGCCCGTGCTCCTCGGAGAACTCACCGCCCTGCGCGAACTCCTGTCCCATGAAAAGCAGTTGCTTGCCGGGATGGGCCCACATGAAGCCCAGGTACGCCCGGTGGTTCGCCCGGCGCTGCCACCAGTCGCCGGGCATCTTCGACACCAGGGCCTGCTTGCCGTGCACCACCTCGTCGTGCGAGATCGGCAGCACGTAGTTCTCGCTGTACGCGTACACCATCGAGAACGTCATCTCGTGGTGGTGGTACTTGCGGTGCACCGGCTCCTTGCTCATGTACTGCAGCGAGTCGTGCATCCAGCCCATGTTCCACTTCAGGCCGAACCCCAGCCCCCCGCGGTCGGTCGGCGCGGTCACGCCGCCCCACGCGGTGGACTCCTCGGCGATCGTCACCACGCCCGGCGCCCGCCGGTACACGGTGGCGTTCATCTCCTGGAGGAACGCCATCGCGTCCAGGTCCTCCCGGCCGCCGTACTGGTTGGGCGTCCACTGCCCGGAGTCGCGCGAGTAGTCCAGGTAGAGCATCGAGGCCACCGCGTCCACGCGCAGCCCGTCGATGTGGAACTCCTCGCACCAGTAGACGGCGTTCGCGACCAGGAAGTTGCGCACCTCGGTACGGGCGAAGTCGAACTCGTACGTCCCCCAGTCGGGGTGCTCGGCGCGCTGCGCGTTCCCGGGCTCGTACAGCGGGTCCCCGTCGAAGCGGGCCAGCGCCCAGTCGTCCTTCGGGAAGTGCGCCGGCACCCAGTCCATGATCACGCCGATCCCGGCCCGGTGGCAGGCGTCCACGAAGTACCGGAAGTCGTCCGGGGAGCCGAGCCGCGAGGTCGGGGCGTAGTACGAGGTCACCTGGTAGCCCCAGGAGCCGCCGAAGGGGTGCTCGGCGACCGGCATCAGCTCGACGTGCGTGAAACCCAGGTCCTTGACGTACGCGGGCAGTTCCTCGGCCAGCTCGCGGTACGTCCGCCCTTTGCGCCACGACGGCAGGTGCACCTCGTACACCGACAGCGGCGCCTCGTGCACGGGCGTGTCCCCGCGGTGCGCCATCCACTCGGCGTCGCCCCACTCGTGGTGCGCGGCCGTCACGATGGAGGCCGTGTCCGGCGGCACCTCGGTGCGGCGGGCCATCGGGTCGGCCTTCAGGAACCGGCCGCCGTACTGCGAGGTGATCTCGAACTTGTACCGCGCGCCCTCGCCGACGCCCGGCAGGAACAGCTCCCACACACCCGCCGCGCCCAGCGAGCGCATCGGGAACGCGGTGCCGTCCCAGTACGTGAAGTCACCGGCGATCCGCACGCCGCGGGCGTTGGGCGCCCACACCGTGAACCGGGTGCCGTCGACCCCCTGGTGGGTCATCGGCTCGGCCCCCAGCGCCTTCCACAACTGCTCGTGCCGGCCCTCCCTGATCAGGTGCAGGTCCAGCTCGCCGAGCGCGGGCAGGAAGCGGTAGGGGTCGTGGACCTCGTACTCCTCCTGCTCGTAGCCGACCACGAGGGTGTACTCGGGGATCGTGTCGAGGGGGAGCACGACCGAGAACAGGCCGTCGCCCTCGGAGACGAGCGGGGTGCGCCCGCCGCCGGTCACCACGCTCACCGCGCGGGCGAACGGGCGCAGCGCCCGGAAGGCGATCCCGCCCGGCACCGGGTGCGCGCCGAGCAGCGCGTGCGGGTCGTGGTGGGCGCCGGACAGCAGGCGGCCCCGGTCGGCGGGGTCCAGGGGCGGGGCCGTCAGGGCCCGTTCCGCCACGGGCGGGACGGAGCCGGACGGCTCGGGAAGTGACGTGTCGCGCAGTGCCACGGGTTCAGCCTCCTCTCACGGCGAGACGTTCGATCGCCGCCATCGGTACGGCGAGCCAGTCGGGGCGGTGCCGGGCCTCGTACAGCACTTCGTACACGGCACGGTCCGTCTCGTAGGCCCGCAGCAGGGCGTGTTTCTTACGGGGGTCCCAGCCGGCCCGGGACGCGTAACCGGCGCAGAACGCCTCCCGGCAGCGGCGCGCCCACTCCGGGCGCCAGGGGCGGCGCTGGCGGGCGGCGTAGTCGAAGGAGCGCAGCATGCCCGCCACGTCCCGCACCGGGGACTCGGGGATGCGGCGCTCGGCGAGCGGACGGGACGGCTCGCCCTCGAAGTCGATGACGAACCACTCGCGTCCGGCCCGCAGCACCTGGCCCAGGTGCAGGTCGCCGTGGACGCGCTGGGCGGGCGGTCCGGCGTCGCAGCTGGCCAGCGCGGCGAACGCGGTGCGCAACCGGGTGGCGTACGGCCTGAGCCCGGGCACCGCCTGCGCGGCCGCCTCCAGCCGCTCGGTCATCGCCACCGCCGTGCGGGCGACCTCCCGGTGCCCGGCGGTCGGGAAGGCGTCGGCCAGCGCCAGGTGCACCTCGGCCGTCGCCTCGCCCAACTGGTGCGCCTGGGTGGTGAAGTCGTCGCCGGTGGCCAGGGCCCGCAGGGCCAGGGTCCAGCCGTCCGCGGCGTCCGGCAGGAACGGCTGGAGCACACCGAGGGTGGCCTCCTCCGGCCGGGTGGTGCGCAGCCAGGCCACCGGGGCGGGGACCCGGCTGCACCCCTGGCGGGCCAGTGCCCAGGGCACCTCCAGGTCCGGGTTGACGCCGGGCTGGATACGGCGGAAGACCTTCAGGATGAACTCGTCGCCGTACACGATGGAGGTGTTGGACTGCTCGGCGTCCAGCAGCCGGGGCACCAGGCCGCCCGGGACGAGCGCGGAGGGGTCCGCCTCGAAGCGCAGCGGGCCCGCGCCGCCGGGGTGGCGCAGCCGTTCCAGCAGCAGTTGCGCCGACCGCGGGTCGCACAGGGCGTCGTAGACCGCGTACCCCGACAGCGGTCCTTCCGCCGGCCGGCCGATGAAGGCGCGGTGCAGCCGCGGGGACAGCTCCTGGTGTACGCCGAGCAGCAGCTGGTAGCAGTCGGCCGGCGGCGGCGCAAAGATGCCGGCCGGGGCGGGAACGCCGCCGTGGCCGGCAGGGAGCCCCGCGTGTTCGGCGTGGACCAGCAGGTGCAGACAGCCCGGGAACAGCTCCGTCATCGACAGCAGCCTGAGGGCGGTGACGGGCCGGTCCTTGCCGGCGAACCAGCGCTGCCGCGGCAGCCAGGCGCGCAGCAGCGACCCGAGCGAGGCCATGGGGTCGGCGACGCCCGGGCTGCTCGGCTGGAGGGATGCGGTCTTCGTCATGGTCACGCCTCCTTTCGTCTCGGCCGCACGGTCAGACTCGTCGGCCGATCCGGGATGCGACTCTGGTGAGCCGGAACCAGTAGAAGCCGTGGCCCGCGAGCGTCAGCAGGTAGGGGAGTTCCCCGATGGCGGGGAACCGGACGCCGCCGATCAGCTCGACCGGGTGCCGTCCGTCGAAGGCCCGCAGATCGAGTTCGGTGGGCTGGGCGAAGCGGGAGAAGTTGTGCACGCAGAGCACCAGGTCGTCCTTGTATTCGCGCAGGAAGGCGAGGACGGCGGGGTTGGACGACTGGAGCTCGGTGTAGGTGCCGAGGCCGAAGGCATGGTTCTGCTTGCGGATCTCGATCATGCGGCGGGTCCAGTGCAGCAGCGACGAGGGGGAGGACATGGA
>NZ_JBFACU010000036.1:0-92912 GCF_040641015.1 Streptomyces sp. NPDC021356 | reverse complement strand
GTCCGACGGCGGCTGCCGCCGCGGGCGCGGCCAGGCGTCGGGGTGCGGTGATGTCGCATGGGGAAGGCCCGCATCCGTTTCCGAATGCGGGCCTTCATCTGCGGTCCTGACGGGATTTGCTGTGTCCGACGGCGGCTGCCGCCGCGGGCGCGGCCAGGCGTCGGGGTGCGGTGATGTCGCATGGGGAAGGCCCGCATCCGTTTCCGAATGCGGGCCTTGACCTGCGGTCCTGACGGGATTTGCTGTGTCCGACGGCGGCTGCCGCCGCGGGCGCGGCCAGGCGTCGGGGTGCGGTGATGTCGCATGGGAAAGGCCCGCATCCGTTTCCGAATGCGGGCCTTCATCTGCGGTCCTGACGGGATTTGAACCCGCGGCCTCCACCTTGACAGGGTGGCGAGCACTCCAAACTGCTCCACAGGACCTGGAGCCCCTCCCAGACCCCAGAGGCTCTGGGGGAGTTTCGCAGCGCTGAACTCGCGTTGCGCTGCGAGAAGAAACTGTACAGGAGGCGGGCCGCCGGGTCGAACTCACTCAGTGTGCAGGTCCCGTCACGGCGCCGCCGCGTCGATCGCCTTCACGATCCGCTTGTCGGAGACGGGGTACGCCGTGCCCAGCGCGTGCGCGAAGTAACTGACCCGCAGCTCCTCGATCATCCAGCGGATGTCCCGCACCTGCTGCGGCACCGGGCGGCCCTGCGGCATCTGCTCCAGCAGCCACGCGTACTCGTCGCGCATCTCCAGGACCTTCTCCATGCGCGTGGTGTCCCGCTGGACGTTGGTCGGCATCTGCTGGAGCCGGCGGTCCGCGGCGACCAGATAGCGCATCAGGTCCGGCAGCCGCCGTATCCCCGCCTCCGTGACGAAGCCCGGCCTCACCAGTGCGTCCAACTGCTGCCGCACGTCCGTCAGGTTCGCCAGCAGCGCGGGGCTCCGTACGGCCTTCAGGCGGCGTTCACAGGCCTGCCAGGCGGCCAGCACCTGCTGCACCTGGCCCACGGTCCGTACGGTCAGGTCCACGATCTCGGACCGTACTTTGTCGTAGAGCTTGCGGTACGACTCCTCGTCCCAGGCGGGTCCGCCGAAGTCGGCGATCAGCCGGTCCGCCGCAGCCGTCGCGCAGTCGTCGAACAGGGCCTGGATGGAACCGTGCGGGTTGGCCGACAGGCCGATCTTCTGCTGGTTCGTCAGCTTTTCGGACGCGAACTTCGCCGGGTTCACCGGGATGTTGCGCAGGATCAGCCGGCGCGTGCCCTTCCACATGGCCTCGGCCTGCTCGGCCTCGGTGTCGAAGAGCCGTACCGAGACGGTGTTCGCCGCCGGTCCGTCGTCCACCAGCGCCGGGTACGCCTTCACGGGCTGGCCGGCCCTGCGGGTCTCGAAGACCCGGGTGAGCGAGCCGATCGTCCAGTCGGTCAGGCCGCCGCGCTCCAGCGACTCGCCGCCGGTGCGCTCGGCGGTCGCCGCGGCGGCCTGGGAGAGGGCCTTGCGCGCCTTCGGCTTCAGCCGCAGCTTCAGCGCGTCGAGGTCCTTGTCCTCGGCCAGCTTGCGGCGCCGCTCGTCGACGATCCGGAAGGTGATCTTCAGGTGGTCGGGGACCTTGGCCCAGTCGAAGTCCTCGGCCTCGAACGGCACGCCGACCATGCGCTTCAGCTCACGCGCCATCGTGACCGTCAGCGGCTCCTGGAGGGGCACGGCCCGCTCCAGGAACGCCTTCGCGTAGTTCGGCGCGGGGACGTAGTGGCGGCGGACCGGCTTGGGCAGCGAGCGGATCAGCTCGGTGACGACCTCCTCGCGCAGGCCCGGGATCTGCCAGTCGAAGCCCTCGTCGGTGACCTGGTTGAGGACCTGGAGCGGGACGTGGACGGTCACACCGTCGGCGTCGGCGCCCGGCTCGAACTGGTACGTCACCCGGAACTTCAGGTTCCGCTGCCGCCAGGAGTCCGGGTAGTCGTCCTTGGTGACCGCCTGGGCCGACTCCCGGACCAGCATCTCCCGCTCGAAGTCCAGGAAGTCGGGCTGCTCGTGCCGCTTGTGCTTCCACCAGGAGTCGAAGTGGGCGCCGGAGACGACGTGTTCGGGCACCCGCTGGTCGTAGAAGTCGAACAGCGTCTCGTCGTCCACGACGATGTCCCGGCGCCGGGCCCGGTGCTCCAGCTCCTCGACCTCGCTCAGCAGCCTGCGGTTGTCGGCGAAGAACTTGTGGTGCGTACGCCAGTCGCCCTCCACCAGGGCGTTGCGGATGAACAGCTCCCGGCTGGCCTCGGGGTCGATCCGGCCGTAGTTGACCTTCCGCTGCGCGACGATCGGCACGCCGTACAGCGTGACCTTCTCGTACGCCATCACCGCGGCCTGGTCCTTCTCCCAGTGCGGTTCGCTGTACGTCCGCTTCAGCAGGTGCCCGGCCAGCGGCTCGACCCACTCGGGTTCGATCTTGGCGTTGACCCGCGCCCACAGGCGGGACGTCTCGACGAGTTCGGCGGACATCACGAACCGGGGCGTCTTCTTGAACAGCGCCGAACCGGGGAAGATCGCGAACTTGGCGTTGCGGGCGCCCAGGTACTCGTTCTTGTTGCCGTCCTTCACGTCCTTCATGCCGACGTGCGAGAGCAGGCCGGCCAGCAGGGAGACGTGGACGCGGTCGCCCGGGGCGTCCTCGTCGGCGAGGTGGATGCCCATCTGCTTGGCGACCGTGCGCAGCTGGGAGTAGATGTCCTGCCATTCGCGGATGCGCAGGAAGTTCAGGTACTCCTGCTTGCACATCCGGCGGAAGGACGACGAGCCGCGCTCCTTCTGCTGCTCGCGCAGGTAGCGCCAGAGGTTGAGGAAGGCGAGGAAGTCGCTGGTCTCGTCGCGGAAGCGGGCGTGCTGCTGGTCGGCCTGGGCCTGCTTGTCGGCGGGGCGCTCACGCGGGTCCTGGATGGACAGCGCGGCGGCGATCACCATGACCTCGCGCGCGCAGCCGTTCTTGTCGGCCTCCAGGACCATCCGGGCCAGCCGGGGGTCCACGGGCAGCTGGGCGAGCTTGCGGCCCGTCGTCGTGAGCCGCTTGCGCGGGTCCTTCTGCTCCGGGTCGAGCGCGCCCAGCTCCTGGAGCAGCTGCACACCGTCGCGGATGTTGCGGTGGTCCGGCGGGTCGATGAAGGGGAACTTCTCGATGTCGCCGAGGCCGGCCGCGGTCATCTGGAGGATCACGGAGGCGAGGTTGGTGCGCAGGATCTCGGCGTCGGTGAACTCCGGCCGGGCGAGGAAGTCGTCCTCGCTGTAGAGCCGGACGCAGATGCCGTCCGACGTACGGCCGCAGCGGCCCTTGCGCTGGTTGGCGCTGGCCTGCGAGACCGGCTCGATGGGCAGCCGCTGCACCTTGGTGCGGTGGCTGTAGCGGGAGATCCGGGCGAAGCCGGGGTCGATGACGTACTTGATGCCGGGGACGGTCAGGGACGTCTCGGCGACGTTGGTCGCCAGCACGATCCGGCGGCCGGTGTGCGGCTGGAAGACGCGGTGCTGTTCGGCGTGGGAGAGCCGCGCGTACAGCGGCAGCACCTCGGTGGAGCGGTACTGCTTCTTGATCAGCGCGTCGGCGGTGTCGCGGATCTCCCGCTCACCGGAGAGGAAGACCAGGATGTCGCCCCGGCCCTCGCCCATCAGCTCCTCGACGGCATCGGTGATCGCGGTGATCTGGTCCCGGTCGGCGTCCTCGGAATCCTCTTCGAGCAGCGGCCGGTAACGCACCTCCACGGGATACGTACGGCCGCTGACCTCGACGATCGGCGCGTCGCCGAAGTGCCGGGAGAAACGCTCGGGGTCGATGGTCGCGGAGGTGATGACGACCTTCAGGTCCGGGCGCTTCGGCAGCAGCTGGGCCAGGTACCCGAGGAGGAAGTCGATGTTGAGGGACCGCTCGTGGGCCTCGTCGATGATGATCGTGTCGTAGGCGCGCAGCTCGCGGTCGGTCTGGATCTCGGCGAGCAGGATGCCGTCCGTCATGAGCTTCACGAAGGTGGCGTCCGGGGCCACCTGGTCGGTGAAGCGCACCTTCCAGCCGACGGCCTCGCCGAGCGGCGTGCCCAGCTCGTCGGCCACGCGCTCGGCGACGGTACGGGCCGCGATCCGGCGGGGCTGGGTGTGCCCGATCATGCCGCGCACGCCCCGGCCCAGTTCCATGCAGATCTTCGGGATCTGCGTGGTCTTGCCGGACCCGGTCTCACCGGCGACGATGACGACCTGGTGGTCGCGGATGGCCGCCGCGATCTCGTCCTTCTTCTGGCTGACCGGCAGCTGCTCGGGGTAGGTGACCGCGGGCACACGGGAGCGCCGGTCGGCCATGCGCCGCGCGGCCTTGTCGGCTTCGCCCTCGATCTCGGCGAGGACGGCGGCGCGCGCCTGCGGCTTGCGGATCCTGCGCGCGCCTTCGAGCCTGCGCCCGAGCCGGTGCGCGTCACGCAGCGACAGCTCGGTCAGGCGGGCGGCCAGAGTGTCCAGGGCGGGGGCGGGGTGCGTAGACATACGCGTCCCAGGATCTCACCTCGGGCAAATCTCGCGCGAATGATTTGCCCGGCCGCGGCCGGAGAGGTCGCCGTGCCCGCGGGTCGCCGTGCCCGCGGGTCAACGGGGCGGCGGGGCAGGGGGCAGCGGGTCACGGGGGAGGCGGGGAAGTCACAGCACGGTGCGCAGCACGTCCGCGACGGCCGGCTCGGTCCAGCGGCCCGTCGCGCCGGGGCAGGCGGCGATGTACGAGGCGACCGCGTCCGCGTCCCAGGCGCCGGCCGACAGCAGCCCGCCGGCGAGGAGGCGGACGTAGGCGGCGGACGGCGGGTTCCAGGGCACGTCGCCGACGGCCCAGGGGGCGGTGAACGTGAGGACGGGCAGGCCGTCCGCCTGGCCCGCGCAGACGAGGGTCTCGTAGCGGCCCCGGCCCAGCACGGCCCGGCCGTGGGTGAGCGCTCCCGTCAGGTCGAGGCGCGCGCCGGGCTCGCGGTACATCTCCTGGGCGGCGATGTCGGAGAACTGCTCGGCCGACAGGAGGTGCGCCCGGGCCAGGACCCGGCCTCCGGCCCGGGGGTCGTAGAAGGCCCGGCCGCCGCCCCACACCTGCGACTCGGTGGCGAAGTACAGGGTCCCGGTGAGTTCGACCGGGACCGATCGTGCGGGCATCCGGGGGTCGCGGCACCCCGGGGTGGCTCGGGCGGCTCCCGGGGGCTGCCCGCCGCGCAGGTAGAAACCGAGCCGGTCGAGGTCCATGTTCGAGCCGTAGGAGGTGTACCAGACCTGCTCGGGGGCGGGGTCGGTCGGCAGCGTCGGGTCGATGGGGTGCAGGGCTTTCACGCCGGTCGGCTCCTCGCGCACGAAAGAACCCCTCTCCGATGAGACTCGGAGAGGGGCCCGGTGCCCTGGTGGGGGCGGTTGTGGCTGGGGCCGGGGTCGAACCGGCGACCTATCGCTTTTCAGGCGATCGCTCGTACCAACTGAGCTACCCAGCCACGAGGTTTCACGTGAAACCTCAGCGGTCCTGACGGGATTTGAACCCGCGGCCTCCACCTTGACAGGGTGGCGAGCACTCCAAACTGCTCCACAGGACCTTGTGGCAGTGTGTGAACCGACCGGAGTCAGTCTTACACACCGTACTGCGTGCCCCCAACGGGATTCGAACCCGTGCTACCGCCTTGAAAGGGCGGCGTCCTAGGCCGCTAGACGATGAGGGCTATCGGCCCGCCTGGGCGCTTCTCAGCGCGTCGGGGACGTGAGAAGCATATGGGATGGCGAGGGGTATCGCCAAAACCGTTTATGCGCCGGAGGGGGAGGCGGCTGAGGACGGGGTCGAGGGGGAGCGGGAGGCGCCCGGGGACGGCGGTGACGGGGAGGGAGCGGCGCCCGGCCGGTTGTCCTCGGGGAGGTGGCGGCTGACCTCCGCCGTGGTCTGTCCGAGGCCGCCCAGCTTGATCGCGTCCCACGCCTGGAGACGGTGGCTGTCCCGGTCGACGTAGAGCACCGAGGCCTCGATGGGCGCCGGGTGCTCGTGTTCGACCGCGCGCAGCCCGCTGCCGCCGGTGGAGCCCTCCATGCGCAGCCGGGTGCCGTACTTGAGGATCTCCGTGCCCTCGTGGTGCAGGTGGCCGCACAGGACCAGCGGCACCGCGCCGTCGGTCTCCCGGGCCGCCACGGGTTCATGGGCGACGGCGATGTCCACGGGGGTGCCCCTGGACTGCTGGTCGCGCAGGGACGACGCCAGGCGGGCACCCGCCAGCTGTTCGGCCGCGTCGCCGCCGGGCACGGCCGAGCGGTCGGGGGTGAACTGCGGGTCGCCCACGCCGGCGAAGCGCAGGCCCGCCACCGTCTCGGCGCGTCCGTCGTCCAGGACGTGCACGTTCTTCATGCGTGCCAGATAGCGCTGGGTGGCCGGCGAGTCGTGGTTGCCGCGCACCCAGACGTAGGGCACGCCCAGGTCGCCCACCGGGTCCAGGAAGCCGTTCTCCGCCGCTGTGCCGTGGTCCATGGTGTCGCCGGAGTCGACGATCACGTCGGCCTTGTACTGCTGCACGAGCGAGGCGATGATCTTCCAGCTCGCCGGGTTCAGGTGGATGTCGGAGACGTGCAGGACGCGGATGGTCGTCGGGTCCGGCTGGTAGGCGGGGAGCGTGGAGGTGACGTCGTACAGCTTGGTCACGTTCGTCACCAGGCGCGCCAGCTCCTTCTGGTAGACGTCGAACTCGGTGACGATGCTGCGCGCGTTGCCCACGAGCGAGGGGGCCGAGGAGAGCAGTCCGGAGAACCTCGGCTCCAGCACCGACTTCGGGTTCCAGGTGGCGTAGGCCGTGGCCCCGGACGCGGCGAGCAGGGTCAGGGCCAGTCCGCCGGCCGCCAGGGCGCGGCGCGGACGGCGGTAGACGGCGAGTCCCAGCGCGGTGGCGCCGGTGACCACCGCGACGCACGACCGTACGGCCAGGTCCAGGGTGCCGTGTTCGACGTCGTGCACCACTTCGTCCTGGAGGCCGGAGAGCCGTTCGGGGTGGTCGACCAGGGCCTGGGCGCGTTCCGGGTCGAGCTGGTCGACGTTCACGTCCAGCCGCACCGGCGCGGCATGGCTGTCCAGGCTCAGGGCTCCCAGCGGCGAGACGTCGATCTTCGTGCCGCCGTTCAGGGAGGGGCGCAGCGCCATCGTCGTGTTCACGGGTCCGACCGGGACGCGGACGTTGCCGACGATCAGCAGGCCCAGCCAGGCGCCGGCGACCACCACGGTCACCATCCCCAGGGCGCGCAGCCAGGGGTGCGGCTCGGGGGTCAGGGTGAGGGAGCGCGCCCTCCGGCGGGCGCGGGGGGCGCGGGTGCGGGTGCTGTGGGTGCGGGCGGCGTTCCCGCGGCGCGGGAGCTTCAGGAGGTTCAGGTCGGCGAGGCGGACGCGAGCCATTGGGCGCGTATGCCCGCCCCCGGTGCCGGATATGCGCGTTCCGCGGGCGGGGCGGGCCCCGTCGTGGGGGTGGGGTAAGGGGTGGGCTGTGCCGGGGCGGCGGGGCGGCGGGGCGGCGGGGCAGGGCGCCGGACCGGACAGGGCGTCTGACGGGCAGGGCGCCGGTCGGACAGGGATGGGGCGTCTGACGACAGGGCGCCGGACGGACAGGGACGGGGCGTCTGACGGACGGGCTGCCGGACGGACGGGGCGTCCACCGGGCGGGGTGCCGGACAATGGGGCTGTGCTGGAGATGACGCGCGAGGAGTTCGAGGAACTGGTCGCCGAGGCCCTCGACCGGATCCCGCCGGAGCTGACGCGGCTGATGGACAACGTCGCGGTGTTCGTCGAGGACGAGCCGCCCGCCGACGATCCCGAGCTGCTCGGGCTGTACGAGGGCACCCCGCTGACCGAGCGCGGGGAGTGGTACGCGGGCGTGCTGCCCGACCGGATCACCGTCTACCGGGGGCCGACGCTGCGCATGTGCGCGAGCCGGGAGGACGTCGTCGCGGAGACCGAGGTGACGGTGGTGCACGAGATCGCCCACCACTTCGGGATCGACGACGCGCGGCTGCACTCCCTGGGCTACGGCTGAGGGCCACCCGGGAGACCGGCGTGTCCTCTTGCGGGCGCGGGGAGTTGGGCACGGCGACTTCTCCCTCCCGGAGGTGGCCCCCGTGCGCCCCTTGTACGTATCCGTCCGTCTCGCCGCCGCACTCGCCGCACTCGCCGCGACCGCCGGGTGCGTGAGTGTGGGGGAGGACTCCGGTGGCGGGGCCCGGCCGTCGCACTCCGCCGGGCGCGACGGCGGTGAGGTGCCCAACGGCGGCGCGGTGGTGTCCGGAGGCGTCGCGGCCAGGGCCGGTGCGGGCGGCGACGGCAAGCACGGGCACGGGAAGAAGGAGAAGGGCGACCGGAGCGGGACGCCGTCCGGGTCGGCCTCGCCGTCGGCGACCCCGAGCGCGTCGGCCCCGGCGCCGCCCGGGCCGGGCAGGCCGCGCCGGGCGGGCGAGCCGACGGCGACGGAGGTGGTGCCCGTGCCGCCGCAGTCGTCCGCTCCGCCGCAGGAACCGCCGCCCTCGCCGCCGCCCCCGCCGCCCTCGCCGGACCCGACGGTGGCCGAGCCGTCGTCGTCGGCGCACGAGGGCCCGGGGCCGCAACTGGAGCAGCGGGAGCCGGCGCCCGAACCGGGCGGGCTGCGCGGCCCCGGCCGGGCACGGACCTGACCCGCGCACGGACGCGGCGACGTACGGCCTGCTCTGTGACCTGGCCGTGCACGGCCAGGACTGCGGCCTGGACGCGCACGCCGTGACCTGCGCATACGGCCTCGGTTTGCCTTGAGGGGTGGGGAGTGCGTATGGTGGTAGATCGTTTGATCCCATTTGCCCGGCGCCCATACAGAGCGCGCCGTGTGGCGCGTACTCTCCCTTGCCGTGGCGGACCGCATCGAGGCGGTCGTGGTGCGAAACACGGAGTTGACGGGCGCGTGCCGAAGAGACTCCGGAAGGTTTCGCATTCGCATGTCCATTGCCAGTACTGATCACGTCGTCGTGCCCGAGAGCGCCGAGGACACCCCCGAGAACCCGCAGGTCCTGGACGGCCAGGAGACCCGGGAGGACGCCGGGGCGGCCGAGGACCGCACCGAGCAGGCCCCCGAGATCACCTTCGCCGACCTCGGCCTGCCCGAGGGCGTCGTGCGCAAGCTCGCGCAGAACGGCGTGACCACCCCCTTCCCGATCCAGGCCGCGACCATCCCGGACGCCCTGGCCGGCAAGGACATCCTCGGCCGTGGCCGCACCGGCTCCGGCAAGACCCTCTCCTTCGGTCTGCCGACCCTGGCCACCCTGGCCGGCGGCCGCACCCAGAAGCACAAGCCGCGCGCCGTCATCCTCACCCCGACCCGCGAGCTGGCGATGCAGGTCGCCGACGCGCTCCAGCCCTACGGCGACGTCGTCGGTCTGAAGATGAAGGTCGTCTGCGGCGGCACGTCCATGGGCAACCAGATCTACGCCCTGGAGAAGGGCGTCGACATCCTCGTCGCCACCCCGGGCCGTCTGCGCGACATCATCAACCGTGGCGCCTGCTCCCTGGAGGACGTGCGGATCGCGGTCCTCGACGAGGCCGACCAGATGTCCGACCTGGGCTTCCTCCCCGAGGTCACCGAGCTGCTGGACCAGGTCCCGGCGGGCGGTCAGCGGATGCTGTTCTCCGCGACGATGGAGAACGAGATCAAGACCCTCGTCGACCGCTACCTGACCGACCCGGTCCACCACGAGGTGGACGCGGCGCAGGGCGCGGTGACGACCATGTCGCACCACATCCTGGTCGTGAAGCCCAAGGACAAGGCGCCGGTCACCGCCGCGATCGCCTCCCGCAAGGGCCGCACCATCATCTTCGTGCGCACCCAGCTCGGCGCCGACCGCGTGGCCGAGCAGCTGCGCGACGCCGGTGCGAAGGCCGACGCCCTGCACGGCGGCATGACCCAGGGCGCCCGCACCCGCACCCTGGCCGACTTCAAGGACGGGTACGTCAACGTCCTGGTCGCCACCGACGTCGCCGCGCGCGGCATCCACGTCGACGGCATCGACCTCGTGCTGAACGTCGACCCGGCCGGGGACCACAAGGACTACCTGCACCGCGCCGGCCGCACGGCCCGCGCGGGCCGCACGGGCACCGTGGTCTCCCTCTCCCTGCCGCACCAGCGGCGCCAGATCTTCCGCCTGATGGAGGACGCGGGCGTCGACGCCTCGCGCCACATCATCCAGGGCGGTGCGGCCTTCGACCCGGAGGTCGCCGAGATCACGGGCGCCCGTTCGATGACCGAGGTGCAGGCCGAGTCCGCGGGCAACGCCGCGCAGCAGGCCGAGCGCGAGGTCTCCCACCTCACCAAGCAGCTCGAGCGGGCGCAGCGGCGCGCGTCCGAGCTGCGCGACGAGGCCGACCGGCTGGTCGCCCGGGTCGCCCGCGAGCGCGGCGAGGACCCGGAGACGGCGGTGGCCGAGGCGCAGGCGGCGGCCGAGCGGCCCGCCGAGGTGTCGGTGCCGGAGCAGCCCGCGGCGCAGGATGTCGACCGCGCGGAGCGGGGCGAGCGTGAGGAGCGTACGGCGGCTCCGTCGTCGTACGACCGCCGTGAGCGGCGCGACGAGCGGGGTGACCGGGGCGAGCGCGGTTTCCGCCGTGACGACCGCGGTGAGCGTTCCTTCGACCGCGACCGTGACCGGGACCGTGGTGGCCGTTCGTTCGAGCGGCGCGACGACCGGGGCGGCTTCCGCCGCGACGACCGCGACCGTTCCTTCGACCGGGGCGACCGGAGCGAGCGCGGTGACCGCGGTGACCGTGGTGACCGCGGTGGCTTCCGCCGGGACGACCGCGGCGGCCGTTCCTTCGACCGTGACCGGGGCGACCGCGGTTTCCGCCGTGACGACCGCGGCGAGCGTTCCTTCGACCGCGACCGCGACCGTGACCGGGACCGTGGTGGCCGTTCGTTCGAGCGGCGCGACGACCGGGGCGGCTTCCGCCGCGACGACCGCGACCGCGACCGTGCTCCCCGCTCCTTCGACCGCCGTGACGACCGTCGTGACGACCGCGGTGGCTTCCGCCGTGACGAGCGTCCGGCGCGGCGCGACGAGCGCGGCGGGCACCGCGGCAGCGACCGTCCGTTCAACCGTGACCGCCAGGGCGACCGTCCCGGCTTCCGTACCGGTGGCCACGAGCGTCCCTACGGCCGCCGTGACGACCACCGCGGTGGCGGCTCCTTCGGACGCCGCGAGGACAAGCCGCGCTGGAAGCGCAACGGCTGACGGCACAACGGCTGATCGCAACGGCTGACAGCGCGACGACTGACAGCCTGTGAGCTGACCCGAGAGGGCCCGTACGACACCGGTCGTACGGGCCCTTTCGGCTCGCTGGGTGATGCATGTCACACCCCCCGGGTGGGAATTGCTGGGGGCATGACAGATGACGACGCCAGAGCGTCAGAGCCGGCGCCAGGGGCCGACGGTCCCTCGGACGAGGAGCGGCTGGCCCAGCTCGGCTACACGCAGGTCCTCGCCCGCCGCATGTCGGCGTTCGCCAACTACGCGGTCTCCTTCACGATCATCTCCGTCCTGTCCGGCTGCCTGACGCTGTACCTCTTCGGGATGAACACCGGCGGCCCCGCCGTGATCACCTGGGGCTGGGTGGGCGTGGGCCTGATGACCCTGTTCGTCGGCCTGTCGATGGCCGAGATCTGCTCGGCGTACCCGACCTCCGCCGGCCTGTACTTCTGGGCCCACCGCCTGGCGCCGCCGCGCTCGGCCGCCGCCTGGGCCTGGTTCACGGGCTGGTTCAACGTGCTGGGCCAGGTGGCGGTGACAGCCGGCATCGACTTCGGCGCCGCGTCCTTTTTGGGCGCCTATCTGAACCTCCAGTTCGGCTTCGGGGTCACCCCCGGCCGGACCGTCCTCCTCTTCACGGCGATCCTGCTCCTGCACGGCCTGCTGAACACCTTCGGCGTGCGCATCGTCGCCTTCCTCAACAGCGTCAGCGTGTGGTGGCACGTGCTCGGCGTCGCCGTGATCGTCGCCGCGCTGGCCTTCGTGCCGGACCACCACCGCTCGACGTCCTTCGTCTTCACCCACTACGTGAACAACACGGGCTGGGGCAGCGGCGTGTACGTCGTCCTGCTCGGTCTGCTGATGGCCCAGTACACCTTCACGGGCTACGACGCCTCCGCCCACATGACGGAGGAGACCCGCGACGCGTCCACGGCCGGCCCGAAGGGCATCGTCCGCTCCATCTGGACCTCCTGGATAGCGGGCTTCGTCCTGCTGCTCGGCTTCACCTACGCCATCCAGGACTACGGCCGCGAGCTGAACTCCCCGACCGGCGCCCCGCCCGCCCAGATCCTCCTGGACGCCCTCGGCGCGAGCGCGGGCAAACTGCTGCTGCTCGTGGTGATCGGCGCGCAACTCTTCTGCGGGATGGCCTCGGTGACGGCCAACAGCCGCATGATCTACGCCTTCTCCCGCGACGGCGCGCTGCCCTTCTCCCGCCTGTGGCACACGGTCGGCCCGCGCACCCGCACCCCCGTGGCAGCCGTGTGGCTGGCCGCGCTCGGCGCCCTGGTCCTCGGCCTGCCCTACCTGATCAACGAGACCGCGTACGCCGCCGTGACGTCGATCGCGGTGATCGGCCTCTACATCGCCTACGTCATCCCCACGCTGCTGCGGGTGCGCAAGGGCGACGCCTTCGAGCGGGGCCCCTGGCACCTGGGGCGCTGGTCGCGGCCGATCGGGATCGTGGCGGTGCTCTGGGTCGGCGTCATCACGGTCCTCTTCATGCTCCCCCAGGTCTCCCCGGTCACCTGGCAGACCTTCAACTACGCCCCGGTCGCCGTCCTGGTCGTCCTCGGCTCCGCCGCGCTCTGGTGGCTCGTCTCGGCCCGCCACTGGTTCCTCGACCCGTCCCACGGCCACCACCGCGGCCACCAGGACACCGGCACCCCCGCCACCCCGGCACCACCCGCGCGCCGGCCGTGAGACGCCGTACGGTCCCGGCCCGGCCGCCACCGGCGCCCGTACGGCGCAGTCCGGGCCTCGCCGACCGATACCCGATCAAAGACGCGGCCTCCTGGGGCTATGCTCGGGGGAGCAACATCGCCCGGGCCCTTAGCTCAATTGGCAGAGCAGTGGACTTTTAATCCATTGGTTGTGGGTTCGAGTCCCACAGGGCCTACCGGTTGGACCCCAGCTCAGAGCGTCAATGAGCTGGGGTCCTGTCCGTTTTGACCAGGCGTCATGATCGTTTGCTGGCCCGTAGCTGGCCCGAGAGTCGAGCAAACAAGAGAGGGCCCGCAGCAGTCGCAACTGCTGCGGGCCCTGCGGTAGAAGAGCGGTCGCCCCGCCAGGAACGACCGCTCTCCCGCCTCCAGCGTCCTCTCCGGGGCACCGCCTGCCCCTGTACGCCTTCGGCGGGCTCACGCCCCCGGCTTCCAAGATCACAAAAAGCGGAATACATTCCGCAGACAACATGATCTTGCTGCATCGAGCGTTTGTCGAGTGCGCGCCCTACCCGATGACGACGCCTGGCTGCCCGAGCTGTACCGGGTCGTCGGGGATCGTCTGCGTGCCGCGCGGGAGCAGCAGAACTTGACCCAGGACGACGTCTGGCAGGCGGCGAGGGTCGACCGGCGGACGGTGCAGCACGCGGAGCAAGGACGCCCGATGACCCTCGCCACCGTGGCGCGCATCGCTTGGGTCCTGGAAGTCCCCCTCGCAGACCTGGTACGTGACTGAGTGGCTGCCTCCGACGGGGGTGACGGAGGCAGCCACTCTCCCCGGTCCCGGCAAGCCGTCCTGCCGAGACCGGGAGTTCAGAGGCGCGTGCCCACGGCGAGCCGGTCGTTGCCCGCCAGCTGAGGGATCGCGCGCATGAGGATCGCCAGGTGACGCTCGTCCAGGTCTCCCGCAGTGGCCAGGGTGTACGAGCCGATGCCGACCATGCCCAGGACGAGACCGAGGAAGTCCCGTTGCCGTTCGTCCAGTCCGAGGGTGTACAACCTGCCCTGCAGCCGGTCCCAGTCGCAGACCGGAGCGCCGTTCTCCTCCACCACCAGGATCGAGCGGACGTCGTCGCGGGCGAGGATGGTCTCCTCTTCGACGAGGGCCTGCGTCGCTGCGCGGCGGCGCGGGCTCTTCGCGGACTGCAGCAGGAGCGTGCCCAGGGGCACCTCGACGTCGTCTGTGGTCTCGGGGGTGGCGTCGGTGATCGTCATGCTGGGGCCTCCGTAGGCAGTCGGCGCCCGCCAGGGCCAAACGCTGCGGCCACCACGACGGGATCGTTGAGTCGGCCCGTGCCGTCCGGGGCCACGAGCCAGAACAGGCCTTTCAGTTCCTCCCCCACGGGCGGGCAGTGCAGGACCCAGCCCGCAGGGTGCACCCTCAGCGACCGGACGTCCTCCAGCTCGACCTCGGCGTCAGTGGGGACCAGCCACCACAGGCGGTCGCCATCAGGGTCGGCGACGATGGGGCCTCGCTGTTCCTCACGGATCCGGCTGGCGGCCGGCCACCCCCTGGAGAGGCGGGATTCGGCAACGAGCCACCGGCTTCCAGACATGAGCGGGATGGGGAGGCCGGCGGCCCAGATCCGCTGGGCGAGGTCCGGGCGCTCGGTGGAGTTGGCGAGCCACGAGTTCCCAGTCGCGCGCAGGGCCGCGGGCTTTACGGAGAGGGCCATGACCTGCACGTTAGGCCGTGCAATTGCATGAGCGCGCGACGATTGCGCTGGATTGCACGGTCAGTTGCCCGGGTTGCCGGGCTTGCTTCAGGCGAGGTCGAGGGAGGCCCGTGCGCGGCCGATCAGGCGGCGCGCCGGCGCCCCGTACTCGGCGGACTCGGCCAGCCAGTCGAACGCCCGCTCGTACAGCTCGACATCCTCGTCGCCGGTCAGCCACAGCTCCTCGCTGATCGTTTCGACGATGACGAGGCGGCGGTCGTAGATCCAGAACGCGTGCGCTGGTGTCCGGCGCAGCTGGGCGCTGAAGGGGATGATGCCGAGTTCGATGCGGCGCTGCCCGGCGAGGCCGTAGAGGCGGTCGAGCTGCTCGGCCATGACGTCGACCGGGCACGGTCGGTGATACAGGGCAGCCTCGCAGAGGATGAACCGGAAGCTCTTGCCCGGGTTGTACAGGGCCTCCTGGCGGCGCATCCGTTTCTCGACGGCGGCGTCCGTCGTCGGGGGGATCTGCCGGAAGGCCGCGTTGGCGTCGAAGATGTGCCGGGCGTACTCCGGGGTCTGGAACAGGCCCGGTACCCGGGAGATCTCCAGGCCTCGGATCAGCTTCGTGGCCTCGGTCTGGCGGACCGCGATTTCCTGCCGCCCACGGTGGCCGCCGGCCAGCTGTCGCCGCCAGGTGCGGTGCCGCTGCTTCATGTCCAGTGTGGCAAGTAGCCCGTGCAGCTCGGCCTCGACGTCCGGGCGGCTAACCGCGCGGGCCCAGGCGGTCAGGTCCTCGCGGCTGGGTGTCTGCTTGCCGTTCTGCAGGCGGGAGACCTTGGACGTCTGCCAGCCGAGAGCCGCGGCGAGTGCCTTCCCTTCCAGGGCTGCCTCGGCGCGCAACTCGCGCAGGCGCGCGCCGAGAGCCTCCCGGGCGGTCTGGAAGTCGGTGGTCACACGGTGGAAGCTACCCGCTTCACGGCCTCCTGCGTAGGCACAGCGTGGTGCCAGGCGGCGTCGCGGGCCTGGCAGGCGGCGAGGACCTCGGCCGGGTCTTCGGTGACGTACACGCCGAGGGTGGTGTCGGCCTCGTCGAACGCGAACCGCGCGAGGATGCGGGAGTCGAACAGCCAGAAGTCGAAGTCCGGCAGACGCAGCTGCTCGGCCTGCGCGCGAGTGAGGTAGCGGATGTCTTCCCCGGCCGCCACGTTGCTCGGCGCGCTGGCGAGAAGGAACTGCTGGCCGTCCGTGGCCGGTTCGTCGATGAGCCGTACCCGCTCGAACCGCTTCCCGGCCGCCGTCTGCTCGGCCACGTTCTGCCGCCAGGGGTTTGCGGGCTCGGCGGCGATGTCCTCGCCGGCCTGCCAGCGGGTCCACTTCTCGCTGCGGCGGTCGGTGGCGTAGCCGCGGCGCGTCTCCAGCCGCCAGGCGGTGTGCCGGAACTCGCGGAAGAGGTGAGCGACCGAGGAGAACGGCTGCAGCTCGGGCGCGGCCGCGCGGGGTGCGTACCGGGTGAGGAGGGCGCGCGGTACGCGGACGAACGTCTCGCTGGGCTTCACGTCGCGCAGCTGCACCAGGTGCTCGGGGTCGGTCTCGCGGTCGCCCTGGACGAGGATCTCGTCGGTTTCGGGGATCTCGTACAGGGTGGGGCAGTCGCCGTCGTCGCTGGTGGTGCCGAGGTACCTGAGCGTCATGCCGTCCTCCATCGCTGCTGGTTGGGGATCCAGGATGCGCGCGGCTGCGCGGGCGCGGGGCAGGATTGCAGCAGATTGTGCGGTCTCGGTGGGGCGTGGGGATTGCGCGCAAGCGGGCATGACGAAGCGGCCCCGCCCTCCCCGGCGTGGGGGAGGGCGGGGCCGCGGGTTACGACTGCCAGGGGGTCAGGTCGAGTTCAAGCGGTGGTTCGGGCGCCGGCCCGGCCGGAGTGTTCGGGCCCACACGGCGGGCCCACCGGTGCAGGTCCAGGTAGGCGCGAGTGAGCAGCTTCCGCTGCGTGCGCTCTTCCTTCACCTCCCGGTCGAGGCGTTCCGTGATCGCCATGAAGTCCGAGCGCCGGTTCGTTGCCCGGCTCTGGGTCCACGACAGCAGCCCCACCACCAGGGCGACCGCGCCGCCGACCAGTGCCCCCACATCCATCAGCGTCTCGCCTTTCTCAGGTGCGGCGGGGGCGGGTCGTCCATGCCGGAGACCAGGACCACGCCGATCGTGAATGCCCCCCACCCGCAGGCGCTCCCCACGGCCGCCGGGTAGGTGGTCGCTGCGGCCACCGCGAACGATCCGGCCCACAGCCCGGCAGGGACGGCGAGCGCCGCGAACCCGGCGGCCTGCACGCGCGGACAGTTCACGACCAGCCCGGACAGCAGCGCCAGCACGCCGAGGACGACCCACATCCAGCCGAGCACCGTGAGCGGTACCCGCTGGGTGAGGCTGGCCAGGCTACGAGCGGTGCCGTAGCGGGGATCCCCCAGGATGCCGAGGCCCCCGTACCCCGCCCACCCGGCGCCGAGGGTGACGAGGAAGGCGCGGCGGCGGGAGACCACCGGGCGCCGCGCCGTCGCGCCCCACATCAGACGCCCGGTGCGGTGCTCGCG
Organism: Streptomyces sp. NPDC021356; assembly: GCF_040641015.1. NCBI lineage: Bacteria > Bacillati > Actinomycetota > Actinomycetes > Kitasatosporales > Streptomycetaceae > Streptomyces > Streptomyces sp. NPDC021356. Next base: position 75,687 of record NZ_JBFACU010000036.1, on the reverse strand, counting down.
CTGTTCTTCTGGCCGATGGCCCGGGCGGCGATGCCCTTGACGAGGGTGATCGCGGCGGCGAGCCCGGCGGTGCCGGCGCCCTGCCAGAAGGACAGGTGCAGCATGTCGGCCGGGCCTCCGGCGAGCGCGACCGCGCCGGCCGCGCCGAGGAACGTCCAGATGGTGCGCTCGGCGAGGTCGCGGGCGTAGGTCTCGGCGGTCTTCACGACGGTCTGCGCGTCGGGCACGTGTATCTCGGACACGGTCAGGCCCCCTTCACGGTGACGAGCTTCTGGACGAGCGCGGTGAGCGTGGCGACTTCCTTGCGGAGCGTCTCCACCTCGGCGCGGGTGCCGCGCAGGTAGGCGTAGGCGTCGGATGGGTCCTGCTTGCCGTTCGCGGTCTTGCCCTTGTAGGCCCAGACGTCGATGGCCTGCATGTCGTCCTCCTTGGACGGGGTGTTGGTGGGTGCGCCCGGGGTCCAGGACGCGGGGTGTGCGAGGCGGGCGGCGACGTCCTTGCGGAAGTCGGCCATGTCGAAGGCGGCCGGGTCGGGCTTCCAGTCGGACCATTCCTTGTGGCCGATCACGCTCTTCTCGGTCCAGCCGTGCGCACGGCAGATGGCCGCCGCCCAACGGACCGCGGCGTCGTACTGGACGGCCGGCCACGCGGTGCCGGTGCCGCGGTCTGAGCACTCCAGGCCGTAGAAGCGGGCGTTTCCGTCGACGGCGCCGGGGCTGCCCTCGTGCTTGTGCGGGGCGGGCGGGCGGGCGCCGTAGCTCTCATCGATGACGGCCTGGAGCACGCTGCCGTCGCCGCCACCAGCGTGGTTGGCGCGGCCGCAGCCGGTGAAGGTGGTCGTGCCGTCCTTGGCCAGATAGGCGTGGGCGTCCGGGCCGGGCAGGTCGGCGCGTCCCTCCCAGACGATCTGGCCGTCCGAGGGCGCGGTGCCGCCGGTGTGGTGGATGATCACGCCGTGCACCGGGCCCCATCCGTCCCCGCGCGAGCCGCGGTTGTGGGTGCGCCAGCCGGGATGCTCGACCAGGCGCAGGCCCTCGGCGCGCAGCGCGGCCAGCATCTGGTCGGCGGTCAGCGGGGTAGCCATCAGATGTTCTCCGATCCGGCGCGCGCGATCGCCGCGTTCGCCCAGAACATGACCTCTTCCAGCTTCGTCACGGCGAGCGCCTTCTCCCGGCCCTCGGGCACGGTCGAGTCGATGCATCCGGCGAGCTGGGTGCACTGCTCGCGCACGGATGAGTGCGCCTCGGCAACGGCTGCGGTGCGCGGCGGGTGGTAGTTGAAGCGGTGGGCGAGTTCGGCGGAGTCCATGGGCGGCCTTCCGTTCGGGGGCATAGAGAAAGCCCCGGCCGGATGGCGCGGGGCGTGCAGGTGGGGTGAGGTCAGGCGGGCACGATGTCGGTGACGTACTGCTCGCACTGGGCGCAGACCGCCCGGTAGGTCGGGGGCTCCACGTTGGGGTACATGGGCACCTGGTAGGTGACGTCGGCCACGGGGCAGCCCTCGGTGTGGCAGGTCACGAGCATGTTTACGGGCTGGGGCTCTTCGTAGGGCGGGGGCTGTTCGGGCATCAGGCTTTCCTTCCTATGACCATCCAGCTGACCGAGGTTGCGGCCGCGCTGGTGCGGGTTACCCAGACGGTTGCCGAGGTGGCCGACATGCTGGAGATTGCGACACCGGTGATCTGGGTTCCCGGTGCTGAGCCGTTGTACGTGGCGAGACCGTCGAAGGTGTCGCCCTTCACGTTCAGGCCGGTCACGGCGACCGATGTCGGCGTATTGGCCGCCGCGTTGATGGTGGCTCGCCCCCAGGCCATGTTGCCGGGGGTAAGCATGCCGCCGACCACGCTCGTCTGGTCGCCATTGGCGCCGAGGACTGTCAGTCCTCCGGCGACCACCGTGAGGTCGCCTTGGACCGTCGCGTGCTGGCTTCCGTCCGGGTAGGTGTCGGTATGAAATCCGCCGATGCTGGCAGACCGGGAGCCGTCCGTAGACGTGCTGAGGGAGATGGTCTGCGGGGCAGCGCCGTCGACTGAGGGAGCACCGATGATGACGTAGGCCGATGTGACGCCTGCATCTGTCTGAACGTTGCTCAGGATGTAGCCGGGGGCGGTCTCTCTGCCGTTCCCGGAGTACAGCTTGATCTGGTTGTCCGTGCCCACCACGATCCGTTGGCCGGCGGCCGACGTCTGCACGGTGCTGCCCGTGACGGAGCCGCCGCTGATCGCGCTGCCCGTGATGTTGCCGGTGAACGCTGCTGATCCGTCGGCGGAGTCGAAACGGATGACGAGCTGGCCGCTGCTGTTGTAGACGCGCAGCCCGTCCGCGTTCAGCTCCACACGAGCGCCAGCAGGGTTGCCTGCCACCAGGCGGGTCACCAGCTGCAGGATGGCCTCCAGCTTGTCCGCCTTGACGGATCCGGCCCTGATGGCCGGCGCGGTGACACTGCCGTCAACCAGGTTGATCGTGTCGACGCTGCCCGTCTTCAGCGCCTCGACCGAGACGGCATCGATCTGCATGGTTCCGGTGTTCCCCGAGGTGCCGGAACCGAAGTTCAGGTAGAGGATCGGGCTGACGAACCGGACAAGGTCCTGCAGGACGCCCGGGCTGCGCGGGTCGGGTGCAGTGCCGCCAGTCCCCGTGGCTGCCCGGCCTCGCACGTAGCCGGTGTACACGGTCCAGCCGCTGCCGTTGGGCAGGGGCGCGTTGGAGGCGGCCACGTAGTGCTGGCTGGTGAAGGCTGCCGCCCCGGTGCGGTTGACCAGTGTCACGCCATCAGCGGCGACGCCCAGCAGGCCGACGTACACGGTGTCTGTGCCCGACACAGATGCAGCGGTGGTGCGAACCCTGGCGGAGATCCGGTACAGGGTGTCCGGGTCGTAGGGGATCTGGACGGTGCCGCGGGCCACGGTGTACCCGGTGGCCTGGGCGACGGTCTTCCCGGTGGGGGCGTCGGTGACGCCGGTCAGGAAGTCCCAGCTGGACCCGGTGGCGGTGGCGAGCACCTTCCACGCGGTCGGGTCGGCCATGGCGTCGACGTACCGCTGCGAGGCGAGGTCGAATGCCGGGCCGCCCAGGGCGCCGAGCCCGACCGATCCGGTCGACAGGTCCACCCCGCCCACCTGGAGGGGGGTGGCCGACGTCTGCGCGGACGGGGCGCTGGCGTTGCCGCTGCTGTTCACCGCGACCAGGACCACGTAATGGGTCTGGTAGGGCAGGGGGGTGACGGGCAGCATGCCGCCGTCGCCGGAGCGGGTGATCGTCCCGGCGAAGGTGGCGGCGTTCGGCGTGAAGCCGCTGGTGGTGGAGACGTGGACGGCGACGTGGTCGAAGTCGGCGGGCAGCGGGCCGCTGTCCGCCAGGCCGCCGTTCCATGCGACCCGCAGGCCGCCGATGGAGGGGGTGACAAGCGGCGGGGTCGGGGCGGTCGGCGCGGGGCCGCCCTCGGCGACCAGGCCGAGGGTGCCGTCCGGCTGGATACCGATCGCCCCGCGGCGGGTGACGCCGTCGCCGTCGTACACGGTGATCGCCGTGCCGGTGAGGCTGGAGTGCTCGAGGCGGCGCGAGGCCCGCAGCTCGGTGACCGCCCGTTCCAGGGCCTGGATACGGCGGGCGAGGCTGGTGGCGTCGGGCGGCAGCTGGTCGAGGGGTCGTGGCATGTCACTCCTGTACAAGGATCGGGCGGACGCGGTCCGTTGAGGGGTCCAGCTCCCACGACCAGCAGCGGGCGACGACGTCCGCTCCGGCCGGGTGCCGGCGGGATTGCTCGATGGCGAGGTGGACGGTGTCGCCCAGGCCCCAGTCGACGCCGAGGCGCGGAGCCTGCGAGGCCACGGCCTCCATGGTCCACACCTGGGCGCCCTGGGCCATCAGCCCGAGGGATGCGACGGCGTGCGCGAGCAGCTGGTCGGGGTCGGTGACTCCGCTGGACGGGGTGAAGCGGTACTCCCACACCGGCCAGCCGCCTGCGATCAGTGCGGTGGCCTCCTGCGGCGGCGACGTCAGCCGCGCGGCGCCCTCGCCCTCACCGCGGGCGATGATCCGGTTGGCGCCCTTGCCCTGCTCGTAGGACTCGCTGAGCGTGTAGGTGGCCACGCAGCCCGGATAGTCGAACACCGCGTCCGGCGATGCGGCCTGGAAACCGATCTGCTTGCGCACCCGCAGCGGGAAGACGAACCCGTTGTGGCCGGCGTTCCAGGCCACGTCGATCGTCCACTCCGGTCCGCCGTCCAGGCTCATGACCTCGTTGAGGCACGACAGGATCGTCTTGTCGTCGCTGTCGCTGGTCAGGTAGTCCATGGCCGTGCCGGTGGCCACGGAGTCGATGACGAGGGGTGGCCCGCCCGTCAGCGCGGGCGCAGCCAGCGCCGCGATGACGCTGGCCTGGTCTGCGCGGATCAGGCTCTGGGTGCCCGGGTAGCGGGCGTCGAGGTAGGCCTCCAGGGTGGCCGCGCCAAGCCGCACCGTGCCGGCGGTGCCACCCTCGCGCAGGATCAACCCGCCGGCCCACAGCGGGGTGTCGGTGGCGGTGTCGACCGCGACGAGCAGGGACCGGCCGGGCGCGGTGGCCTCCTCCCATTCGTCGGTGGCGCCGTCCAGGGCCAGGTCGCCCTGGAGGGTGGTGGAGGCGCCCAGCTTGCGGGACAGGGCGCCGGTCGGCTTGAGGGCCGGCAGGTCCTCGACGATGCCGCCGGTGCGCAGGTCGCAGCCGTACCAGGCCAGCGTGAGGGGGGCGCCAATCACGAGATCGGGTACCGGACGCCGTTGAAGCTCACCCACGGCGGCCGGATGGCCGGTTGCGCGTAGCTGTCGCCGACGAAGCTGGTCAGACCGGCGATGCTGGCAGTCCCGTCCGACGCGAAATCACACCGCACGCTCAGCACCACGGGGGGCTGCGCGGCGCAGGCCACCGGAACGGCCCGAGGGGACGGAGGCCGGAAGGTCGCGGCGAGGGGAGAGGCGAGGAACGCGCCGCCGTTCGGGACGAGGCTGTTCAGGTAGGTGATGCTGAGGCCGCCGCGCCACTCCATGTACTTGGTGCCCTCGACCGTCACCAGCCGGTACTGCACGTTCCCGTTGCTGTTGCCGTTGTGGCCGAAGCTGGTGCCCAGGCTCGCCGTCGTCCAGCCGGTGTTCACTACCTTCTGGTAGGTGTCCCAGCTGCTGCCGTTCCAGCGCAGCAGGTCGGTGCCGTTGTCGTAGAACTGCCCGACGTAGGGCGTGGCCGGCGCGGTGGCCGACGGCAGGATGCCGCCCGGGGCGACCGTGAACGGCATGACCGCCTGTGACACCGACGCTGATCCACCGCCGGACGGGGGCACGGTGATCTGGGCGAGCGGAATGTAGATCTGCGTACCGGCCGGGATCGGGGCGACCGGCGACGATCCCGGGGTGCCGGCCAGGTACACGGCGTCGGCAATGTTCTGGCCGGAGGCGTCGACCATGTTGTCCCACACCCGCAGATACACCAGGTCGATACGGGACAGGGTGGCGTGCGGCGCGGTCAAGGTCAGGTTCGTGGACGCGGCCAGGCACGCCCGGTAGGCGCCCTGGCCGCTCTGGTACTGGAGGACCGCGACCCCGGCCGCCACGGTGATCGTGTTGCCCGCCAGCGTGACCTTGAGGCCGCCGCCCGGGCGGACACCGGCCCGCACGCCGAGCGCGGTCCCGTCGTGCATGGCCGTGAGGATGTCCCCGCGGCGCATGCTCAGCCCGGTGTAGCTGAGGCCGTCGATCCATTTCGGCAGAGCGTCCGGCATGGCGGAGCCCCCCTTACATCCAGGCTGACCGCCAGGTGGCGGTCAGCGTCGCGGTCGAGTTGTAGGCGGTGGACTGGAAGAAGAACGTCAGAGCCGACTTGGCCGGGATGGTCGGCCAGCCGGACGGCACGGTCAGGAAGCGCCGGCGCGACGCGGTGCCGTTCAAGGTGACCGTGTGCGCGTCGGTGTCGATGACCAGCGCATCCCCGGCGATCAGGTCCTGCGCGTAGGTCATGATGCGCACGCTGCCGTCGGGCATCTGCGCCTGGACCACGGGGGCGACCACGGGCCCGGTGATGGTCAGGACCGGGCGCGTCTCGAAGCCGCCGGTGTTGACGGCGTCGATCTGCCCGGCGACCTGGACCGCCGACAGCAGCCACGGCGTGGCCGCGGGCAGCGTCAGACCTCCGGACACGACGGGCAGGCCCGTGGTCCGCGACTGCAGATCGGTGCCGTACCGGCGCGGGTCGGCAGCCGTCACCTGCAAGGAGAACTCCAGCACGGTCCCGGTCAGCCGCTGCACGAGCGGCTTGCCCGAGCGCCGCACGACGAGCTGCTTCGGGATCGTCTCGTTCACCATCAGCACGGTGTCGGTGAGCGCGGCCGCGGACAGCAGCCGCTCGAACGCCTCATCCGCCGACGCCCGGTTCGGGGCGAACACCTTCCCCGCGAGCGTGACGACACGCTCGGAGAGGTAGGCGGGGGAGGGCCACGCCCCATGGTCCGCCTCGCGCTGCGCGAGATCCATGCGGGTCTCCGGGCCCTCCCACCCGTCAAGGGTCGCGCAATGCCAGTGCACGCCCGCCTGGTCGACCTGCCCGAACACGATGTCGCCGAGCTGCACCAGGTGCTCGGTGAACTGATAGCCCGCCACGAGCCCAGCCACAGTCCGCTCCTCTCTGTCAGGCGATGAAGGCCATGTGCCGCACGATGTCGGCAGCCTGCTCGGCTGAGTTCTGCTCGGCGCCGTTCAGCGTCACCGACCGGTTGTTCGTGGTGTTGTGCACGACGGTCATCCCGCCCCCGCCACGAACCGGCGACAGGTGATAGCCGAAGGTGCCGGCGACCGCACTGAGCAGGGCAGTGGAGCGGGCCCGGTTGCCTGCCCCGAGCGGGATGTACGCCTCCCCGCCCGTCCCCCGCTCACCGGCCAGGACCGTGTAGGAGGAGTCGGGCAGGATCCCGCCGCGGGCCATCGCGACGTGCTGACCCCTGAGCTGGTCCACGAAGTGCCCCGACCCCGCCACCCCCTTGATCTCCTGGGCGATCTTCGGGGCGAGAGCCCGGATCGTCGCCCAGTCCAGACCGGCCGCGATCACGTCCGCGATGCCCGCGCCCGGCTTGGCGCGCAGTACACCGAGCAGGGTCATCGCGTTCGTGAGGTCCTCAGAGGACAGCAGCGCCGCATTGGTCTTCGCGGCCTTGTCCGCCGCCGCGGCGGCACCCTGGTTCTTCACGGCCGCCGCGGCGACCGCCTGCGCGGCGTCGTCGCCCTGGGCGGCCAGCTGCGCCGCCAGGTCGCCGTACCCCATCGACGCCAGCTTCAGCAGGTTCTTCTGGAAGTCACCGCCCGCCTTGTTCGCGTTGGTCAGCTGCTTGGTGTAGTCCGCCAGCGTCGCCTTCGCCGTCGGCGCGAGCGCCTTGAGGTTGTTGACGATGTCGGTGAACGACTTCCCCGACGCCTTGGCGAGGGCCGCGACCAGGTCCTTGCCGTCCTCGCCCATCCCCCGCAAGGTCTCCTCGACGTCGGCGCCGGCGCGCCGCCCGATGCTCGCGAGGTTCTTCTCCCAGGCGTCGCTCTGCTTCCTCGTCTCGGCGAGCTGCTTGGCGTAGGAGGCCAGACTGAATCCCGACGGCGCCTTCGTCCCGGCCTTCAGCCCCAGCCCGTGGTCTGCGGCATCCCGCTCCTTGCGCGCCGACGTGACGTTGGCGGTGGCCTTCTTCGCCGCGTCCTTCGCGTCCGCGGTCTTCTTCGCCGCCGCCTTGTCCGACTTGGCCGCGTTGTACCGGGCGTCCGCCAGCTGCTTCTCGGCGGCGGCGAGCTGCTTCGCCGTGTGCTTGCCCCTGCGGACCTCGTCGAGGTGCTTCTCGGCCGCTGCGACCTTCCGCGCGTTGTCCTTCGCGGTCTGGGACTGCTTGGCCTGCGCGTCCTTGACCGCCTTGGTCTTGTCCGCCGCCGCCTGCAGAGCGCTGTTGAGCTTGTCCCAGGCGTCCTTCAGCCGCTGGACGGCCGCGTCGTAGTGCGCCATCCCCGCGCCCGCACCGAACCCCGTGGACGCCTGAGCAGGCGTGTACGTGAACCCACCGGACGCGAACGAGGTGATCCCGCCGGCCGCGTACTTCTCCAGCCGGTACCCGAACCTTCTGGCGACCTCCTCCAGGAGCTTGGTGGACCGGCCCCGCTTGGCCGGAGCCAGCGGCAGGTAGGCCTCGCCTCCGGTCTCCGGCTCCGCCCACACCCGCATCGCCCCGGCCGGCGCGATCTGCGCAACGTGCTCCTCGCGCATGCCACCGTCGGCGTAGAAGTCGAGCACGTTGCCGTCGGCGTTCTTCGTGATACCCGGGATGGACGGACCGGTCTCCACCTTTTTGTAGTACTCGGTGGTGTAGACGCCGATACCGAGCGTCCTGCCCGACATGTTGTTGATGGCGCCCTGGATGTAGCCGATGGCACTCAGGGGCGGGCCGGTCGGGATGGTGACGGACACCGTCCCGTCCTTCATGTGCGTGACCTTGAAGCCCAGACCCTTGAGAGCCTGCTCGGCGCCGCCGGTGAGCGCCGACATGGTGACCGACCGCCCCTTGGTGCGGGCGATCTTGGTCTGCAGCGTCTCCAGATCGGTGAGGGCCGCCTGCGTCCGGGCGGACACGACGACCTGCTTGCCGGGGAGCTTCTTCGCGATCAGGGCGTCCAGGTCAGCCGCCGCCTTGGCGGTGGGCGCGGTGATCTCCACCTGTCGGCCACCGGGCAGCTTCTCGATCTTGAAGCCCAGATCGGTGAGCTGCTTGATCGCTTGTTCGTCCTGCAGCGATACCCGGATCTTCGAGTCCTTCGGCATGTGCCCGGCCAGGCCCTGGACGTACAGCAGTTCCTTCTGGGTCTGGTCCAGGCCCGGTGTGTCCAGCGTGATCGCCAAGCTGCTGGGGATGAACCCCATCGTGTTGGCCAGCTCCATGGCCTGCTCGCTGGTCAGCCCGAAGTGCTTACCGGCCTCGACCGCGGCCTTCCACGCCGACTCCATGTGCTTCTCGGCCTTGGCCAGTGCCGGGCCCGCTGCCTCATCGTTGGCCCGCGCCAGGTCATACGTCTTCTGCGCTGCCCCCGCCGCACCGGAGTTGAGCTGCTGGAGCCGGTCAAACAGGGTCCGACCGTTCTCTGTGGTCGTGTTGAGGCTGCCGTCGACTGAGATCAGCGACCGGCTCAGGTCATCGAGGTCCTTGCCGAACCCCTTGTTGTGGTCTACGCCTCCTGACCATGTGTCCTTGAGCGCGGCCATCTGCTCGTTCATGCCCGCGACCGCGGCCTGAACCTCCAGCTCGCCGCCCGCGAGCAGGTTCAACGCATCGTGCAACGCACGGGCCTTGGTGTCTGCGTCCGCACTCGACTTCGCGAGAGTGGCGATGGCCTCCTTCAGCCGGCCGGTCGGGTTGGTGGCGTCCAGGGCCGCGTCGCCGCTGCCCCTGGTGGCAGCCGCCAGCTCCTTGTTGTTCCGGATCGCATCGGGGACTTCACCTGAGAGTCCGGCGATCGCGTCGGCTGCCCGGGCTGCGGCCAGGCCCTCCTCATCCCAGCCCTGCACGTATGACGTACCGGCAGCAGAAGCCTTCACGTGCGCGTCGGCTGTCGCCAGCAGCTTCTGCCGCAGCTTCTCCACGCCGCCGGACTGGCCGGTGTAGGCGTCGGTGAGCTGCGTGAGGCTGACCCCGGCGTCCCGCATGACGTCGACCAGCTTGGTCTTGCCGTCCCGCAGCTTGGCGTCCTGCAGGGCCTGCGCGGCGAGCGCGCGGACGTTGCCGTTGATCGCGCCGTTGGAGTCGTGCAGGGCCTTGGTGAGGTCCGAGACGCGCTGCTGGTGCGCTGCTGCCGCGGCGGCGGCCTGCTGCTGCCGCTTGGCCAGCCACGCCAGGCCGATCATGGCCCCGGCCATCGCGACGCCCCACGGGCCGCCGAGGAACCCGACCAGGCTCTTCATCCCGGACAGGGCGCCGGATCCGGCTGCCGCGCCGATGCCGCCGAGTACGGACCGGAACCCGACGGCCCGGCCGCCCGCGGCCTGGATCTGCCCGGCCGTCGACCGGAAGGCATTGCCCATGCGGGCGATCGCCGGGGAGCGCCGCTCGAGCTCGGCCATCAGGCCGCCGAACCGGCCCAGGTCCCGTCCGGCGCCGGCGGCCAGCACCCGCTGATAGAGGACCGCGTCGCCCACGCCACGGAAGGCGTTGATGCCGGCGCGGCCGTAGGCGGTCACGCTCGTGCGCAGACCGTCGATGGGGCCCCGGGCGGCGCGCATCGCCAGCATGGACAGCAGCGCGAGCTGGACCGGGCCAGGCAGGCTCCCGAAGGCCTTGCCCAGGCCGCCGACGAGCGAGGCCAGCGGGCCGAGGACATCGGTGACATGGGCGACGGTCCCGATCGTGGCGCCCAGGACGCCCCCAAGGAGGCCCAGCGCGCCCGTGCCGGACTGGACAGAGGAGACGACCGCGGCCAGACCGTCGACCAGCGGGCTCACGGCGTGGCCCATGTTCTGCAGCACGGTCCACACCCCGTACAGGGCGCCCGCCACGACAGGAGCGACAGCGGCCAGGCCGGTCTTGAGGACGGTGAGCAGCGGGTCGACCATCTTTCCGGCCTGACGGCGCACCCGGCCGGCCGCGTCGGCGAGCTTGGCCTCGACGGTCGGACCGTAGACGGCCCACAGGGCCCCGGCGACCTGCACGCCGCGCTTCACGTAGGGGATGCCGGCCGCGACGGAGCTGGCCATGCCCCGGGTGATCCGCTCCAGGACCGGGGAGACCCCCATGTACGCCTGGAGGAAGAAGCCCTTGAGCTGTGCGCCCATGGTGCGCATGGCGCCGCCCAGGCCCTTGGACTCGGCGGCCGCGATGTCGGCGGCGCCGCCTGCGCGGCTGATCTGGTTGTAGAGGAGTTCGTAGGCCTTCGCGCCCTGGTGCGCGAGCGCGGTCGCGCCGGAGAGGGCGGGCTTGCCGAACGCGAGCGCCGCGGCCGACGTGAATTCCTTCTGGGAGAGGTGGTGGTGGGCGTCGGCCAGGCGGTCGACGACGTAGGCCATGCCCTTGAACTTGCCGCTGGTGTCGAAGGCCTCGATGCCGAGCGTCTTCAGGCCCTGCTTGGCCTGCCGCGTGGGCGCGGCCATCCGGGCGAGCATGCCGCGCAGGGTCGTGCCGGCGGTCTCGCCGATGATGCCGGACTTGCCGAGCAGGCCGACGGCGGTGGCGGTCTCCTGGATGGAGACGCCCATGGAGTGCGCGGTGGGGCCGACGTACTTCATGGCGTAGTACAGGTCGATCAGCTCACCGCTGGAGTTGTTGACCGTGTTCGCCAGGGTGTCCGCGACGATGGTCGCCTGGGAGCCCTTCATGGCGAACTGGTCCATGATGTCGCCCTCGATGCGGGCGGCCATGGACACCTCGGTCCGCGCGGCGGCGGCCAGCTGCAGGGTGCCGCGCGCCGCCTTCATCGAGTCCGCTGCGGACAGGCCGGCCTTGGCCAGCTCGGTCATGGCCTCGGCGGCCTCGGCCGATGTCACGGCCGGGAGCCGGATGTCCGTGCCGAGGGCCTGTGCCTCGCGGCCGGCCGCCCGCATCTCCGCACCGGACGCCCGGGTGACCTCGCCGAACTTGAACAGGGCAGAGCTGTACTCGTTGCCCTCGTGGACGATGTCCGCCAGGCCGTAGATGATCGCGCCGCCCGCGAGCATCATGCCCAGGCTCCGCACCGGCGCCAGCAGCGCCGAGGTCGCCGAGGCGGCGGACGAGAGGCCGGAGCGGGCTGCGGACCCGATCCGGCCGAACACGCCCGGTAGCCCCGACGCCGTGGTGGTGACGCCGGTCAGGCCCCGCCGGGCCGCTCCCGCCGCCGTGGTGGTGTCCCGCAGCCCGGCCGCACCGCCACGCGCGCCGGTACCGACCGTGGCCAGCCCGCGGCGGGCCCCGACTGACGCCGTCGTCAGGCCGCGAACCCCGGCACCGGCCAGGGCGGCCTGTCGGCCGAACCCGGAGACCTGCCCGGCTGCCGCCCGCAGGGCGCCGAACCCGGCCAGATCGGCCACGACCCGGACTCGCACGGTGCGTTCCGCCACGACGGATCACCCCCCTGTTGAGTTGTTGTGCTGGTCAGTCGCCCAGGAGCGGCCGCCGGCCGGTGTGGACGACGGTCATCTTGTGGCCGGACAGGTCCGCGCCCTCACGCTCAGACGCGGACTTCTCCGCCCGCTCCTTGGCCTGGCAGGCGAAGCATGTGATCTTGCGGGGCTCGTACTCGTTGGCCTCGTCCAGCGAATCCGACAGCAGATGCCCGCAGCCGCGGCATGTCTCGTCCTGCAGGCGCTGCCACTCGATCGCCAGGAGGGTGTCCTCCTGGGTCCACTCCGGCTCGCCCGGCGCCCGCACCCGGCCCATGAACACCGAGTATGGGATCCCCCGGGGCGCGCAGTAGCTCAGCTGAGCCCGAAGCTCTCCAGAACTTCGGAGGCGAGCCCGGATTTTGGGCCGGGGTCGGTCACCCCGAGCTGCACCGTGAGCGCCGTCGACCACAGCTGGTTGAGCTGGCCGTCATTCAGCTGCTCCCAGAACGCCATGAACTCCTCGTCCGAGGCGACGACGGGTTCGAGCATCTGATGCCGTACCAGCATCGGCGCGAACGCGTCCGGGTCGAACGCGGGCTCGCCCGCCGCCTCCCCGCGCGCCTCGGCCAGCTTCGCGGCCTGCTCGATCTGCGCCTCGGTCGGCGGACACTTGGCCCGCAGCTGCTGGTAGGTGCGGTGCGCGACGGCCTGGAGCACGAACACCACCTTCGAGGCCTCCGCGCGCTCCTCCAGCTCGCGCAGATGCCGGGCGATCGCCGGAGCCGTATCGGACTCGTTGTGCAGCTCGTCGTACTCCCGCGCACGCCGGAGGGCCTCCTCCGTGTCCGCGATCTGCGACGCGGTCTCGGCGTCCAGGTACAGCGGCACCCGCTCGCGCGGTCGCTGGATCCGGGCGGTCACGTCCGCCAGGCTCAGAGCCCCGGCCGCCGGAGCGGCGGGGGCCTGGCCGGGCTGGAACGTCTCGGGGATGGTCACGGTCAGCTCCCCGCCGCCACGACGGCGTCCTGCGCCGGCTCGCCGGTGATGGCCAGGGACGCGGTGAACTTGGCCGTCTCGTTGTCGCCGGTGTCGGCCATCGCACGGGAGATGACGGTGACCGGGTACACCTCGACCCGGTCGGCCGCCTTGGCCGGGCCCAGCTTCGTGCCCAGGCCGGTCGTGGCGTCCTGGCCGAGTCCGGAGCGGGCCACGATGAGGAAGCCGGCGGTGTCCTGGGTCAGGGTCGTCCACGCCAGGTCGGTGGTGGACTTGGAGTCGCGGTGCGCGGTGAGTTCCGCCGCGTCGCCACCGTAGGTGCCCGGCGCGGTCTTGTTGAACCGCGAGCCGATGTCGGCGGCGTCGATCGTGTTACCCGAGGACGGGGTCTTCAGGCCGTCGCGGGTGACGTAGTCGGAGAGGTTCACCCCGGCGGTGATCTCCGCGATGGACGGTGCCTTCGGGTTGACGACGGTCGGCGCGAAGATGATCGCGATCCGGCCAGTGCTGCCAAAGCGGGCCATGGTCAGGCCTCCTTGCTGTCAGTGGCCACGCGGGCCGAAGGGTTGTTCTTGCGGGGGGACTTCGCGGTGGTGCTGGCCTCGACCCAGCCGAGGCCGCTCCACACGACCTCGAACTGCAGGCGGGGAACCCGGACCGGATCGGCGTCCGGCAGACCGGGGTGGGACATGACGATGTGGTCCGTGTCGGACACGGCTCCTCCAGGTCAGGCAGGGGTCAGGTAGTAGCGGTAGACGTCGACCCGGAACCACGTTGTGCTCTCGGGTGCGGTCGGATCGGTGGTGGGCTCGGTCGTCGTTGCCGTCCCCGTGACGTACACGGCGGCCTGCTGCCAGGCGCAGCCGTCCGGCGCCGGCATCGGCCCGAGCGCGACCCGGTCCGCCAGCTCGGCGACCTGGTCGGCAGCCCGGCGGGACGGCCCCACCGAGGTGATCTGCAGCTCCGGCTGCCGGTCGGCGTTCGGATCGCCGATGCTGCCCTCGCCGCGCATCACCTGCCGCGGCCTCACGACGACGTACCGGCCGGTGAGCGGGCCACCCGCGTTGCGGGGCTGCCCGTCACCGACCGCGAGCCCCGCATCCTCCAGCGCGGCGATCAGCCGGTCCGTGACGTTCACCGGAACGCCTGCCACACGGCGACCTCGATGCCGTGCACCAGGTCGTCGGCGTTCTCGTCGAGCGCCGGCCCCAGGTGCGGGATCGGCGCGTTGTGGATGGACCCGTACTCGATCAGGTTGCCCAGCGGGCCCTGCGCGCGGCCCTTGTCCGGGCCGATCTCCGCCTCCGGGCCCGCCGCCCCCCGAGAGGCCGTGTACGTGATCGAGGACGGGTAGGCGGGCAGGTGCGGGCGGCCGGAGATCCGCTGCGCGGCGCTCCGCTTGACCTTCCCCGCGGTCACCGCCACGGCGGTGGTCGCGTTCCGCTCCATCTGCACGATGGCACGCAGCAGCGCGGCGGCTGACTCCTGCGCGCCGGTGACGATGACGGTCATCTGCTCACCTCCGTACACCACATGCGACGTGCGGTGATGTGCGTGCCCCGGTCGAAGTTCCTGAGCATCAGCCGAAGCCCGGCTATGGACGGGTCCTGGGAGGCGGTGACGGTGAGCCGCATCCCCGCGCGGAGCGTCTCGGGCCCGATGGGGATGCTGACCTTGTACTGCCAGGTCTGGGCTGCCGCGTTGACCGAGGGGTTGATCGCGGCCGTCGTTGCTGGCTTCACCCTGCACGGTCCGTCGTAGACCACGACCGGGTTGGTGACGTCCTGGCCGTCGTCGGTGGTGGTCACCACGCCGGTGTCCTCGATGAGGCAGCGGTCCGTCATCAGTGCGACGGCAGCGTCCTGGCCGCGTGCGGAGGAGGCGGCCGCGCTCACTCGCCACCGCCCAGGACGATGCTGAACGCGCCACCCGTCCACGGGCGCAGCTCGGCGGCCTCCGCCTCCGACAGGTACAGCTCGCCGGTCGAGCGGGACGAGTCGACCGTGTAGCTGTAGTCGTCGATCGACTCCTGCCGCTTGCCGTCCGGGTTGGACAGCACGCGCAGGACCATCGAGCAGCAGACCTTAGTGGAGACGTCCGTGGGCGCCGTCGCGTACTGCGGGAACCGCTTCACGATCAGGGCCGTGGCGTCCTTGAGCCAGGCGGCGGCCCGGCGCTCCTCGGCCGCTGTCAGATCCCGGCCCAGCCGGTCTGCGAGATCGGTGAGGGTCGCCAGGTTCACCGCCGCCCCCTTACTTGTCGTCGCCGGTGCCGTCGCCCTTGGCAGCGGCCTTGGCCTCGCTGACCTCGTAGTCCTCGGGCAGGGCGCGCAGCCGCTTCAGGACCGCAGCGTCGGTCGTCTCGAACTCCCCGCCGACGAACTGGGCCCAGATGCCCTTGTCGTCCTGCAGCGTCAGGCCCGTGTACTTCGGGCTCGTGAACTTCGCCATGACGGCGTCTCCTTACGTGAGGTCCTTGATGAGGCCGTGGTAGGACTCGGGCCCGTACTCCAGGCCGACCTCGCCGTACAGCTGCCACTTCTCCGACGCGCCGGTCTTGGCGAGCGGCTCGGCGAAAAGCAGGCCCTTGCCGGGGATCTCCAGCCACACCGGCGCGCACACGGACAGGTCGACGATGGCGAGCTGCCCGGCCGGCATCCACCGGTTGAGCATCACGCCGAAAGTTCCGAAATCCGTGACCAGCGTGTCCACGGCGACGCCACCGACGTTGCGGGTCATCGTCGGCTGGTTCAGGGAACCGGTGCCGTACAGGTTCGACAGCGCGACCTTCTGACCCGGGCCCGTCATGAAGACGGTGGTGTCCTGCGGCAGCCGGGCCCCGTTGCCGTACATCGCCGACAGCTGGGCGTCCACGATGGCCTTCGAGAGCGCGCGGCCGGTTCCACCGTTGGCGTTCACGTTCGTCGTGATCGCCGTGAGCAGACCGCGGGTCTTGCGCGCGGTCGCGTTGTTCGCCGGCTTCACGTAGGCACCGGTCAGGAACGACAGCTCGACGTCCACGGCCATGGCCTCCAGCTCGGCCGTGATCTGCGTGGTCAGCTCGTCGTTGACCGGGTTGTCGTCCGAGCCGATGTTGATGCCGGAGTACATGCCGGTCGCGGCCTGCCGGGTGTAGGACACCTCGACGGCGGACTGGTGGATCTCCACCACGTTCGTGACGTTGGACCGGGCCCGGGCCACGCCGGTCGGCGCGGTGTTGCCCTCGACGACGACGTTGTTCGCCGTGCTGGAGCGGCGGTCGACGGTCTGCCACTCGAACTCGACGGACTTGGTCCGCTTCCCGCCGGACAGGCCGCCGATCGCGGCGAGGAACGGGGTCTCGGTCGGGGTGACCTTGTACAGGTCACCGTGATAGTTCGGCAGGTTGTAGGTCGTACCCTGCCCGCTGACTGCGGTCATGGCCGCTCCTTTCTCGGGTGAGGGCCCGGCCCGCGGCCTGCCCTACTTGGTGGGGGTCTTCATCTCGCGCAGCTGCTGCGTCTTCAGCGCCAGCGCGAGCTTGGTGTTGCCGCCCTTCTCCGCCTCCGCGATCTGCTGCGAGAGGTTCGGAGCGGTTCCCGGCCGGGCTCCCTGCGCGGGGTCCGGGCGGGGAACGCGGGGGCCGGGCTCGGCGGCTGCCCAGTGCGGCTTGCGGGTGAGCAGGTCGTCCAGGGCCGCCTTGATCGCGTCCCCGTCCACGGTGCCGTCGTCGCCGACGTAGGAGCCGCTCTTGAGCGCGTCGACCGCGTCCAGGGGATCCTGGAAGCGGCCTGCGGCGAGCGCCTCGACCTTCGCCGACACAGCCAGTCGGGTCGCCTGCTCCGCGCGCTCGGTGGCCGCCTTCAGCGCGTCCGCCTGGCGCTCCGCCTCGGTCTTGTCCCGGTCCTCGTACTCCTTGAGCCGGGCCGCCTGGTCCTTGGCCTGCTGCTCGGCCTCCTTGGCGCGGCGCTTCCATTCAGCCAGCGCCTTCTCCCCGGCCGGGCCGAGCGCCGGATCGTCGGGCGCGGGAGGCTGGGCCGGGTCCGGTTCGCCGCCCTGGGGCGTCGTCTCCGGTGCGGGCGGGGTGTTCGGATCGCCCGGCGGCTGCGGGTTGCCCGGTGCCGGCGGGGTGTTCGGGTCGGTAGGGGTGCTCATCTGGTCTCCCGTTGCAGGAGTCGGGCCTGGCGTTGCACCAGGTCAGGTCAGGTAGCCGTAGCGGGCGAGGAGGCGAATGACCTCGTCGCGGCTCTCGGCCAGGCGGTAGATCTCCCCAGGCATCAGCCGGGGAGTCCGCAGATGGAAGCGGGGCAGACCCTGCTCAAGGTCGGCGCGGGTCCTCGCGTACCGAATGCCGGTCCGCTGCTCTGCCTCGGCCCGCATCATCTGGAAGAACTCGCCGCGGCGAGTGGTGCCCTCCAGCGTGGCCCTCACCCGCTCGCCGTACACGTCCATGGTGCGCATCGACCGGCCGGCGTTCACCACCTTGAAGATGTCCGCGCCGTCCCGGATCGCCTGAGCACCGCCCGCGGTGAAGCGCCGGTTCTGCTCGGAGTGGGACAGCGACCGGAAGAACCCCATGGGGTCGGTCCGCCGTCCACTCCTTGCCTCCGTCGCGGGTACGCCGTAGCACTGGCACCGCTTGTGCCGCAGGAAGCTGGCGTTCCAGCGGTACCAGCGGCCTGCGAGGATCGCGCACCGCGCGCAGGCACCGGCCCGGACCACCCGCACGTAGCCAGTGACGGTGCGGTTCGCGGCGATGGCCACACCGGCCGCGCCGCTGCCGGCTGCGGCGACCTCCGAGGCGACGATCCGCCGCAACTGCATCTGCCCGGCGAGCATCGCCTCCGGCAGGCTCATCCCGCCCGCCAGCAGCGTCTTGGTCCCGATCACCGGCAGGTACAGCAGACTGTCCAAAGCCCTGCCGTCAGCCGCCACCCCGGACAGAGCCCGCCCGCTGACCTGGGACGCGCCAGCCAGGTAGTCACTGGACAGGCCGTCAGCAGCGACCATCGCGTCCACGTACTGCTGCCCGGACGAGGCAGCGAACATCTGCCCGGCCGTCAGCAGCCGGACCAGCGCGGGACCCACCGTGCGCAGCCACGACCCGGTCAGGTCCCGGCGCTCCAGCAGCTCCCACAGCCGGGCGGCCTTCAGCTCGCTGGCGGAGGCCACGCGCCGCTGCGAAGCACCGTAGGCCGCGACCAGGTCCGCGTGCTCCTGAGTCGGCACTGCGGTCACGCGGCCGGCTCCGGGCGCGGCGTGGGATCGGTCGTGATGGCGCCGAGATCAGCGAACGCGAGCCGGGACGCCTGGTCGTCGAGCATGCGCCGCATCCGTTCCTGCTGTACCGCGGTATACCCCAAGTCCTCCCACGCCTGCTCATGCGGCAGGACGCCCGCCTGGACCAGCTTCACCACCGCGTCCGCCTTCTGCGCGAACGTGGGCGTGGACGGATCCCGCCACAGCGTCTCCAGGTTGAGAGACCGCGGATCCCAGCCGCCGTCACGGAAGCGCAGGATCAACCGGTTCATCTGCTCATACGAGCCGCCGAAGGAGCGCTGCCGTCGCTCGGCCCGCTTCACCAGACGCGTCTCTGCGCTCCGGATGGCGTCCGCGCTGGGCGGGTTGTTCGTGTCCAGGCCGAGGAAGTTCGGTGGCAGACCGGACAGCCCGCCCACCAGACGAGCCAGCAACTCGATGGTGGAGTGGAAGTTGGCCAGCTGTGCCTCGGGGAACTGGACGACATCCGCACCGTCCTCGCCGCCCCGCTTCTTCGACATGGCCCAGATCCGACCGGCGATCCGGGACCACTTGGAGACCCTTTGGCCGTTCTGGTCGACGAAGTCCTCCTCATCGACGCCGAAGGCCACGCGGCGGGGGACGGCGTGGAACTCCTCGCTGACCATCATGTCGGTGGCGGCCTTGCAGGCGGCATCGCTGATAGGCAGCACATTGGCGATCTCAGAGCTGCCGTTCGGCTTCATGATGCGACCGCGGTTGACCAGCGGCACGACCGGGACTTCACCCAGCTTGTGCTCGTCGCGGTCCGTCTCCGCCCACGACGTCACCGACGTCTGCTTGTAATAGACGGTCTCATCCGGCAGGTACAGCGCCGCGTACCGGTCGGTGACCGCGTCCGTGATGGGGTCCTGCTCGCGCCACCGCTTCAGGGCCGCCCGGACCTGCCGGGTACGCGGGTCACGGTCGACCTGCATCTGAAGCGGCGATTCGACCGTGACCAGCGGGGTGGACGCGTCCTTCTCATTCGTTCCGACCACCAGGAACGAGCGACGCATCACCAGCGCGTCGATGTGCGCCTGCTGCGACTTCTCGTCCATACCGTTGGCCTGCCAGATCTTCCACAGGTCATCGGCGGCAGACTCGTCGTCGGCGTACCGGAAGCCCTCGACGTCCAGGCGCTCCTCGAGGGAGTCCACGACCAGGGCCGGCCAGTTGATGACCACCTGGCGGATCTGGTCGCCGAGTTCCTCCAGCAACTCCGGGTTGAGGTAGGAGAGATCCTGCTTGCCCTCGTAGTACCGGTTCAGCTTCTCCAGGCCCGGCTCAAGCCCTTCATGGACACGAGCGAGGTAGGCCACCCAGTCTTCGGGGGTGCGGTCCTTGGCCTCCACGGCGCACCCCCTTTCACAGGACGACGACGCGACCTGGCTTCTTCGGCTTGTTCAGCCCTGCGGCGATGGCGTCCTGGGCCGCCTCGTGCGCGAGGATCGAGACGACGGCCAGGTCGATCTTCTGGTGGTGGGTTGCCTTCCGCAGTACGTAGCGGTTGGCCGGCCGCGCGGCCTTGCGGGCGTTGCGGACGTGGATCGACGTGGTCTCGCAGCCGTCGTGCCGGAAGGTGCTGTCCTTCTTCACGACGTCGGTGAGCAGCTGCTCGCACGCGGCGTGCATCTGCGCCGTGCGGTACGTCTGCCACTCCGTGACCCGCTTCTCGCCGTAGCGGGCCTGCCAGGCCGCCATCTCGCTGGTCCAGTACGGCGGGTCTCCGTACATGCGGACCACGTCGAAGCGGCGCATCAGTTCGTCCACGGCCGCATCGACTTCAAGCCGCGGCACCTGCCCTTCCCACTCCTCCGGATCCCAGATGCACGGCCGCTTGTCGGGCCCGTAGGTCGGAGTGAACTGGTAGCCCTCCAGCGTCTCCGCCCGGATACCGGTCCAGTCGTCGACCTCCGAGCCGTCAAAGCCCAGGACCAGGCGCGTACCGTCCGGGACCTCCTCCACGGCCGCGCGGGCGTCCCAACGGTCCTGCGCCATCCAGGTGCCCATACCGGCGACGATGCGGTTGCCGTAGAAGCGTTCCGCCTCGGCAGGCTCCTTCTCCATCAGCTCGAAGGCCTCGCCCTCGATGGAGTCGAGGTCGATGTGCGAGCTACCGGCGTAGACGGCGGCGTGGATCTTCCGGCGTTCCGTCTTGGTGGCGTAGTCCAGGCCCTTGGGCGGTAGCCGGTGGAACCGGTACACGTCCTTGACCTTGGTCTCTGCGGTCTTCTGTGCCACCGAGTTCTCGGTGGGGTCCCATGCGTTCGTCGTCTCCAGCGACCGCCCGGACATGCCCGCCAGGCCGCGACGCTGTGTCGTGGCCACCTTGGTCATGCCGTTCCCGTCGGTCCAGATGCCCGTCTCGTCCTGGACAGCGAAGGTGATGGGATTGCCCAGGCGGGACTGCGCCGAGGACGTGACGACGTCGATACGGCCGTCGTTCGGCAGCCGGATGAACTGCTCGCCGACCTTCATCACTTCGCCGAGCAGCCCGTTGCGGATCATCGCCTGCAGCGGCCGGTACGTGTTGTCGGTCTGGTCCTCGGACGTCGCCGTGATCTGGATCAGCGGCTGGTTCCACGGCCGGCCCATCGGCTCGCCAGGCTCGTACTCGTACACCCAGCCGCATCCGCAGCGCTGGTCAGCGCAGCGGTACCGCTCGCCGCCCCGCGCCCAACCGTTGAACAGCACCGGGCCGACCGCCTCGGCCGCCACGATGGACGCAGCCCACGGGCCCTTGCCGGACTTCTGCGGCGCAACGCCCTGCGCACGGCGGTAGTGGAACGCGGTCGACAACTGCCCCAACGTGGCGGACGGCTTC
Organism: Streptomyces sp. NPDC021356; assembly: GCF_040641015.1. Taxonomy (NCBI): domain Bacteria; kingdom Bacillati; phylum Actinomycetota; class Actinomycetes; order Kitasatosporales; family Streptomycetaceae; genus Streptomyces; species Streptomyces sp. NPDC021356. The sequence continues at coordinate 54,549 of NZ_JBFACU010000036.1, read as the reverse complement.
ACCCGGTAGAAGTTCGCCGTGATCCGCAGCTGCCAGTCGTACATCTCGAACGGCTGCGGGGTGTTGTCCAGGCCGCCCACCGACTGCAGGCGGCAGTGCTGGGCGATCCAGTCGGGGACGACGAACAGCGTGGGGAAGTCGAGGGACCAGGTCCCATCGTCAGCCGCCGCCACCGGCCACCGCCCTCAGCCTGGCGCGCGCCGAGGACGGCGCGATCGTCGGGCCAGAAGGGCCAGCTGGCGCCTCGTCCTCTTCGGACGGACGGTCGACACGCCACCGGTTAGCGCGCATCCCCGGCGTGGACAGCCCGAGCGAGTCGGCGAGTTGCCGAACCAGCGTGGACAGGGCCACGGAGGACTCCGGCGCCTCAGCCTCCACCAGGCGGCGCACGTACAGGGCGACTTCCACGTCCTGGCCGTAGCGCTCCCACATGAGGGCCTGCGGCATCCCCCAGAGTCGCTCCCACATCCGGGCTTCTCGGTCGTTCTGCTCGGTCAGTGGCCAGTCGGGCGTTGCGCCCTGGCGGCCCTCGGCGGGCAGGATCGTCCACTCGCCGGCGTCCCGCTCCCGCCGGAGCGCGGTCGGGTCAGGGGCCGGGCCGGACCTGCTGCGTGCTCCACCCTTCGGCATGTCGATCACTCCAGTCAGCCGCGTTGCGCGGCATCAGCGCAGCCGCGTTGCGCGGCTGGCGTTGCTGAATTCCCCGTCACGCCTCGTTCTGCTGGCTCGCGAGCCAGCGCCGAACGGTCTGGTTGTGGCGTGCGTCGGCGAGCGCGTTGTGTTCACCGCTCTCCTGCTGCGGCAGCTCGTCCCAGGCGAGGCCGAGGCGGCGGGCTTCCTGCTGGATGTCGTAGGTGAACATCGGAACGCCTTGGGGCAGGTCGATCATGCGGCCCCAGAGCTGGGCGAGGCAGACGTGGTCGTAGGCGCCGTAGTTCGCCCACAGTTCGACGTTGGGCCCGGCGGCGCGGATGAAGTCGCGTACCTCGTTGGCGATGACCCAGTGCGGCTTTACCTGGGTGTCCCTCATGTCCGGGCCGACCGTGTCGAGGCCCGGCCTGGGGTGCTGGGTGGCCGGGATCTTGAGGTAGGCGTCCAGAGACGTGCGGCCGGTGATGGGCAACGACGGCAGTACGTTGCGGACCAGCCAGTCGTTCTGCCGGATGCGTTCCCACGGCGCCTCGGAGTTCACGGCGTAGTACTCGCGGCCGTCATCGGTGACCATACCGATGGAGATCAGCTCGATGGTGCGGCCGTCCTCCAGGAACTCCAGGTCGTAGAACAGGTTCAAGACGCCCCCCGTGGTGTCACTGTGCGTAACGGCTGCCGTGGGTGCCCGGAGTTCTGAACCTGGCAGACTTTCGATGGACCTCCCCGGCGGTCCGGAAGCCGGGCCGGATTGGGGTCACCCCCCCCTGGGGCGGTATCACTCTCCGTGTCCGTCCGGGGGATGTCCGGCAGGCCAGCCAGGTCGATGTCCGCCTCGAACACGCCGACGAAGGCGAGGCCAAGGGTGTCCCGGAGCCGGTCGAGGCCAGCCAGGTCGTCGGTCTCCAGAGCGCCGGCGTTACCGATCAGCAGGACGTCACCGGGCTTGAGCAGTACGACGCGCGCCTGCGGGCGGGCCGCCGAGCAGCAGCTTGCGGCCTGGTCAACCTTTGAGGTCTCGGCGCTGCTCACCTGTTCCATCCTCCTGGCTGGTGTCGAGCTGTCTGAGCGCTGTGGCACGGACCGCACAGCCCGCGTCCGCGCGCCGGGTCGTTCGGGTCCAGGCCCTCGGCGACGAGTTCGCGGCGGTCCTTGGGCCAGTGGTCGGCGTGCTCGCTGTCCCGCTCGCACTGCTGCTCTGTTCGGCTGCAGCTTCCGCAACCGGTGCACTTGCACTTGGGATCGCGGGCGAGGACGCCGCGGCGGAACCGTGTCTCGTGGCCGCGTCCGTATCCGCGCTGTCGTGCGGTGCCGCGTCGCTGCTCGGCCTCGCGACGGTGGTCGGCACACCGGCCGCCCTGCGTGTACTCGGGGCAGCCTGGGACGGTGCAGATGGTGTACGAGCGACGCGGGGCCATGGCACCTCCTGATCACGATCCGGGTACGTGCGGGCGCTGGTGCCGGTGGGGCTGGGATGCTGCCGCGCATGAGTGAAGAATCTGTGAACGAGTCGTCCACTGCGTCATCCGACCCTGCTGTAGATCCGCCCGTAGCGCGGCGCCCTGGCTGGTGGGTGGCAGTGGCTCCTGGGGTGGCCGGGCTGGTGGTGGGCGCCGGGGCCGTTGGCCTGACGTGGGGCTTGTCCGGGGGCGAGAGCGAGTCGAAGGGGTCGTTCACCCTGCGGGGGGCGATGGTGCTGAATGACGGGGCTACGACGGCGACCTTCGAGAAGGGCGGCGACTGCTCCGGTTACGGGGACGGATACGGCGACATCGTGCCCGGCGCCTCGGTGACTGTCTATGACAGTGCGGGGGCCGTGGTGGCGACTGGCTCTCTGGGTAAGGGCACTCTCCCAGAAGGATCGACGTCATCGGTGCCCTGCAGCTTCCCTGTGACGGTGCCTGGTGTGCCGAAGGGGGCCAAGTTCTACCAGGTGGAGGTCTCACACCGTGGGAAAGTGACGGTATCGGCGTCCGATGCGGAAGCGGGCCGGTTCGCGGCCTCACTGGGCTAGAGCCGTCTGCGGTGCCTGTCTGCGGACACAGTTGTACACCGAGATCGTTGCACTCCGTCTGACCTGCGGTCAAGCGGCAGCGCGCGCGGCCCGCTTGGCGGCCAGTGCGGTGACGTCTGCGACGGTGTACCAGGGCTGCCGCGGGCTGCCGCCGGCGCGGGCGAGTTGGCCGCGGTGGACGATGCTGCGGAGGCCGGTGAGGGTGACGCCGAGGACGCTCGCGGCCTGGTGGGCGGTGAGGTAGCCGGGGCGGATGATCTGTGACTCCATACGCCCCATGATGCGGCAGGGCCCCGCCGCGACGAGGGTGCGGCGGGGCCTGGTCAAGGGGACAGGGTTACTTCTTCGGCGTCCCCGGGACGGGCTTGGGCTCCTTCTTCACCCAGCCGCCGCGGCTGCTGCTGTAGGTGGTCTCGTGGCCCTTCAGCCGGGGGTCGTCCTGCGAGGGCTGCTTCTTGAATCCGAGTGCCATGATGGCGGTCCTGTCTCCTGGTTGGGATGGGACCGGGGCGGGCCGACTCTTCTTGGCGGTTGGGGCGGCCCGCCCCGGGGCTTCTGGTCAGCGGCCGAGAGAGCGAGCGATCGCCGACGCGATCGCCAGCAGCGCCAGACCGCCGACCACGGCGGCCGTGCTCACGTACCGGTGGTCCGGGTCGGGCGTGCTGCCGGGCACCCGGACGATCTCTTCGCCGTCCGGGGCCAGGCCGCCATGCTCGATGACGCGGTGCTCCCTGCGGCTCGCCTCAGCGTCCTTTCGGGTGCTGGGCGGGCTGGTCGCGCGGCACTGCCGACAGCGGTAGACGTGGGGCATCTGGGGGCGCCTTTCGGTGCGGTAGGTGGTAGGTAGGGGCCTGGTAGGAAGCTGCGCTGACCTGCGGTTCCTACCGCCCTACCCGGCCTCTGGGGTGAGGGGCTGATCCGGTTGGGGAGCGGGGTCGGCGGGGTCGACGAGCGGGGCTGTCGGTGCGGTGGCGGTGGGGCTGCCCGACGGGGTCGCGGGGGTGGGGTCGGCGGGGGCCGGCGGGGGCAGGTCCCGCAGGCGCACCCCGTCCCTCACCCGCTGGCGGCCGTCCAGGCGCAGCTTGAACTCCTCCACCGGCACCTCAAGCGAGACGAATCTGGCCTTCAGATCGGCCTGCTCCCAGCCCTCCAGTTCGGGCTCGGCCAGCAGGTCGGCAAGGTGGGCTCCTTGCCGGTCCCCGGCGACCCGACGGACGACCGCGGCGAGGGCGTCCAGGGCGAGCGCCTCGCGCGGCTCCTCGTCGTCCTCAGGGAGCGGCGGCCTCGGGGTGGTGCGGGGGACGGGCGGGGCGACGATCCAGGCGGCCGTGCACCAGGTGGCTGCGGCGCCGGGCGCCGCGAACTGGGCGACGTCGGGGTAGTGGCTGGCGCTGTAGACGACGACGTAGCCGGTGAAGGCGAGGACTCCGGCGCGCTCCCAGCCGGTGAAGTGGGCGCCGAGGCGGCCCCAGCCGCGGCGTACCAGGATGAGGGAGCCTTGCCACAGGGCCGCTCCGGCTCCGCTGACGGCGAGAATGGGTCGCAGCTCGGTGGCGATCCGGCGGGGCAGCAGGGGAGTGGTGCACTCCCCTGCATCCTTGATGATCTTCATCAGATCATGCCCAGCGCGTGGCCGCCGGTCAGGATCAGCGCCTGGGGCAGCCCCCAGATGCCGCCCGCCTGCGCCCACACCCCGGCCGAGACGATTCCGGTGACGGCGGCCTTGCCCGGGGACAGCTCCCGGAAGTACATGATCGCGGCGAGCAGCAGGGCTACGGCACCGGTTCCGGCCGTTCCGAAGCCGCCGTTGGTGAACATCCCGGAGAACGCGTCGGACACGTTCTCCCCCACGGTCCAGATGGACCCGGCGGTCATGTAGAAGGTGCCCGCGGCGACCCCGGTCCACTGGGCCTGGTCCGAGGTGAGCTTCTTACGGATACGGCCCTTCTTGCCGCCGCCGGCGCCGCCCGGGCCCCCGGCGGATCCCTTGGGCTCGCGGATACCGGCGATCAGGACGGTGGTGAGTGCGGTGGCGATGCCTCCCGCGCCGACGGTGCCGAGGATGCGGCCACCTTCAACGCTGATGGCGGGGGCGGCAAGGAAGATCTCGTGCATGGTGATATCTCCTGGTCAGGCTGCTGCGGGCGCCCACAGAGCGAGCGCAAGCACGGCGGAGGCGAGGGGGATGCGGGCGGCCCAGGCGAGGCCGGGCCACCAGTGGCGGGTGCGGCGGTCCCAGACGTGGGCGATGAGCAGGCAGCCGCCGGCGCCGAGGACGAGGGCGCCGCTGACGCTGGCCTCGCTGCCGCACGAGGCGATGGCGTGGGCGAACTGGTCGTACAGGCCGAGGCTCCACCCGGCTCCGGCGGCGGAGCCGTTGTAGAGGGCGGCGCGCGTCTTGGGGCTGAGGGCGATCCTGGGCGGCGGGTCGGTGAGGAAGGCGGGCAGGTGCGGGCCCGGGTAGTAGCCGGGCTGCGGCGTCCACCAGCCGGGGCCGCCCGGCCCGGGCGCGGGCCCGGGCTCGGACGTGTCGGTGGTGGACGCCTGCGTGGTCTCGGTGACGTCGTCGCCGCGGTACAGCTCGTCCCACCAGTCCGAGCTGTCCTCGGCTCCGGGCTCGACCTCGGGCGCGGGGGTGCTGGCGGGCAGCTTGGTCGGCTTGGCCCGCCACCAGTCGGGAAGGCGGCTCGTACTGGCCTGCGAGGGAGACATGTCGGTCACAGGAGCCTCCTTTCAGCGGAGGACGGCCGCGCCGAACGCGGCCAGGGTGAGGATGAGGGCGACGGTCCCGGTGATGCGGGGCACGTCGTGCAGCGCGACAGCGCACAGCCCGTAGAGGGCGACCAGCGCGGAGCCAGCGAAGAACGCGGCGAAGAACGCGGCGGCGGGCATCAGTTGTAGCCCTGGCCGCCCTTGCCGATCTGGTCGTCGCTGGGCAGCGGTGGCCGTTGCGGCTGCTGCGCCGGGGGCTTCTTCGCGGCTCGGGACAGGGCCGCGCGGACGTGGTTCTCGGGGACGATCAGGCGCCGGGTCTGCTCAAGGTGCTCGGCGATCTCGCGGGCTGATGCGTCTGCTCCGAGAGCAGTTGCAGCCTCTTCGACCGCGCCTTGCAAATTCACGGCGGGCAACTCGCTGACCTGCGGCGCAACGCGTGCATCACCGCGCTGCACGTCGTACTCGGCGGGCCTCCGGTCGAGGACCAGGGCGACGGCGACGGCGTCCACGGGCAGCCCGTAGTGGGTGAGCAGGTGGGCCAGCTCGGCCGGGGGCGCATCAGGGCGCGCATCGGCTGCGAGCCGGATCGCATCCGCCGGTTCCATGACGGCGAACTGGCGGCGCAGCGCCTCGGTGGCGGACACCGGGCGGGGCCGGGCGGCGGGTTCCCCGAGGGCCGCCGCAGGCACGGCGCCGTACATGCCGGCGAGGGCTGCGTCGGCGCCGTCGGTGATGCGGCCGCGCTGCACCTCGACGAGCGCGGCGCCGAGCACCTGGTCGCCGATGCCGACATGCTTGGCGAGCTTCCAGCTCTTGCGTAGCGCCTCTTCCCGCTGCTCCTCGTCGGGGTGCCGGGCGGCGACCGCCTGGTGGTAGGCGAGCTGCTGCACAGCGTCTGCGGTCTGCCGCTGGGCTTCGGCGTCGACGCCGGTGCGGTAGACGACGATCCGGCGGGCGATCAGGCCGAGGCCCTCGGCGGCGCCGGACATGGCGAGCGGGGTGGCGCCGTAGACGACGGCCTCGGTGATCGTGTGGGCGATGGACAGGCCGGTGCCGCACGCGGCGGCCGGGGCGAGCCACAGCCCGATACGGACGGCGGCCGGGGCGGACTGGCCGAGCAGGGTGAGGCCGAGCATGGTGAGCGCGAGGATCAGTGCGAGGCCTTCGCCGGCGGCGACGGCTCCGGCGGCGGTCGCGCCGCGGTGGAACTGGGCGAGGACGTTGGTGTAGGTGCCCCAGGCGCCGAAGCCGCCGACGGCGGCCATGGCGACCGCGGCCGCGCCGAGAACGACCTGCTGCCCGGTGGTGAGGTCGCGGGTGGTCACCGGTTCTCACCCCGCTCGTACCAGCAGAACGGGCGCAGGCTGCCGGCGGCCTTGAACACGCGGATCGCGGCCTCCTCGGGGGCGGCCGGCAGGGGGTAGACCCTGCCCCGTTCCAGGGAGGCCAGCAGTCGGGCGGCGTGGTGCTCGCAGCCCTCGGCCCCCGCGTTGGTGGCGTCGAGGATGGCGACGACGGTCGGGCCGACGCACGGGGTGGGGTCGTCGCGGTGGGCGGCCGGGCAGCGGGGCGAAACGTTGCGGGGATGCGCAAGGTTTCCGGCGTTCGGCTCGGCGCCGATGGCGCGGAGCAGGAGGCGCAGGGCCTCGCGGAGGGAGAGGACCTGGTCGCTGTCGAGCAGCTGCTGGGCGACGCTGATGGCGACGTCCAGGTCGCTCGGCGCGGCGGCCGGGGCGGGGGTCGTGTCGGCGGCCAGGTAGGCGTCGAGCCGGTGGCTCAGACGCTGGCTGGCGCCCTTGGCGTAGTCGTCGCGGGCGAGCTGGTGCAGCTCGGCCACGCGTTCCGCGGCGCTTGCGCGCGCACTGGGGCGCGGGAAATGATCGGTCATGCCGACTCCTGGTTACGTCAGGTGTTCGGTGGAAGGGCCGGGCGGTGCGCGCGCCGGGGACGGCAATCCCCGAGCTGCTGCCCGGCCCTTCGTTCGCTCTCTACCGTTCCACAGCCTGAACAGATTGTCCAGACAGTTGAACGCATCGGGAGTGCATCACGCCGCATCAGCAGGCTGGAAGTGGTGCAGCATCAGGTAGTCCTCGGGCCCGTACACCGATCCGCACCACTGGCACGTCAGCCGCGTCTCACCCGGCAACCGGGATATGACAGCCCCGCACACCACGCCCTCACCGACCAGCGCGACGCAGTACCCGATCCGCTGACGCCGGGGCTCCGGGTCGCCAACGATCGAGCGGACCTGCGAGTTCAGCTCTGCGACCTCGCGGGCGAGGTCGCCGGCCGCCGGGTACTGCGCGACGATCCAGTCCAGCTCCTGGGCCAGCCACCGGCAGTCAGCGTCCAGGCGGGCGGGTGGGGGCGCCCCGCGGTGCGGCCAGCGCAGCCGCCGGATGTCCGTCCGCCACGAGTGGATCACCTCAGTCGCGCGGGCCCAGTTCACCGTGTCGAGGACGTCCTCATTGACGGGGGAGCGGGGGCCGGCCGCGCTCTTGGTGGCGACGATGTCGCCCCAGCCGGATCGGCGGGGCACCAGGCACTCGCCGACCTCGCAGAACAGGGCGGGGAGTTCTTGCAGCCTCGCGGCCAGCTGGTCCCGGTGCCGGTTGCACAGGTAGCCGCTGGACGCGCGGTTGCACAGGTCGCAGGTCACTTGGTGCTGGTCTCCTCAGGCCGTGCGAGTGCTTCGAGCAGCACTACGGCGGAGCCGTGGTGTGGGTGACCGGGCCGAGCCGTCTTCCAGCGGGCGGCCAGCTGCTCGGCGCGCTCCACGGCGGCCTCGGCGGCGAGCGCCCGCGCCTTCCACTGGTCGCCGCGGCGCCAGCCCTCGTTGGCGTTCTCGTACAGCGCGTCCAGCGCGTCGTCGTTGATCGTGTCGGCGGTGTAGCGCGTCATGCTGCCTGGTCCTTCCTGGCACAGGTGATCGGGTCGTGGGCGGTGCCGTGGGACTCCCAGGCCTGCAGGCAGCAGCAGGCTTCGAGGTCCCGCCAGCCGATCTCGACGTCGTCCCGAAGGGCCCGGGTGCGCACGGCGCGGTCGGCGTCGGCCTGGGCGATCGCGCGCTCGTCGGCGTGCTCGGCCTCTCGCAGCCAGCCAGCCAGAGGGGCCAGCGAGCAGGCGGCCAGAACGGGTGCGGCCCAGGCGGCCCCGTGGACGGCCTGGTCCACGGCGGCGTAGCCGAGGACCACGGAGACGGCGCCGTAGAAGGCGCAGAGGATGCGGGCGACGCGGGTCACAGGTACCTCCCGGTGATCGGCACGGTGCGGATGGAGTGGCGCTGGCGGGCGGTGAGGCCCTGGCCCCACAGGTCGGACTGCCAGCGGGGCCGCGGCTGCTCGCAGCGGCAGTCCCCGGTGGCGGGCAGGAAGTGGCCGCGGGCGCAGCGCGGGCGGGCAGTCACGAGGCGGCTCCGAACAGGTCGAGTTGCTCGCCGCGCGCCTGCTCCCGTGCGCTCTCGGCGCGCCGCAGTTCCAGCCGCGCCTCACGGCAGCAGGTGCAGTGCCCCCAGGGATCAGCCGGGGTGTCGGCGGGCTCCAGGCGGCCCCACTCCTCCCACCACTCCCTGCCGTCCTCGGTGATACCGGTGAGGACCGTGGCACCGACGGTGGCGACGACCCAGCCGCGGAAGCCGGTGCGTCCGAATCCGGGGGCGGGGTGGCCGGCGTATCCGTGGCGTCGGACGGGGTCGCCGGGCTGGTAGGGGCAGTGGGGGCGGAGCGCACCGCCTGCGGTGGTGGCGAAGGCGTCGGCCAGGTGGGCGGGGATGTGGTCGGGCACGGGGTGCCGCAGTTGCTGGTGGCGGCTCATCGCTGCGCCCCGTCCTGCCGCGCCCCGGCGGCGGGCGCCGGGTCGTGGGATTCGTCAGTGGCGCAGGCGACACAGCCGGGCGGGCACGCCTCGGGCCGCGTCTCGGTGGCTGCCGTCTCGTCCTGCCGCGCCCCGGCGGCGAGCTGGTGCTCGGCCTCAACGGTGTACGTGGTCGTCTCCCGGACGAGGCGCCGCTCTACGGGCGTGCCGTCCTTCCAGGCTGGGGCCTTCTGGGCGGCGGCCTGGTAGCGCTCTACGGCGTGGTTCCGGTTGAGGAACCGGGTGCCGGGGATCCACTCGTCCGCGACCGGGTCACGGAACTCCGCAGCCCATCGGTGGGACGGCGGCCGGTGTTCTGCGGGCTGCGCATCGTCGGCCATGCGGCGCAGCTCGTCGGCAACACGGAGGATGCCGACATTCTCAGAAACCTGTGCGGACTTCCGCGGCCCGAAGGCGGGCTCGAACTGGCGCAGCGACTCGGCGACCTCAGCCGCTTCGCGGAGGGCGACGACTCGATCGGCGCACCGGTCGGCGGCCTTCCGCTCCAGCGCCGCTGCCAGCTCGCCCCGCAGCCGGGTGACCTCAGTACGCATCTTGGTGAGCGCCGCGTAGTCCTCCCCGTGCCAGCGGATCAGCTTCTCCAGCTCTGCCCGCAGCTGGGCGGTCTCGTCGTGGTTCTCCATGGGTTCCTCCGTGATGTGATGGGTGGAGGTCCGGGCCTGATAGCGACAGGCCCGGACCGCTACGCAGCGGCGGGAAGGATCAGCTGACCGAGGACACGGCCGACGCGGTCCTGGTCGATGAGGTCGGCGACGTCCCCGGCGGACGCACCGCGTGGCACGGCGATCCCGAGGCGACGGCACAGGCCCAACTGCTTCGCGCTGGGCTGGTTCGCGCGCCAACGGGCCTGCCGTGCGACGAACGCAGACGGAGCGAGGATCTTGGCCTGCTGCTCCAGCCAGGCCAGTGCCTCCGGCAGCGGCCGGGCGACGTCGTCCTTGGGCCCGTGCGCGCCGTTCGCCTCCGTCCACCGACGCATCCGGTATAGCCGGGTGCCGGGGTCGCGGACGAGGAACAGGAACTGCGCCGAGGACAGGCGGATGAACCAGGTGCCGGCCTCAGTGCGCAGCCAGCGGATCGCCGACGAGCCGAACAGGTTGAACTCCTCGGCCTCGATGTGCGCCGTCAGGGTCCGGCGCTTCTCGGCGGCCACGGCCTCCTCGGCGACCTCCCGCAGGCTCTTGCCCTCCTCGGCCTGGCCGATCTCCCGCGCGGTCAGGTCGACCATGGACGCGAGCTTGTGCCGGGTGGAGGCGCCCATGACGTCCAGCAGCAGCGCATCCCGCTTCCCGGGCGCCGGGCGCAGCGCGCGGCCGGCCATCTGCACGTAGAGCCCCGGGCTCTTGGTCGGGCGAGCGATGACCGCGCAGGACGTGTGCGGGGCGTCGAACCCCTCGGTGAGCACCATGCAGTTGGTGAGGACCTGGACGTCCCCGGCCTCGTACCGGGCGAGCGTCGCGCGCCGGTCGTCGCGGCCCATGTCGCCCCACACCGGAGCTGCCGTGATCCCAGCCGCCTGCAGCGACTCGGCGGCGGCCTGGGCGGTCGCCACGGTCGGGGTGAAGACCACGCCCGGCCGGTCGGCGGCGTGAGAGACGTAGGCCTTGGCGATGGCGTTCAGGGCGCCCGAGTCCTCCAGGGCCTGGCCCAGCTGGCCGTCGACCAGGTCGCCGCCGCGGGTGCGGACCTTGTCCAGGTCGAGGGTGTCCACGGTGATGCGCTTGCCGCGGACGTCGCACAGATAGCCGTCGCTGATCATGTCGAGGATGTCGAGGCGGAAGACGACGTCCTGCCAGACCTCAGCCAGGCCGCCATCGGTGCGGGTCATGGTCGCGGTGAACCCGGCGACCGGTACGCCGTCCCAGGCGCCGAAGTGTGCGAGGACCTCCATGTACGAGCGGGCGGCCGCGTGGTGGCACTCATCGACGATGACCAGGCCGATGTCCCGGATGGCCTCGCGGCGGCGCGGTACGGCCAGGGTCTGGACGCTGGCCACGATCACGTCGGCGTCGTGGTGCTGGTCGCGCTCGGCCTTGACGATGCCGACGCGCAGCATCGGGTCGACGGCGAGCAGCTTGGCCGCGGCCTGCTCGATGAGTTCCTCCCGGTGCGCGATCACGAGGACGCGGCGGCCATTGAGGCTGTCGAGCATCTGGTGCGCCAGGTGCGAGAAGACGACGGTCTTCCCGGCGCCGGTCGGGAGGACGACGGCGAGCCGGTTGGTGCCGGCGGCCCACCCGGCACGCAGCGCGTCGATGGCCTCGGTCTGGTAGGGCCTGGGCTTGAAGGCGGTCATGGTCATGTTCACCTCGGTTCGGTTGCTGGGGCTTTGCGGGGAGTGCGGGGAGTGCGGGGAGTGGCTGCGGGGAGTCTCGGGTGACTCGTAGTCCGGCCTGATCAGGGGTTTTGCGGGGACGCGGGGACTTGCGGGGACTTGGGAAAACCCTTGATGCCGGAGGCCGTAAGAACTGATCCGTGACGACGTGCGGCACATGTGATGCGCGATGCATGTGCGACGTGCGCGCTATAGGGGAGGCGGAGGCAGGCCCCCGCAAGTCCCCGCATCCCCGCATCCGTGCAGGTCGGGCCGAGTGCGGGGAGCGCCGCAAGTCCCCGCAGGGGTCCCCGCGGGGTCCCCGCACTCCCCGCAACCCGGCCGGTCACGACTCGTGCCCTCCGGTGCCGCGGTCGGCGTGGACCTCGACGCGCCAGAGGTTCTGCTTCCGGTGGCTGTCGACGATCATCACGACCTTGTGCGTGCCGAAGTAGCGGCCCTGCCGGGCCTTCAGCCAGATGCCCAACTGGTTCGCGCTCGGCGGCTCGTCGCCCTTGCGCGGCACGTGGTTGGGCAGGCCCTTGATCAGGGCGCCGGTGGCCAACGGCTCGCTGCCGTAGGTCTCACGCCACATCTCCAGGAAGAGCGACCACTCCTGCAGCTCGTCGTCCTGGTCCCGGGCCTCATTGCGGTCGGCCATCCAGCCCTCGACACCGAGGAAGTCGAGTAGGCCGGCCATCATCGAGGCCCACTCGCTGTAGTCGCCTTTGCGGACGCGGACCTGGGGGGTCCCCGCGGCGACCCAGGCCCGGACGAGGGTGACGAGCGCGGCGACGAGCGTGGACGCGTTGGCGCGCAGCCACGGCCGGAGGTCGCCGATGGTGAAGTTGTCGCGCTGGTCGGGGTCCGGGCAGTCGGGGTCCAGACGGACCCAGAGGACGCGGCGCCCGTTGTCCCCGCCGGTGCGCAACGCGTTGCCGGTGACGATCCACAGCCGGTCGTTGGGCATCGTCACCTTCGACGTGGCGCCGAGGACGCGGTCACCCCACACCTCGGATGTCAGCAGCGCCGACAGCACGGGCGACTTGATGACGTAGCCGTTGGGGAGGTTGTCGAGAACGACGACGGGCTGCCCCGTGCCGTACAACTGCGTGGTGATGCTCTTCCGCAGCTCGGTGTCGTTCTCGGGCCAGGCCGTGTCAGCGATGCCGTAGGCGTGCCGGAAGATGTCCTTGAGCAGCGACTTGCCGGACCCGGCTGCAGTCGCGGTGAGCACGAACATGGGCGTCGGGCCGTGGAAGTACGGGCGCAGGATCGGCGTCAGCAGCGCGCCGAGGAAGTGCGCGCGGTCGCTGGCCGCGACCCACGGGAAGTCCTTCAGGACCTGGTCGAGCACGATGCTCTTGGCCCGGTCGAGGCTGTCGCGGGTCACCTGCGGCTGGAGTCGGCGCAGCTTCACGCGAGGCTCCAGGTACAGGCCGGTGGCCCGGTCGTAGCCGAGGGAGTCCAGCAGCGTGCCGTCGGGCCGGATGACCGGGGAGGTGACGACGCCGCGCAAGGTGGGCAGCGGCCAGTCCTTCCGGCCGAGGATGGTTGAGCAGCTCTTGGGCATGAGCAGCTCCCGTTCCTCCTCCAGCTGCTCGGTGAGCGGGTTCCGCTTCAGGGTGAAGCTGGAGACGTGGTCGGCGAGGTAGGCCCGCAGGTTGTCGGTGCCGAGCTGCTGCACCACGGGGTCGTCGTTGTCGTCGCGGTAGACCCAGCAGGGGCCGCCGGACCGCTTGTACAGGTCGGGCAGGCGCCCGTCGGCCATCAGCGCCAGGACTCCGTCGATGCCGTCGGCCTCGTTGGTGATGTCCAGCTCGGGCCGGGACGGGACGGACCGCAGCTGCGGGCCCCCTTCGAACCCCTCCTGCGGATCCGGGAGGTGGTCGGGGTCGAGCGCGGACGAGCCGTCGGCGAAGTGCTGGGACTGCGCGGGCACGGACGACAGGCGTCGGCGCGGCGGCTCGGAGCCGTACCCCTCGCGTCGGAGGGCCGCCGCCGCAGCCTTGAAGTTTCCGCCGTGGTTCAGCGCGGCGTAGGCTCCGAACTTCGTGTACGGCACGTCCGCCTGCAGCTCCGAGCCGGTGGCGAACACCCATAGCCGGTCGTGCTCCGGGTCGCGCCCGGTCGTGGCCTTCACCCCGCCGACGCCGTCAGCCCATCCCCAGTAGGTGGTGGACCCGCGCGTGATCAGCGGGCGGAAGACGCCACGCAGGATGTCGGCCCAGTCCGCGCGAGCCTCGAAGTCTTCGCCCGGGCGCACGCCGCCCTCGGGCAGCGGCTGCTGCGGCCTGGGCGCAGTCTTCGGCGACTCGGGCTTGGGCAGGGTGTCGAGCATGCGGCAGACGTCGCGGATGGCCTGCCACCTCTCGACGTCCAGCGTCGGGATGGTGGCGGGCCCGCCCTCCAGCCGGACGTACGGCTGGCCGGAGGCGTGGACGGCGCCGCTGGACGGCTCCACCAGGCCGTATCCGCCCTGGCCCCGCGTCTCGATCTGGACGCGGATGATGCGGGCGCCCGGCTTCTCGCGGAGCCGCTGCCGCTCCTCGTCGGTGTACTCGTCCTCACGGGCGAGCCTGCTGGCCAGCTTGGTGTTCCCGGGGACGTCGGTGCCCTCGACGCGCACGCGGTAGTGGCGGCCGCCGGACGGGGACTCGGTGGCCCAGCCGGTGAGTACCTGTGTCCAGGTCTCGCCGAGCCCGGAGGCCTCCATGATCTCTGTGGCCTCGTCCAGCAGGCCCTCGCGCACGGCGTGGCCCTCGAACTCGATCATCTCGACGTTCCCGGAGACAGCGCCGTAGACAACGGCGATACCGGCCGGCCGACCACCGCCGAACCAGGCGTCGTGCTCGTCGGGGGTGGATCGCTCGAGCTTGTACGGGGTCCAGGAACGGACGGACGGGGCTTTGCTGCCGTCCGCCTTGATGGGCAGGACGCACAGGCCAGCGTCGTGCAGCTCGCGGGCCGCGGCCCGGAGGTCGACGGTCTGTGAGTCGGTCAAGAGGTGCTCCCGTGGTACTGGTCCAAGTGCCTGGCCTTGATCCCGCCGATGAACGCCCGTATGCCGGACGGCCGGATCGGCTCTTCGCGGGGCTTCGGGCACCCGGGGCGGTAGCACTCGTAGCGGGCCTGGACGTTCTCCATGTCCACGAACAAGGAGCCGTGGACGAGGGGGGTGGCCGCGGCGCCCGGGGTGGCCCGGGCGCGTGCGGCGGACGCGGTCAACGGGCCGCCTTGCTGGTGCGGGTGAACCACGTCTCGACGTCCTCGACGTGCCCGGAAGCGACGGAGGCCTGGAAGGACGCACTCAGGTGCTGCTCCTCCTGGTGCTCGGCAACCTCGGTCCGCAGCTGGGCGAGCGTGTCGGAGGCGCGCTGCCCGTGCGGCACGATGACGAGGTGAGCAGGCCAGAACACCGTGGTCGCCGAGACCGTGCCGTCCTCGACGGACTGCACCGTGGACCGCATGAGTTCCAGGCCCTGCTGACGGGCCAGCTCCAACGTGTCGTAGGCGGCGAAGGCCTCCGACACGCGATCGAACACCGCCCGCGGGTCTCCGCTCTCGATGACCATCTGTGCGAGGTGGTCGAGCAGCTGCTGGAAGGCAGGGCTCGTGTCGTCCTCGCGGATGCTGTCGATGCGGGCGAGGGCACGCTGCACCGGGGTGGTGCGGGTGGCCGGGGACGTCTCGGCCGTGGGAATGTGCTGCATGAGCGGACCCCGTCTCTACTTGCTGGTGGTGTCGGGCTGCTCGGACGGCGCCTTCGGCTGGACCCCGGGGGCGCCGTCGTCAGTGGTGGCCGCTGCCGACTGGACCTCAGCAGCGACGAACTCGGCGAGGCCGAGGAAAGAGAGCAGGTCGGTCTTGCGGACGCGGTAGGCGCGGCCGAACTTGACGACTTCGATGGGGAACTCGCCCGCCTTGATCAGGTCGTAGCCGAGCGTCTCGCCGATGTTGAGGGCGGAGAACGCCTGGAGAGCGGAGGGCATCGCCGGGAGGGCGGCGACCTGTGCGGCGGTGAGCGGCGCGGCGGTCGTCATGCGACCACCTGCGCGGGGATGAAGGCGCGGCCGGCGCGCTCCATCGGTATGAAGAGGACGAGCAGGTCCACACCGAGTCGGGCTGCGATGGCCTTGGCCTTGTCCTCGGTGACGGTGCGCTGCGCGCCGGACATGAGCGCCCCGATGGTTCCGTGGGCGACGCCAGCCGCGGCGGCGAGCTTCCGGGCGCTGACGGGCGCGCCGGTGCCGGTGCGCTCCATCAGGAGCTTGAGCCGGTCGCCGCTGGCGACCGCGTACATGGTGGGTGCTGGGGTTCCGGACATGCGTCGTTCACCTCGTGGGACGTCTCGTTCATCGCGCTGAACGGCGATGGGTAGAGCATCACACGGGCTGAACGAGATGTCCAGCGAACTGAACGTAGGTGGGGGTTGTGTCAAGAATCAGCCATTGGATTCCGGTGGGCTGGCGAGATCGGTTCGCGTGCTGAACAATCCGTCCAGTGAGTGGAACGATCGCCCCGACTGACCTGCGCGTACGTCACCTGCGCTCCAAGAGCACACCTGAACGACCAGAGCGCACACGAGTTCACAGGAGTGACAGGATGAGCCCCATGGCGGCACACGACGATCAGGTGAGAGAAGACGCCGGCGCCCCTGAACGGCGCACGCAATTCGCGGACTTGGTGCGAAGGCGTCGATCAGAGTTGAACGAGTCCCTGGCGACCTTCGCGGCGAAGGCTGTCGACCCCGTGTCGGGGAAGCGCGTCACGCGTGGCTGGATCTATCGCCTGGAGTCTGGGGAGCCTGTGACACCCCCAGAGGTCCAGGAGCTACGAGCGCTGGCAGCCGCCTGCGAACTCCCGATGGAGCAGTTGCAGGATGCGGCCGGCCAGCAGTTCCACGGGGTGGACCCCCTGGTCAGCGGCTCATCCGAGGCCAAGGCCTACGTGCGGAAGCTCGACCAACTCCCGCCTGATCAGCGGGACCGCCTTCTACGGTTGATCGACACGCTGGTTCCGCCAGACGACGACGCCGAGCAGTGAACGACGCATTCCCCTTTGCCTCACTCTGGGTGATCAAAGAGAGCAGGCCGTAGAGATTTGCGGCCTGTGGTGCGATCATGTCCGAACGCAGTTGGCCGATACATGTACTGGTCTGACCGTGTGTTCGAACGTGTGCACGAATATCGTGCCGGTGATGGGGGAGGTTGCATGGAGTCACGGAAGCGGGCCAGGCGGGCCTGGTTCGTCGAGAGCGAAGACGTGCCGGATGGCGAGGTGATAGTGCCGATCCGGACGAAGTCCGGTGACCTGGCGCTCGCGGTGAAGCCGGGCGAGATGACAGCCGCCATGTTCGCCGGACTGAACGCGGTGGCACGGCACCTGGTCGGTGTCGGACTGGTCCACATCAGCGACAATGAGAAGCCGCCCGAGCGGAAGGAGTAGGACTGATGCCGTCAGCACGCCGGGCCGGAAGCATCTACCGCCGATGCGAGTGCCGCGGGAATGACGGCAAGCTGCTGGGCAATTCCTGCCCGCAGCTGAAGAAGAAGAGCCACGGCAGCGTCGCTCTCCGCCAGGAGCTACCGCCAGATGCCGAGGGCAAGCGCCGCACTTTCCGGCGCACCGGGTACGACAGCGTGACAACGGCCCAGGGCGACCTCTCCCGCCTGCAGGCCATCCTCGCCCTGCCCGGAGACGATCCAACCGAACAGCAGCGCGTGGGTGACCTCCTCGCCGACATCTCCCAACGCCGCGCTGACATCCCCCAGGCCGCCGAGGTCCAGCGCCGCCTGGGCGTAGGCGTGCCACTCGATGGCAAGACCACCCTCGCCGAGTGGCTTGACCGGTGGATGGCCAACAAGAAGACGCGCACAACGACGAACGCCGGCTATCGCTCGCACATCCGCGTGCACCTGAAGCCCCGTATCGGGCACTACCGGCTGGACCGTCTCAACGTCGGCCACATCCAGGAGATGTTCGAGGCCATCGCTGACGAGTCCGATGTGATCCGGGCCGAGAACGCCGCGCGCCGCGAGCAGGAAGCGCGCGCGAAGTGGACGAAGCCGGGACGGCCGCCGGCCAAGGAACGCGAGCGCCTGGCCGTCGAGCGAGCCAAGCTGGCCGAGATGAAGCCGTACCGGAAGACCAACGGGGTCTCGACTCGCCATGCCATCCGTCGCACGCTCCGTACAGCCCTCAACGCGGCCATCGGGCAGCAGCTCATCACCTTCAATGCCGCAAAGTACGTCGAGCTGGGGTCCAGTGTTCGCCCCAAGGGCCTGCTGTGGACTGCCGAGCGGGTAGCCCGCTGGAGGGAGACCGGTGCCAAGCCGTCACCGGTGATGGTCTGGACGCCCGAGCAGCTGGGCGCGTTCCTTGACGCTGCCGAGGACAGCCGCCTGTACGCCTTCTTCCATCTGGTCGCCCACCACGGCCTTCGCCGCGGCGAAGGGGTCGGCGCCGACTGGGCGAACGTCCACCTGGACATCAGCCCGCCACGGATCGACGTCCTGACGGAGATCGTGGTGGACGGCTGGACGCCCATCGAGACGGCCCCGAAGACGGACTCGTCCATGTCCGCGGTGATGCTCGACCGGGAGACGGTCTCCGTGCTGCGCGAGCACCGCGCCCGCCAGGACGCTGATCGTGCGGCCCGGCTGAAGGCCGGAAAGAAGTGGTCCGAGACCGGCAAGGTCTTCACCGACGAGGACGGCAGCTGGCTGCACCCCGACGTGGTCAGCAAGGAGTTCAAGCGGATCGTGGAGGCGGCCGATCTGCCGCCTATCAACCTGCGGGACCTCCGGCACGGCGCGGCCGCCCTCGTGAAGGCCGGCGGTGGCGACATCGACGACGCGAGCAAGAAGCTGCGGCACTCCACCATCGTCCTGACCTCCGACACGTACATGTCCCTCTTCCAGGAGTACGAGCAGGACCTGACCGAGCGGGCGGCGGCGGCTGTGCCGCGGGCCCGGCGGGGAAGTGGAGCGGCCCCTGCTCCGGGCGCTGTACCGAGGCAGGGGCCGAGCGCGTCGCAGCCAGCAGACGCGGAATCTGACGAGACCCACGGTACGGGCCAGCACTGACATCGGATAGGTCTCGGAGTAGAATCGGGCACACGAGAAAGGGCCTCTGACCTGCGGGTCGGGGGCCCTTCTTGCTGGCCCGATGCTGGCCCGGAAGCCGCATAAGAGCGCGGTACGAGGCGGTACGAGACAAGGTGAAGCGGGCGCGATAAACGTTCGCTGAACGCCCCTGACCTGCAAGGGACGGTACGAGCCGGAGGGGTGCGGTACGAGGCGGTACGAGGCGCCTTGAAGGCTCATCAGACTTTTAATCCATTGGTTGTGGGTTCGAGTCCCACAGGGCCTACGGATGCGGGAGAGGGTTACCCCCTCTGACCTGCTAAGCAGCGCTCGGGTCGGCCTCGGTCGACTCGGGCGCTGCGTCGTTTTCCGGCTCTTGCGTGAGCGCTGCGTGAGCGGATGCGCCTGCGTCCTGCGGATCGGCCGGGGCCGAGGCGGACGGTTCGGCAACTGCCAGACGAGACCGGGGGATCAGCTTTGCTGCCTTCTCGGCGATCTCACGGTCCAACTCGGGGAGCAAACTCGTGTACGTGTCCGAGGTCAGAGTGATGGTGGAGTGGCGGAGCGTCTCCTTCACCGTATGGATGTCACCGCCGCCTCCGTGCGTGAGCGTTGCGGCAACGTGGCGCAGGTCCCGCAGGGTGATGGGCGGCAGGTCGGTCGTGGCGAGGATGCGGCGGAAGGTCTCTGAGACCGTCTCCGGGTGGAGCCAGGAGCCGTCCTCCTTGGTGAACGCCTTGCCGGTGTCCTGCCAGGCGGTGCCCCACTTGGCGCGCTCCTTCTCCTGACGGGCCTTGTGGTCGCGCAGCACGGTGATGTTCATGCTGTCGAGCGCGATGGTGTTGGCGCTGCCGTCCGTCTTCGGCTCGGATTCGTAGGGGCCCCAGCCGTCGACCACGATTTCCTTGGCGGGGGTGATGAGGCCGGCGCCGAGATCGACCTCGTGCCAGTCCTGGCCTACGGCCTCGCCGCGGCGGAGGCCGCGGGTGCCCATCAGGTGGAAGATCGCGTACAGCCGGTCACCCTCGGCGGCGTCGAGAAAGGTGCCGAACTGCTGCGGAGTCCAGACCATGACTGGGCCTGGGGCCTCTCCCGTCTCGCGCCAGCGCCGTACCCGTTCATCGGTCCAGAGGAGCGGCTTGGGCCGCTTGCCGGACTCCAACTCGACGTGGGAGGCCGGGTTGAAGGTGATGAGCTGCTGGGCGATCGCGGAGTTCAGCGCCGCGCGCAGGGTGCGGCGGATCGCCTGCCGGGTGGCCGGGCCAGCGATCTTCCGGAACGGCTTCATCTCCGCCAGCTTGGCCCGCTCGACCGCGAGGAGCTTCCGCTCGTTGTTGAGTGCCATCAGCGTGGCCGCCTCGCGCAGCATCCGCAGGTGCTCGGCAGTGATCTGCGGCAGGCCGAGGCCGGCGAGGTGCTCGTCGCGGAACAAGTAGGCGTACACCTCGTACGCGGTGGACAGCACGCGGGCGGCGTCCGAGGTGGACTCGCCGTGGGCCTTGATGAAGTCCAGGGCGAGCTGCTCGACCGCGCTCTCGGTCGTCTCCTCCGCTTCCAGGAGCTGGGACTTGACCAGCTCCCAGTCGGCGACGAGCCAGGTGTTGGACTCGAAGCGGAAGAAGTACTCGCCCGGGTCGATCGTGATGCGCCGGCCGTCGACCTGGATGCCCGGCAGGCGGTTCCAGCGCCCGTCGAACGCCTGGGGCAGCTCGACCGCGATGGCCGCGGTGTCGATGGTGGTCATCGTGTCTCCGTCTCTGATCGGCCGGGTTCGGACACAGGCATGCTTGAACCCGGCAAGGACGTACGGAACTTCGGGGTGCCGCCCGGCGGGAGCGGGGAGCCTGGTCACTTTGTCGGACCGTGCCGGGCGGCTGATATTCAGTGAACACGCCGTCACGCACAGTGGGTACGGTTAGGGGCGGTTGAAGCGGTATACGCGGTTTACAGCTCCGGAGCGGAGGCGATCGTGCCAGCGCAGAGAGAACCCAACTCCCGCCTGCGCGAGACCATTGAGGCGGGCTGCACCTAAGAGGCTCTGGCGAGGGAAGTCCGGCGCATCGCTGCCGAGAACGGGGAGACGCTCCAGACCTACGCCGACCTGGGCGACAGCCTTGCCGCCCAGGCCCGAGCCGACGAGGCTGTCGCCGCCTGGTCCGAGGCCGTGACCCTCATGGAGGGCATGACCTCCGACCGCACCCGCAAAGCGATCAGCTCACTTCGTCCACCCTCGCCGTCTACCAGCGCCGCAGGGTGCCAGGGGCGGCCGAACTGGCCCGCCGCGCAAGCGAAGCACTGGCCTAAGCTGCCGACCAACCGGCCGACGAAGGGACACCAACCGTGGCTCAGCCGAACACCGACGACCAGTCCAAAGCCCTCCCGCCGGCCCTCGAATCCATGACACTGTTGGTCGCCGCCGTCATCGTCCACGACAAGGCCACCGATCGCGTCGTCCTCCTCCAGCGCAGCCAGAACGCCAAGTTCGCCCAGGGCCTGTGGGACCTGCCGGTCGGTAAGCGCGAGCCCGGTGAGCCCATCACCGAGACCGCAGTTCGCGAGCTGTACGAGGAGACCGGCCTGACCGTGAAGCCGGAGTCCCTGAAGGTCGCCCACATCATTCACGGCGCCTGGGGCGTCGAGGCCCCCAACGGCTTCCTCACCGTCGTCTTTGCTGCGCACGAATGGACCGGTGAACCCGAGAACCGTGAACCTCGAAAGCACGCCCAGGTCTGCTGGGTCGACACCGACGCTGTTCCAGAAGCATTCGTGGATACGACTGCCAGCGCCCTCCACGCATATCTCAGGAGAGGGTCTCAGGTGTCACTGGACGGGTGGGGCCGGTCAGAGCTGTAGCCGTGATCACGTGGCTCTCCATGACGACCTGGATGCCAGAGCCTCTAGATCGTAGGCGGCGCTCATGGCGTGGTTCAGCTGCGGGCGGCGGCACGGACCTTGCCGATGAAGGCTTTGCCGAGGGCTGTGGCCGAGTAGGGGCCTTGACCGGTGAGGGGAGGCGCCGGCGCCCTAGTAGGCGCGGTGCGCGAGACGAGGATCTGCCGGGTCAGGCAGGGCGTGGACGATGCTGTGGGCACGGGTCGAAGTCACCAAACCAGGTCGTCATCGACGCTGACACTCGTCTTGTCGTCGCCGTGGGCAAACCGGTCCCCGGCAACCGCAACGACTGCAAGACGTGGAAGCTGTCCGGCGCCGCGGCCGCCGTCGGCCGCACCACGGTGATAGCCGACGGCGGCTACCGAGGCACCGGCCTGGTCATCCCGCACCGACGCGAACCAGGTCAAGGGGACCCCCGGCCTGGAAAGAGGACCACAGCGCCTCCCACCGCAAGGTCCGCGCGCGTGTCGAACACACCTTCGCCCGCATGAAGACCTGGAAGATCTTGCGAGACTGCCGCCTCAAAGACGCCGACGTCCACCACGCCATTCTCGGAGTCGCTCGCCTGCACAACCTCACTCTCGCTGGGTGACCGGCAGGAAACAGCCAGGACAGCCAGGACGACAGAGACCCAGGAAGCAAGTTGGCTAGGACTCCTTTCTCAGTCGCGCCCAGGTATGAGTGTCCAGGCTGTCATGGGGGCCCATGCGGGAGATTTCGGCGCCGTCGCGTCCCAGGGCCACGATGAGGGGACGGGCTCCACGGCTGCTCTGAGGCGACGTCCAAACAGCAACGAGACTGCGCTGCTCGGGAACCTCCATCCGGCGGGCACCGATAAGGACCTGCCCCACGTCCTGCCCGAGGCGTACCTTGACGCAACTGATCCATGGGGCCGCGGCGAGGGAGTGCGGAGGGTCGAGGTTGCGGGTGAGGCTGAGCACGCCTCCGCCATTGCACACGTCGAGCACATCAACGTCGACAGGATCGTCTCCGGAGCCGCTGCCGCCCCCGACGTACCGCCACTGCTTGCCGAACCACTCCAGGAGCGCAATGTGCTCACGCATCCGCAATGACTTCGGACGCCACAGGATCCAGATCGCCCCGACACCGGCAGCGTCGTCGACATCGGCCGACACCACGGTCAGCACGCGCCGCGGCACCCACCACGGCTGCGGCTCCTCTCCCGCCACCGCCCGCTTCACCACGCCCCGCAGAAAAGTCTCCCACCGGGGTCCCGCCCACACGGCCTCTCCCCATGCCTGCATGCGCCTGCGATACCCGGCGCGCGAGGGCATCAAGCGCGATGCTGCTGAGGCAACACCTCACTGCCTACAGTGAAAAGATCATTACGGGACAGCCCTTAGCGCAGGATAAAAGAGGTTCAATAAGTTATTTGCGTGGAAGCTGGGTTGGCGGAGCCCATTCCTCGTGCGAGAATGTTCCCAAGTAGCCGACCGTGAGGTGTGCTTCCTATGACAGAAGATCCCGCCCCCAGCCCGTCACAGAAGATCACCGACCGAGAACTTGTGCGCCTAGTGATGCGCGGCGTGCAGGAAATGTCTAGCGATCCAACGGTGGCGGAACTGTATAAGCGTATTCAGCTGAGGGAAGAAATGGAAGAGGATCGGGAGCACAGGGGGCGGTCTAATAAATCTGCGATCCTGGGGATCTGGGTCGGACTGACTCTGCTGCTTATTTTCATTGTCGGAACCATCGCGACCTTTCATCCGTAACGCGAGGGACTAGTAGTAGTATCAGTCCGCTGGCTGCGAGCAGAGTGATTAACGTTATCGTACCTGCTCCTGGAAGGACGGAATACATCACGATTCCGAACGAGAGCAGGGAGGACCAAAAATACATCACTGCCACGGCTCTCGGGTGAGTATGCCCGATTCGGAGAAGGCGATGGTGTAGATGCTCTCTGTCCGCCGCAAACGGAGATTGCCCGCGCAGCATGCGCCGCACCACCGCCATGGAGAGATCGGCGATAGGAAGCGCGATGATCACTCCTGGCAGCAAGGCCGCCAAGTACAGCGGTGTTGAAGCATAGACTGTGCTGCGCTCGCCGCCCAACTGCCGCGCGAGTGCATCAGGATCCACCTCACCTAGGTATGAGACACAGGTTCCTGCGAGTAGCAGTCCGAGCAGCATCGATCCGGAGTCCCCCATGAAAATGTGGGCTGGATGCGAATTGTGCAGCAAGAATCCGGCACAGAGGCCAACTGTGATTGCTGACAGTGCGGCGGCAGATGCTGCGGCTTCTACGCCGTAACCGAACCAGAGTCGATAGCAATACAGAAAGAATGCAGCACTCGCAATAGCAGTTACGCCAGCTGCCAGTCCGTCAAGGCCATCAATAAAGTTCACTGCATTGATTGATGTAAGTAGAGCGAACAGGGTGACAATGACATTTAGTGGCGATGACAGGATGATATTTCCTAAACCTGGAATCGGCAGCCACAGGAGGGTGACTCCTTGCCACACCATCAAACCCGTAGCCAAGAGCTGGGTGCCCAATTTAACGAGAGCGGTCAGCTCGAACCTGTCATCGATCACCCCCGCCACCCACAGCAGTAGGGCGCCAGAGAAAATCGCCCGGATTTCGTTCCGGTGGAAGATGTCTGCGACGGCAGGCAGGTGCTCGGCGACAAGAAGAGCGGCGGCCAATCCCCCGAACATGGCGATGCCGCCCATCCTAGGTGTGGGCGTAGCATGCATGTCGCGGGCTCGCACACCGGGAACGCTGCCAGTAGTGACCGCTAGATGACGGACAAGTCCCGTCAGTAGAGCAGTGACGGCGGCCGCAATGCACATCAGCAGTACGTAATCGCGCATGAATGGTCTCCTGATTCAAACGCGAGGGCGGCCACGAAGGTACGTGGCCGCCCACGGATCGTTCAGATCACGCCTTGCCGTAGTTGAATCCGCAGTCCTTCTTTACTCCGCCGAGGATGCGGCACACCGTGATGCTCACCCTGGCGCCTTCCGGAACTTGCTTCCGTGCTATGTGCTGCGGCTTGTTGTCGCAGAAAGCAGACGAGCCGTCGGCGTCCTCCAGCGTGACCGAGCCGCCCTTCCACGACCACTTAGCCCATGCGGCCGCGCCGTCCGCCTCGGTGTCGCAGACCTGGAACGCCTCCGGGCTGTATCCCCCCCAGAAGATCGCCTTACCGCCGCGAGTGCTGCCGCCATCTTCTGTGTAGACGACGGTAGTGCTTCCGGCCGCCTGCGCCGGACCTGCGGCAAGAAGAAACGCCGCGGGTACTGCGGCGAGTGTCGTGACTACGTGAATGGCGCGTATCCTGCGGGTGGAGCGCATACGTCCTCCAGATGTTGTGTTCCGATTCGGGGGGATCTCTGGCCACTGCTTGCCGGCACCCGGCCAGGGGTCCCTCATCCATTTACTTCGCACGCCGCAGTGCGGGCGGGACAGACGGTCCCGGCTCAGTACGGGGCGTGGCAGGCCGCGTCGCTCTCGTGTCGAATGGTTAGACCTGAGCAGGCGATGGTCTGCCTGCAGAAAAAATCGCTGCACGCCTCAGAAGGCATGACTCCCCCAGTCCTCCTCATCGCACGAGTGGTCGAATCGTGCGGCACCGCGGTGAGGTTAGAACAGTGCACCTGGCAATGTCACTCACTAAAGTCACCAGCGTGTCACCCATCGTTACTCTTAGTTGTTGCAAATTTGAACTAATGGCGGACAACGGGGAGATATCGCCTGGAGGGCGATCGTTTGTTTACGGGCCGTAGTTGCCATCGGAGAGAGATGGGGGAGTTTGTGAGCCTGGCCACAGCTTGAACGTGCGGGTGGCCCTCAATGCGGGTTCACGGAGTGAGGATCGAGTGATGTCGGGCCTTGGCCTTACAGTGGCCGGTCTGCTTCGGTAGCCGTTGGGCCGTGAGGCGCGCGCAGGGTGGGGGCTGACCGACGCCGAGGGGGCCGCGCACGAGCGGATCACGAGGCATTCGCGGGTGTTGCTCTCTGAAGGGTGCCATCGGGTCGTTCGTTTGCTGAGCAGACCGTCAAGCAGCTTGGGTGTGTGGTGCTGGAGCCGATGGGAACCGACGCGGAAGCGTCTGGCCGGATGGCTTCCTTGCGTGAGCGATGCGTGAGCGGACGACGGGGCAGTGACCGTCATTGATCATGCCGGTCCTCCGATTGGCCCTGCTTTGACCAGGCGCTTCCGGATACCGAGGCAGTCTCCAGAACCGCCTGGCATGCCATGGCCAGGACTTTTAATCCATTGGTTGTGGGTTCGAGTCCCACAGGGCCTACCGAAGCGGGGAGGGTTTCCCTCCGGCCCGCAGCGCAACGCGGCGCCCCGACCGGTCCTGACCGGGCGGGGCGCTGCGGCGTGTGCGGGGTGACCGGCTCCGGTGCGACGTGGCGACGTGGTCGCGGGCAGCTCCTGGCCGGTGTCCGCGCCGCGCCTGGACGAACGACGTCAACCTCGTCCGTGCAACGGCGCCTTGGACAACCGGCCGCGCCCGGCCGCGCGGTGACCCGGATCACAGCGGGTGAGTGCATAGAACTGGCCCTGCCACAGTCTTGTCCCCAGGTGTAGGCAATGGGCGGGAACGGGCGGGAACGGGACGGTGTGGATGCGGCAGGCTCTGGCCGGTGAGTTCGACGAGTTCGTGGCGGCCCGCTGGTCGGCGTTGCTCCACCTCGCCCGGTTGCTCACCGGCGGTGACCGGCACCGGGCGGAGGACCTGGTGCAGGACTCCCTCGTCAAACTCTGGTTCGTGTGGCCGAAAGTGGCCCACGAGGCGCCGGAGGCGTACGTCCGCAGGGTGATGGCGCGCGCGGCGGCCCGCTCGGCGCGGCGGCGCTGGTGGGGCGAGCGCCCCGTCGACCAACTGCCCGAGACGCCCGTGGCGGGTGACGTCTCCGCGACCGTGGCGGAGCGCTCGCGGCTGGAGGCGGCACTGGCCCGGCTGCCGGCGCGGCAGCGGGCCGTGGTGGTGCTGCGCTACTACCAGGACCTCTCCGAGAGGCAGGTGGCGGACGCGCTGGGCTGCCCGGTGGGCACGGCCAGGTCGCACGCCGCGCGCGGAGTGGCACGCCTGAGGCAGCTCCTGGACGACGTCAGCGAGTCGGTGGGCTGAAGGAGAGACCATGGACCACTTCGAACGGCAGTTGACGCAGATGATGCGCGCCGCCGAGGAGCACACCCCCTTCGAACCCCGGCACCGCGAACGCCTGTGGGCCGGCGTACGGGCCCGCCGCCGGGCGCGCAGGGCGCAACGGGCCGTCGGGTCGCTCCTGGCGGTCGCCGGAGTCGGCGTCGGTGTGTTCCTGCTGCCCGGCACGCGTGTCGGCGTCGAGCCCAGCGCGCCCCGCCCGCGCCCCGCGTCGAGCCGGTTGCCCTCCCCTTCCTCGCCGGGGACGTCACCGTCGCCGGGGCAGTCCCCGAGCGGCACGCCCACCTCGGTCGCGACGTCCGGCCGGCCGTGGCCGGACAGCACCTCTCCGTCGTCCCTGACCCGTCCGCCGGGATCGACGGAGGCGACAGGGACCACAGGGATGACAGGGACCACAGGGATGACAGGGACCACCGGGGTGACCGGGACGACGGGGACGACGGGGTCGGCGACGAGTTCCTCGTCGGCCTCCCACACCCCGCCCCCGCGGACCGCGCCCCCGCCCAGCTCCTCCTCCCTCACCGGGCCGCCCGGCTAGAACCGCCCCCCGGCCCACACACCCCGGACACAGGTCCCTCCCACCACTTCCCGCCGGCCCGCCCGGTACCCCACCAGGAACGGACGCCCGATGACCACGACCCTGCCCGCCACCGAGACACAGGGCACCCCGGGCACCCCTCGGGCGGGCGGCACCCCCGCGCCGGACCCGGCCGCCGCCACCCGGTCCGCCCCGCCCGGCGGGCCGCTGCTGCGGCGAATAACCGGCCGGCTCACCCCGACCGACCTGCGCGTACTGCGCCTGTACCTCTTCACCCGCCTGGGACTGTGGCTCGTCGCCTACGCCAGCGCCTGGCTCACCCCCGCCGCCGGTTCGGACAAGACGCCCGCCACCTGGCTGTCCCGCTGGGAGCAGTGGGACTGGGTGCACTACCAGCACATCGCCCAGTACGGCTACTTCGACCCGTTCCCGGGCCTGGATCCCCCGCACGACAACCGGGTCGCCTTCTTCCCCGGCTTCCCCCTCGCGCTGCGCGCCGTCCACACCGTCGTTCCGAACTGGACCGTGGCCGGGCTGCTGATCTCCCTGGTGAGCGGCGCCGTGGCCGTGGTGGCCCTGGCCCGGATCGCCGGACTCGGCCGGCCGGCCGGCGACGGTTCCGGTCCGCGGGCCGCCGCCCTCCTGCTGTTCTCGCCCGCCGCGGTCTTCCTCGCCGCCGGCTACACCGAGGCGCTCTTCCTCGCCTTCGCCCTCCCGGCCTGGCTCGCGGCCAAGCACCGCAACTGGCCGCTCGCCGCTCTCCTCGGCGCGGCCGCCACCACCGTGCGGATCAGCGGCCTGTTCCTGGCCGCCGCGATCGCGGTCGAACTCCTGATCGTCGTGCGCGCACAGGGCCGGGCGGGCGGCCCCTCCCGCCCCTCGCTGCCCCGGCGGCTGCGCCCGCTGGGCTGGTGCCTGCTGCCGGCGGTGCCCGCCGCCGCGTACACCGTCTACCTGCGGGTGCGGACCGGGGACTGGATGGCCTGGAAACACGCCGAGGAACGCGGCTGGTACCGCGACTTCCACAGCCCCGCCGAAGCCTTCCGCAACACCTGGAAGAACGCCTTCGGCCACCTCCAGAGCACCGGGTACGCCGTCGAGTTCCAGCTGGAGCTGGCCGCCATGGCCGTCGGCGTGGCGCTGCTGGCCGTGCTGCTGGTCCACCGTCGCTGGCCGGAGGCCGTGTTCGTGGCGCTCAACCTGTGGGCGCTGGGCACGTCGTACTGGTACCTCTCCGTGCCGCGCGCCACCCTGCTCTGGTGGCCGCTGTGGACGGGCCTGGCCCACTGGAGCCTGCGGCGGCGCTGGGTGAAGGAGGCCTACGTCGGCGTGGTGGCACCGCTGACGGTCGTCCTCGCGGTCACCTTCACCTCGGGACGCTGGACGGGGTGACCGACGGGGTGACCGACCCGGTGACTGACGAGGTGTCCTCGGTCTCCGGTCCGAGGGCACGCTCCCGTACGGGCTGGGCTGGTAGAAAGCCCGAGGCGCCCCCACGCCTGCGAGCCCGTCCGTCGCCGAGAGAGAGCGCGCCGATGCCCTTCCCCTACGTCCTCCTGTCCGCCGCCGTCTCCCTGGACGGCTGCCTGGACGACACCGGCCCCAGCCGTCTCCTGCTGTCCGGCCCCGCCGACTTCGACCGGGTCGACGCGGTGCGGGCCTCCGCGGACGCGATCCTGGTCGGGGCCGGGACCGTGCGCGCCGACAATCCCCGCCTGCTGGTCAACTCGCCCGAGCGGCGCGCGGCCCGACTCGCGGCAGGCCGGCCGGAGCATCCGCTGAAGGTCGCGGTCAGCGCCTCCGGGGAGCTGGACCCGCGGGCGCGCTTCTTCCAGACGGGCGGCGAGAAGGCCGTCTACACGACGGACGAGGGCGCCGAACGCCTGCGCCGTGCGGGCCTCCCCGGCACCGGTACGAGCGTGGGCGCCGGCACTGACACCGGCTCCGGCACCGTCTCCGTCGTGTCGCTGGGCGGCGAACTCGACTGGCGGCGGCTGCTGGCACACCTGCACGACGTGCGCGGGGTCCGCCGGCTGATGGTCGAGGGCGGCGGCACGGTGCACACCCAGCTGCTCCAGCTGCACCTCGCCGACGAGCTGCAGCTCGTGCTTGCGCCGCTGCTGGTGGGAGACCCGCGGGCACCGCGGCTGTTCGGGCCGGGCGCGTACCAGAGGGGGCGGCTGCGGCTGGTGGAGACGCGGGCCCTCGGGGACGTCGTCCTCATGCGTTACGAGCCCACGGAACCCGGCGCCGGAGGCGACGCCGCCCCCGCCGACCGGCACTGGCTGCGGATCGCGTGCGAGCTGGCCGGGGAGTGCCCGCCGTCGCGGACGGCGTTCAGCGTGGGCGCGGTGGTGGTGGCCGCCGACGGCACCGAGCTGGCGCGCGGCCACTCGCGCGAGGCCGGCGATCCGGTGGTGCACGCGGAGGAGGCCGCGCTTGCGAAGATCGACCCGGCGGACCCGCGTCTGCCGGGGGCGACGGTGTACAGCAGCCTGGAACCGTGCGCCCGACGCGCCTCCCGGCCGCGACCGTGCGCCCGGCTGATTCTGGACGCGGGGGTACGCCGGGTGGTCACGGCCTGGCGGGAGCCGGACACGTTCGTCAAGGCGGCCGACGGCACCGGGGTCCTGGCGCGCGAGGGCACGGACGTCGTCGTCCTGCCGGAGTTCGAGGGCCGGGCCAAGGCGCCCAACCGCCACCTGCTGTGACGCGTGTGCACGCGTGTGCATTCCACCCCCAGGATGGCGTACACTGGTTTCACCGACGCGGGGTGGAGCAGCTCGGTAGCTCGCTGGGCTCATAACCCAGAGGTCGCAGGTTCAAATCCTGTCCCCGCTACTGAAGGCTCAGGGCCGGAATTCGATGAGAATTCCGGCCCTGAGTGTTTTCTCCGGCCGCCGGGTCATCGGCCCGGGTTGTCGGTCCGAGACATCGCCCCGGCTACCGGCCCGGGTATCGACCCGGCTACCGCCCCGGGTACCGGCCCGGGTATCGACGCGAGTCATCGTCACGTGTCGTGAGCGAGCGGTCCCCGTCCGCATAACAACTGACACACCATCAGTAGAACGTCTGCAGGTGTCCGGGCTCGACAGGGCCCTTGAGTGGCCTGAAATCCAGTCAACTTGCCCCGGTTTCATCACCTGTGAGACGTAGATCCTGGCCAAAAAGGTTTAATGATCAAGCCGGGCGGCTTGGAATCGGAGCCCCGAGTCTATTAACGTTCGATAACGCAGCGCGGTCGTCCCAGCCGTCACCCGAGGCGGCTCCGTGCGCGCGCGCCGAATCCCGCGAGGGAACCGGGGAACCACCAACTTGGGGTGAATCGGGCGCCATCCGCCGTACGCACACGGCTGGTTGACGCGCGTAGGAGACCTTCCCGCTCCGAACCCGTCAGCTAACCCGGTAGGCGAGACGGAAGGAAAGGAGCACGCCCGCGTGGCGTCCAACCGGCCTGCCTCAGAAGCCCCGTCCGTGCCGAGCGAGCGCACCGAGTCCTTCGCCTACGGCGGCCGGCGCCCCGACGAGGGCCCCTGGGAGGAGTGGAACCCCACCGAGGAGTCCCTCCGTCCCGTCCGTGGCCGGCACCGGGTCGCCAAGCCGCGCGGCGGCGGGCTCGCCCGCAGCTCCACCGTGCTCGGCGTGGGCGTCATAGCGGCCGTCGGCGCGGGTGGCATGGCCAGCGCCAACACCGGCAAGCCGCCGGTCTCGATCGCCCTGCCCGATCTCCCCGACCTGCACGGCCTGCCCGCCGTGGGCGCCCTCTTCGACGGCTCCGGCCACGACGGCCCCGAGGGCTCCGCGACCGCGCTCAGCGACGTCACGGCGGCCCGGGCCGGCGCGACCGACGCGGCTGACGCGACCGACGCGACGGAAGCCACCGGGACGACGGCGCAGCGCGCCTCCGACGCGGGCGAGGCGCTGCGCAACCGCATCATGGCCCAGGCCGAGCAGCAGCAGAACCAGGCCGAGGCGAAGACCAGGGCGGCCACCGAGGCGGCGGCTGCCGCGAAGGCCGCCCGGCAGGCCGAGCAGGCCGCCGCCCAGGCGAAGGAGGAGGCCGAGGTCAAGGCCGCCGCCGCGAAGAAGAAGGCGGAGGAGGAGGCCCGGAAGAAGGCCGAGGCGGCGCGGCTGGCCACCCTCGCCAAGCAGTACACGCTGCCGACCTCCTCGTACACCCTCACCTCGACCTTCGGCCAGGCCGGCTCCATGTGGTCCTCCGGGCACCACACCGGCCTCGACTTCGCCGCGCCCACCGGCACCCTGATCAAGGCCGTCCACAGCGGCACCGTCACCGAGGCGGGCTGGGCCGGCGCCTACGGGTACCGCACGGTCCTCACCCTGGACGACGGCACCGAGCTGTGGTTCTGCCACCAGTCGTCGATCAACGTCACGGCCGGCCAGAAGGTGAGCACCGGCGAGGTCATCGGCCGGGTGGGCGCCACCGGCAACGTCACAGGTCCCCACCTGCACCTGGAGGTCCACCCCGACGGCCAGGCCGCCGGCATCGACCCGATGGCGTGGCTCCAGGGCAAGGGCCTCGCTCCCTGACGCTCCGACCGGGTGGTTTGCGCAAGCTTTGCGCCGGCCACCGGCGGGGCGCGGAATGGAGCGCTCCGCCTTGGTCGTTGATGTGAGACATGACTTCTCTGCGCAAGCTGGGCCCGTCCGACCTCGAGGTCTTCCCCCTCGCCCTCGGCGGCAACGTCTTCGGCTGGACCGCCGACCAGGCGCGGTCGTTCGCGGTCCTGGACGCCTACACGGCCGCCGGCGGCAACTTCATCGACACCGCCGACTCCTACTCGGCGTGGGTGGAGGGCAACCACGGCGGCGAGTCCGAGACGACCATCGGCAAGTGGGTCAAGGAGCGCGGCAACCGCTCCGACGTCGTCATCGCCACCAAGGTCAGCCAGCACCCCGACTTCCAGGGCCTGTCCGCGGCCAACATCAGGGCCGCGGCCGACGCCTCCCTCCAGCGTCTGGGCACCGATCACATCGACCTCTACTACACGCACTTCGACCGGCCGGAGGTGCCCGTCGAGGAGATCATCGGCGCGCTCGACGAACTGGTGAAGGCGGGCAAGGTCCGGCACATCGCCGCCTCCAACATCTCCGCCGAGCGCCTGGCCGCGTCGCTGGAGTTCTCCGAGCGCGAGGGACTCGCGCGGTACGTGGCGCTCCAGCCGCACTACAACCTCGTCTCCCGTGACACCTACGAGGGCGGCCTGCGGGACCTCGCCGAGCGGGCAGGCCTCGCCGCCGTGCCGTACTACGCGCTGGCCTCCGGCTTCCTGACCGGCAAGTACCGGCCGGGCGCGACGGTCGACAGCCCGCGCGCCGGGGGCGCCGCCAAGCACCTGGCGACCGAGCGCGGCCAGAAGGTCCTCACCGCGCTCGACGAGGTCGCCCGCGCCCGTGGCGCCGAGGTGGCCACGGTGGCCCTGGCCTGGCTGGCGGCCCAGCCGACGGTGGTCGCCCCGATCGCCTCGGCCCGGACGGTGGAACAGCTCCCCGCCCTGCTGGCGGTGGCGGAGCTGGACCTCACGGACGAAGAGGTCGCGCGGCTCACCCAGGCATCTGCCTGAGCCTCGCGGCCCACGGCCCCCTGGCTGCGCGGTCTCACGGCCCGCGGCTTACCGATGACTCCCGTACGGACTCTGCCCGTACGAAGGCTGCGCATACGGGCCCTGCTGCCCGTACGGACCCTGCCCGTACGGAAGCGGCGGGCGGCCGTGAGGCTGTCCGTGCCCGTGCCCGTGCCCGTAGCCGTACAGGCCGTACGCCGGCCAGGGCGCCGCGAAGACGCGTACCGGCGGTGCGGTCATCCGTGCCGCGTGGTCCAGGGCGGGCTGGGCCACCTCGCGCCTGCGCCACAGCTCGTGCAGCAGTTCCCGCTCGCGCACGCCGAAGTCGGCGCCGGCCCGCCCGAGGCGCCCCCGGCGGCGCAGGAACGCCAGCGAGGTCGCGTAGGCCTCGTACTGCGCGACGGTCCGCGCCGCGGGCTTGCCGAGGTGCCGGCCGGCGTACTCGCGGGCCAGCCGGCGCGCCCGCATCGACCCGAGGGCGAACGGTTCGGCGGGGGTGAGCCACCCGGCGGCGGCGTACGCGGGCAGTTCCTCGCGGATGGTGCGCAGCTCCCGCTGCCGGGTCCAGACGACCAGCCACGTCAGCAGCCCGAAGGCGGGCACCATGAAGCCGCCGTAGACCGCGAAGAACCCGAACCGGCCGAAGGTCGACGAGCCGTTCCAGAACGCGTGCATGCCCATCGCGAGCAGCAGCCCGGCCGGGGGCAGCAGCAGGCGCCGCCGGCGCCGGCGTTCTCCCGCGAGCGCGGCCAGGCCGAAGCCGAGGCCGGTGCAGACCGTGAAGAGCGGGTGCGCGAACGGCGACATGATCACGCGCACGAAGAAGGTCGCCGCCGTGACGGAGGCGATGCCCTGGCCGCCGGTCATCTGGTCGGTGCCGAAGGCGGTGCCGAGGTAGAGGATGTTCTCGGTGAAGGCGAAGCCGGTCGCGGTGACCCCGGCGATGACCACACCGTCGACGATGCCGGTGAAGTCGCGTCTGCGGAAGAGGAAGATCAGCAGGACGGCGGCGGCCTTCGCGGACTCCTCCACGACCGGCGCTATGACGGTCGCGCCGAGGGTGTCCGCGCCCACCGGGTCGGCGGTCGCGGTCGCGATCCACTTGGTCGCGAAGCTGTTGGCGACGATCGCGATCAGCGCCGCCGCGCAGGCGCCCCAGGCGAAGGCGAAGACCATGTTCCGCCAGGGGCCGGGGTCGACCCGGTCCAGCCAGCGGAAGGCGGCCGTCAGCAGCGGGACCGGCAGCACGGCCAGGCCGAGACCGACCAGGAACCCTTCCGTGCCGGTCTGCCGGCGGACCAGGGCCAGGATGACGAGCCCGGACAGCGCGAGCAGCGCGGCGAGGGCGCCGTAGCGCACCCACCGCCTGTGCCACCAGTGCGCGTGCCGCGGCCGGCCGTCGGCTATGGGCGGAGGACCGCTGGGATACGTCGGGTACGGGGGACAGGTGGCCACGTCATTGACCCTAACGAGGGAAGGGGACGATCGCGATGGTGCCGCGTCGCGTCGGCAGGGACCGGCGGCCGGGACCAGCGGCCGGGACCGAGGACCGGGCCGGCGGTGGGTACTGGCGTTCGGGATTGGCGGTCGCGTCCCGGGGCCGGGGCCGGGACGCGGTGGTGCGGTGGTGCGGTGGTGCGTCAGTCGAGACCGGAGTGCCGGGCGGGGCGTTCGGCAGGGTGCTCGTCGCCGTGCGGTACGCGCCGGAAGAGCAGGTCGTTCACGGGGTGGCCCTTGTCCAGGCCCTGGCCCTCGAAGCGGGTCAGCGGGCGGAAGGCGGGGCGGGGCGCGTAACCGCCGTCGGGCCGCGTGTTCTCGAAGGCGGGGTGGGCGGTCAGGACGTCCAGCATCTGTTCGGCGTACGGCTCCCAGTCCGTCGCGCAGTGCACGACCGCGCCGGGCCTGAGCCGGGTGGCGGCCAGCGTCAGGAACTCCGGCTGGATCAGCCGCCGCTTGTGGTGCCGCTTCTTGGGCCACGGGTCGGGGAAGTAGACGCGCAGCCCGTCGAGGGAGTCGGGGGTGAGCATCTCGCGCAGCAGGATGATCGCGTCGCCGTTGGCGACCCGGACGTTGGTGAGGCCGCCCCGGTCGGCGAGGCTCAGCAGGTTGCCCTGGCCGGGGGTGTGCACGTCGACGGCGAGGATGTTGGTGTCCGGGTCCGCGGCGGCCATCTGCGCGGTGGCCTCGCCCATGCCGAACCCGATCTCCAGGACGACGGGACGGGCGTTGCCGAACAGCTCGGCCAGGTCGAGCACCCGCCGGCCGTCGATGTCCAGCCCCCACTGGGGCCACAGCCGCTGCAGCGCGTCCGCCTGCCCCGCGGTCACCCGGCTCCGCCGCGGCTGGAAGCTGCGGATCCGCCGCTCGAAGTGCGACCCGGCCGGATCGGCCTGCGGCCCGTCGGGAAACCGCGGCTCCCCCTTCGCCCGTGTGTGCCGGACGGACACACCGGGAGCGTGCGGGGGAGTGGGGGCGGCGGGAGTGTTCAACGAGTCAGACACAGTGCGGTCCATTTTACGGGCTGGGCGGGCTGGGCGGGCCGGGTGGGCCGGGTGGGCCGGGTGGCGTCGAGCGGGCCCCGGGGCGGCTCCGGAGACGTCCCCGGGCTTCCCCCACCGATGCCGCCGCGGGGCCTGGGAGGGGCCCTCCCGAACCTCCGTGCCGCCTCCGTGCGGGTGCCACGCGGGTGCCGTTCGGGGGGGGGCTGGGGGCGCTCGGGATCTCCGCTGGGGCGCCCCCTCGGACGGCCTCTCGAACCTCCGCGGGCACCACACGGGGCGCGGGCACCTGGGGTCTCCGCTGGGACGGCCCCTCGGACGGCCTCTCGAACCTCCGCGGGCACCACACGGGGCGCTGGGGGCACCCGGGGTCTCCGCTCGGACGGCCTCTCGGGCCGCTCGGACGGCCTCTCGGGCCGCTCGGCTGCCGCCCGGGCCTCCTCCCGGGGACCGGGGCTGCTCGGGCGGCCTTCTCGGGTGGCTCGGCTGCCGCCCGGTCCTCTCGGGGACGGTCCGGCCCCCGGGTCTTCCGCCAGGCATCCCCAGGTCCCGTCAGGCCCCGGGTCTTCCGCCAGGCATCCCCGGGTCCCGTCAGGCGCCACCGCAGGGCGCTCGGGCGCCCCTCGGGCCTCCGCGCAGCCCCGTGCGGGTCTCACCAGCCCCGTGCGGGTCTCACCTGCGGCCGTCGGTGCTCGCACGCTCATCCCGCGGTCGCCAGTGCCTCCAGTGCCCTGCGTGCCACCTCCCGCCCGATCGGGAGCGACGCCGTCGCCGCGGGGGACGGGGCGTTCAGCACGTGCACGGCCCGGGCCCCCTCCCGGATCAGGAAGTCGTCCACCAGCGTCCCGTCCCGGAGGACGGCCTGTGCCCGCACCCCCGCGGGGGCGGGCACCAGGTCGCTCTCCTCCACGCACGGCAGCAGCCTGCGCACCGCCTCGGTGAACGCCGCCTTGGACACGGACCGCCGCAGCTCCCCCGCCCCGTACCGCCAGTGGCGCCGGGCGATCCGCCACGAGCCGGGCCAGCTCAGCGTGCCCGCCAGCTCACGCGGCCGTACGACCCCCCAGCCGTACCCCTCGCGGGCCAGCGCCGGCACCGCGTTGGGCCCGATGTGCACGCCGCCGTCGATCCCCCGCGTGAGGTGCACGCCGAGGAACGGGAACGCCGGGTCCGGCACCGGATACACCAGCCCCCGCACCAGCTCCGGCCGTGCCAGTTCGTAGTACTCCCCCCGGAAGGGCACGATCCGCACGTCCGGCTCGTCCCCGGTCAGCCGCGCCACCTCGTCGCAGTGCAGCCCGGCGCAGTTGACCAGCACGCGCCCGCGGACGACGTCCCCGCCTGCCGTGCGCACGGCCACGCCCAGGTCGGGCCGCCGGTCCACGCGGACGACCTGGGCGCCGTAGCGGATCTCCGCGCCCGAGGCGTCCGCGAGCCGCCGGGCCACGCCCGTGTAGTCGCAGACGCCCGTCGTACCCACGTGGATCGCGGCGAGGCCGCGCACCTCCGGCTCGTACTCCTCGATCTGGGAGACGCCCAGTTCGCGCACCGGTATCCCGTTCTCCCGGCCGCGCTGCACCAGGGCGTGCAGCCGGGGCAGCTCCTCCCGCTCGGTGGCGACGATCAGCTTGCCGGTGACGGCGTGCGCGATGCCGTACTCCGCGCAGAACTTGACCATCTCGGCGGCGCCCCGCACCGCGTAGCGCGCCTTGAGCGAGCCGGGCCGGTAGTAGATCCCGCTGTGGATCACCCCGCTGTTGCGTCCGGTCTGGTGCCGGGCCGGGCCCGGTTCCTTCTCCAGCACCGTCACCCGGGTGCCCGGCGCGGCACGCGTGATCGCGTACGCCGTCGACAAGCCGACGATGCCGCCCCCGATCACCAGCGCATCGCAGTCGTGAGCGATCTTCCGCACCTGCTCCACCTCCCGCTCCCGATAGTGCACTGCGCCACTGACAATGCCTTCAAACCGGGGCCGGGCAGACCGGCGCGGCGAAGCGACTGCGACCGGAGTGGCCGGGCACCCGACCGCGGCCGGACACCCGACCGCAAGACGGACGGACGAAGCACCCGGAGTTCCCGAAGCGCCCGAAGCGTCGGGACCACCCGGACCACCCTGAGCGCCCGAAGCGCCGCATCCGGCGGGCGCCCCGGCTGTTCCGGCCGCTCAGGCCGTGGTCATCAGCAGTGGTCTGGCCCGTTCACGCAGTTCGACCACGCGCGGTTCGTCTCCGTAGGGCTCCAGTCGGTGGAGGAGGTCCCTGACGTACTCGGTGGTGCGCGCCGAGGAGATGCGGCCGGCGACCTCCACCGCCCGCACCCCCTGCTCGCAGGCCGCGTCGAGGTTGCCCGACTCCAGTTCGGCGACCGCGGAGACCACCAGTCTGAGGCCGTGCGAGCGCACGAACTCCTCCGTGGGTTTCGACAGCGCCTGCTCGGTGAAGCGGCGGACCTGGCGCGGTGCCTTCAGGTCGCGGTAGCACTCCGCGGCGTCGGCGGCGAAGCGGTCGTAGCCGTAGAAGCCGAGCCAGGTCGGGTCGTTGTCGCCCTCCCGGGACCGCTCCAGCCAGCCCTCGGCCGCCTTCAGGGACGCGCCGGCCGCCTGGGCGTCCCCCGCGCGCGCGTGGGCCCGTGCCTCGACCAGCCGGAAGAAGCTCATGGTGCGGGCCGTGGCCAGGCCGCGGTTGCGCTCCAGGGCGGC
Organism: Streptomyces sp. NPDC021356; assembly: GCF_040641015.1. Taxonomy (NCBI): domain Bacteria; kingdom Bacillati; phylum Actinomycetota; class Actinomycetes; order Kitasatosporales; family Streptomycetaceae; genus Streptomyces; species Streptomyces sp. NPDC021356. The sequence goes on along the minus strand of NZ_JBFACU010000036.1, from coordinate 16,541 downwards.
CTGCGCGAGGTCGACGCCCTCGTCGCCGAAGCCGCGGTAGGTCGCCTGGAGCGACATCGTCGCCAGGACATATCCCCCCAGGGGCACGTCGGCCGCCGCGCGTGCCAGGCGCAGCGCCTGGATGTAGTACCGCTGGGCGGCCTCCTGCTGGCCGGTGTCGAAGGCCATCCAGCCGGCCAGCCGGGTCAGTTCGGCCGACGCCCCGAACAGAGCACGGCCGACTTCGTCGGAGTACGCCCCGAGGAGGAGCGGCGCCGCCTCCACCCGTAAGCACTCGGGCACCATGGACGAACGCCAGTCGCCGCCTCCGTACTTGGAGTCCCAGCGCCTGGCGTCCTCGGCGGCCTCCCGCAGCTTCTGCACGTCGCTGTGGCCGACTTTGATCGGTGCGCCCGAGCCCTCCGCCCCGCCCGCCTCGCGCGCCACCGAGCTGTCGGCCGGGGTTATCAGCCATCGGGAGGCCGGCGTGGCGTAGGCGGTCACCGCGAACGATCCGGCGAGGGACTGCCAGATGCCGCCGGAGCCGGCCCGGCGGCCCGCCAGGTCGAGGCGGTACAGCTCGGTGGCCGCCTTCACCGCCTGGCTGACGTCCCTGGGGAAGGCGAGGCCCACCTCGGGCGCGGGGTCCGCGTCCGCCAGGCCGATCTCGTGGAGCGGCACCGGGCGGCCGAGTTTCTGTCCGATGGCGGCCGCGATGAGGTGCGGCGCCGCGCCCTGCGGCACCATCCCCTTCGACACCCAGCGCGCCACGGAGGTCTTGTCGTAGCGGAGGGTCAACCCGCGCTGGGCGCCGAGGTCGTTGACGCGCCGCGCGAGTCCGGCGTTGCTGATTCCCGCGAGGGCGAGAACGGCGCCGAGCTTTTCGTTCGGCCCGCGTTGCTCCCTGGACATGCGCCACCCCTCGACACAGACGGCTGCCGCGCTGGCATAACCATGCGGCATTCGTAAACCCAGCGTAGTTCGCCGCATCCCAAGCGTTAAGGGGCATTCTTCCGGTTGGCGGGATTGTGGCCCGCACGGAAGTGCGGGCCCTGCACGCACCGTGGCGACGTGCCCCCTCTGTGTGGTCGTGCGCCCGCCCGTGCGCTCTTCTCCGGCCATCGGGGGACCGGTTCCATGGTCTCTGCGTGGGTCGGCCCGCTGTACTGGATCCAGTGGGCTGGGGGACACCGCCGCCTTCATCCCCGCGGGCGGCGGAACGGTCCGGGAGGCGAACTGCGCCTCCCGGACTGCGCGTTGTCCGCGCCCTGCGCAGAGCGTGTACGGAGCGTGTGCACGTCGGGCGCACGTCTGCATCCGCCGCGCTGATTTGGCTGAAAATCAGCTCTGCCTCCTGCCGTGAATTTCCGTCCCCACCACGGCAGTTGACGGCGCACGGGGGATCGCGGGGAGCGCATCAGGGGGCGCATTCAGGTCGTGATGTCCGTGTCCGCTGCGGGCGTTGGCCATGCGTGCCCGAGGGGGTCGGCCATCCTGCGAGCGGGCGCGCGAGGGCGTGCACGCTGGGTCGAAGGCGGCTCCGCCTCCCCTCCGGTGCGCCGCCTTCGTGGCAGCATGGGACCCGGTTCGTGCGGTGCACTGGTGATCCCCGGTCCGTGGAGGCGTCGATGCGGTGGTTGGTGGGATGGAGCAGCGCCGCCGCGGGCACCGGAGCAATCGGCTCCGCGGGCGCCACCGGATACGACGGCGAGACCGTGCAACCGGTGGGCTCCCAGCTCCTGTGGGGGGACCCCGACCCGCTGTGGGCGGTCGGCGACTGGCGCCCGGACGAGGTCCGGCTCGTGCGGGCCGACGACCGGACGGGGATCGCGGTGCTCGGCACCTGCGGCGCCTCCGACGAACAGCTGCGGGTCGGCCTGCTGGCCGCGCGCGGGGGCGCGTTGCGCCATCTGACCGCCTGGCCGGGCAGTTACACCGCCGTCGTCCAGGTGGGCCGCCGCATCACCGTCTGCGGTGACCTCGCGGGCGCCCGCCCGGTGTTCCACACCCCCTGGGCGGGCGGCACGGCGTACGCGACGGCCGCGCTGCCGCTGGCCGACCTCGTCGAGGCCGACCTCGACTTCGGGCACCTCGCCGCCCTGCTCGCCGCCCCGGACGTCCCGGCCGCGCTGGACGACTCCACGCCGTACGACGGCGTACGGCGCATTCCGCCGGGGCATGCGCTGATCCTGCGCGCCGGGGCGCGTGAGGTCGCGGGCTACGAGCCGGTCGCCTCCCTCGCCGTGGCCGCGCCCCCGGCGGACCCCGACAGCGCGGTCGGCGCGGTACGCGACGCCCTGGTCGAGGCCGTCCGCGCCCGGCTCTCCGCGCCCCGGCACGTGCCGGACATCGACCCCGGGCCGGTACCGGGCATGGGCCCCGCCGAGCGCCGCGCCGCCCGCGGCATGCCGGTGCCCGGCATCGGCGCCGACCTGTCCGGCGGCCCCGCCTCGGGCACCCTCGCGCTGTTGGCGGCGGGCCTGCCCGGCAACCCCGGCACCCTCCTGGGCCACGGCACCGGCGCCGGGGAGCGCCTGCTGGCCGTCACCTTCAACGACCTCGCCGTCGGCGGACGCGAGGCCGAGCTGGAGCGCGCCGGGACCCTCGCGGCCGACCCCCGCCTGCACCACGTGGTGGTGGCCGGCGGCGAGGAGGTGCTGCCGTACGCCGACCTGGAGGGCCCCCTGACCGACGAGCCCGGCCCGTCGCTGGTGACCTCGGCACGGCACCGGGCCCGCCTCGCGTCGGGCAGTGCGGACCACTTCACCGGCTACGGCGCCCGCCAGGTCCTCGACGCCCACCCCGCGCGCCTGGCCGACCTGCTCATGGACCGCAAACGGCGCCACCTGGTCCGGCCGGTCGCCGCGCTGGCCAAGGCCGACGGGTCGGTGATGGTCCCCGCGCGCGTGTACAGCGCGGCGCGGCGGCTCGCCCGGACGCCGTACCGGGACGGCCTCGAAGTGCTCGCGGAGCGGCTGCTCCAGCGCCGGTTCGAGGAGCCCAAGGGTGCGGTGGGCGCCTCCCTGGCCGCGCTCACCTGGGCCAGACCCGGCCCCGCCGCCCGCTGGCTGACGGGCGAGGCACTGGCTGAAGTATCGGTTCGCCTCCAGGGCGCGACGAACCGCTCGGGGGTCGGCCCGGGGCAGCGGCCCGGCGACTACCGCGCGCATGCCGCCCTGGCCCGGCACGCCGCGGACGTACGGGTCCTGGAGCAGGCCGCGGAGATCCGCTCCCAGCGGCTGCACACCCCGTTTCTCGACAACCAGGTCGTCCGGGCCTGCCGGGCGCTGCCCGAGGCGCTGCGCGTGCGCCCGGGAGCCCGCGCGGCCATCCTGCGCACCGTCCTGGAGGGCGCCGGGGTGGGCGAACTGCCGACCGGCTGGGGCGCGCCCACCCACGCCCCCGCGGCGGTCGCCGCCCGCGCGGGCCTGCGCGTGGCCGTCGACGACCTGATGACCCTGTTCGCCACACCCCTGCTCGCCGAGGCCGGTCTGGTCGAGGCACGGGTGGTCCGCAAGGCGCTGCGCGCGGCGGGCGAGGGCGAGCCACTCCCCTTGGACGGCCTGGCGGAACTGGTCTCCCTGGAAGTGTGGCTGCGCCGCCTGCTGGCCCGCCGAGGCACCTGCTGGACCGGCACCCCCGCGCGCTCGCGCGCCGTACCCGCGGGCATCGTCCCGCAGCGGGGCGCACTGGCCTCCGGCGCCTGACGGCGTCGAGCACCCCGTGCGCCGTCCCCGAGCCCCCCGGCGGCAAACTCCGTGCCCCGTTCCCCGCATCCGGCGACAATGGGCCGGTGCAGTACAGAATCCTGGGCGTCACCCAGGCGGAGGACGACGGGGGCACAGCCGTACCCGTGGGCGGTCCGCGCCTGCGGGCCCTGCTCACCGCCCTCGCCCTGCGGCCCGGACGGGTCGCAGGCCCGGACGTCCTGATCGACGAGGTGTGGGGCGAGAACCCGCCGCAGGACGCCCCCGCCGCGCTCCAGGCCCTGGTGGGCCGCCTGCGCCGCGCCCTCGGCAGGGACGCGATCCGCTCCGAGACGGGCGGATACCGGCTCGCCGTGGGCCGGGAGGACGTCGACCTCTTCGCCTTCGAACGGCTCGTACGACAGGGCATCAGCGCCCTCGACCGGGGGGACGCGGTCACCGCGGAGCGCCACCTGGGCGAGGCCCTCGCCCTGTGGCACGGCCCCGCCCTGGCCGACCTGCCGGACCGGACCGCGGCCGCACGCCCCGAGACCCTGCGCCTGGAGGCGGTACGTGCCCGCGCCGACGCGCGACTGCGCCTGGGCCGCGCCGTGGACGTCGTACCGGAACTGACGGAACTGACCGCCGCGCACCCGTACGACGAGACGCTGCACGCCCTGCTGGTCCGCGCTCTGCGCGACACCGGACGGGGCGCCGACGCCCTCGCCGCCTACGAACGGGTCCGCCGCGCCCTCGCCGACGGACTGGGCACCGACCCCGGGCCCGAACTGCGCGCCCTGCACGCGGCGCTGCTCGCCCCGTCGGACGAAGACGGCGAAGCGGCGGCAGCGGTGCCGGACGCGGCAGCGGCGCCGGCAGAACCGTTTCCTGCCCCGTCCCACGCCGCTCACCAGACCCCCCGGCCACCCGCACCCGGCCGGACCGGCAACATCCGTCCGCGTCTTACCTCTTTCGTGGGCCGGGAACCCGAACTCGCCGCCATCCGTTCCGATCTGCACAGGGCCCGCCTCGTCACCCTCACCGGACCGGGCGGCTCCGGCAAGACCCGCCTCGCCGAGGAAGCCGCCGCCGGGCTTCCCCAGGCCTGGCTGGTCGAGCTGGCGCCGCTCGACCGTCCCGAGGCGGTGCCGGGCGCGGTGGTCAGCGCCCTCGGCCTGCGCGAGACCGTCCTGATGACCAACGAGCTGGTGACCCCGCAGAACGACCCGGTGGCCCTGCTCGTCGAGTACTGCGCACCGCGCAGCGAACTCCTGATCCTCGACAACTGCGAACACGTCATCGACGCGGCGGCCCACCTCGCCGAAGTCCTGCTCACCCGCTGCCCGGGCCTCACCGTCCTCGCCACCAGCCGGGAACCGCTGGGCGTGCCCGGCGAGCTGGTGCGCCCCGTCGAGCCCCTGGTCCCCGACCAGGCGCACCGCCTCTTCGCCGAGCGCGCCGCCGCCGTCCGCCCCGACGCGGCCGTCGCGCTCGGCGACACGGAGGCCGTCGCGGAGATCTGCCGCCGCCTGGACGGCCTGCCCCTGGCCATCGAGCTGGCCGCGGCCCGGCTGCGGATGCTCAGCCCCCGCCAGATCGCCGACCGGCTCGACGACCGCTTCCGCCTGCTCACCGCGGGCAGCCGCACGGTCCTGCCCCGCCAGCAGACCCTGCGTGCCGTCGTCGACTGGTCCTGGGACCTGCTCGACGAGCGGGAGCGGACCATGCTGCGGGAGGCCTCCGTCTTCGCGGGCGGCTGGGACCTCCCCGCCGCCGAGGCCGTGTGCACCGGCCCCGCCGCCGACCTCGTCGGCGCGCTCGTCGACAAGTCCCTGATCGTCGCCACCCCGGCCGACGACGGCGAGGGCGGCACAGGCGGCATGCGGTACCGCATGCTGGAGACCATCCACGAGTACGCCGTCGAGCGCGCCGCGGAGGTGCCCGGCCTGCGCGCCGCCGCCGAGCAGCGGCACGGCGCGTGGGCGCGCGCCCTGGCCGAGGAGGCCGCGCCGCGCCTCCGCTCGGCCGCGCAACTGCCGTGGATCGCACGGCTGGAGAGCGAGCTGGACAACATCCGGGCGGCCCTCGACCGCGCGCTCGCCGCCGGGGACGAGCGGGCGGCGGGCGAACTCGTCCTGAACGTGTGCTGGTTCTGGTGGCTGCGCAACTACCGCCGGGAAGCCATGGAGTGGTTCCACCGCGTGCTCCGCCTGGGCGCCGCCCTCGACGCGGATCCCGGCCCGGCGTCCGCGCCCGGCCGGGCCGGCGCCGCCGCGCTCCCGGGCCGGGACGTCGACGGCATCGATCCCGTCGACGCCTTCCTGTCCGACCCCGAAGGGGAGGCGCATCATCCGCTGCACGAACTACGCATGGACGTGCGGATGATGCATCTGTTCCTGACGTCGGAGACGGAGCCGGGGGAGGTGGCCCGCGACGAACGGACCCTGCGCTACGTCGACCTGGTCCGGTCCTCGTTCGCGGCGGGCGGCCCCCGGGCGGCCCGGATGCCCGGACTCATCTGGCCGCTGACCGCCTACCTGTACAGCCACGCGGACGGCATCCGCCCCGCCATGGACGCGGCCGTGGCCAACTGCCGTGCGTTCGGCGGTGACTGGGAGATCGGGGTGGCCCTCATGTTCCGCACGCACCTGGTCGTCGACTCGCCCGGCAACCTGCACGGCGTGGACGACGACCTGGCGGAACTGCGGCTGATCAGCCGCCGCGTCGGCGACCGCTGGATGCGGGCGCAGGTGTGCAGCGCGGCCGGGGAGGCGGCCATGGCCCGCGGCCGACTGGAGGATGCACGCGCCGAGTTCGAGGGGGCGCTGCAACTCGCCCACGAGGTCGGCGCCCATGCCGAGGCCCCGTTCCTGCAAGCCCGCCTCGCCGAGATCGCCTACCGCTCCGGCGACCGCGCCCGCGCCCTGCGGCTCCTGGACGAGGCCGGCGAGTCGGCCGAGCAGTACCGCGTCGCGGACCCCCAGGCGTTCGTCCTGCTCCTGCGCGCCCAGCTCGCCCTGGACGCCGGCGAGGCGGCCTCCGCCCGGGCCCTGTGCGACGACGCCCGCGAGGAGAGCCGGCGCGGAAGCCCGCCACCGCAGTTCGAAGCGATGCTGAGCGCGGTCGACGCCCTCGTCACGGCGGCCGAGCACGGCCCGCGGCACGGGCTTCCGCTGCTGACCGAGGCGCTGCGCACAGCCGTCGCACAGCGCTGCGCGGAGGTGGTCACGGCGGCCCTCGTGGACGGCGCCGCCGAAATGCTGGCCCGGCTCGGCGAGCAGGCGCGAGCGGTGCGGCTGCTCGCCGCGGCGGACCGCTGGCGCGACGGCCGCCCCCGCCTGGTGCCCGAGCGCGAGACGGCCGAGCGCGTCGAGGGCGCCGCGCGTGCGGCCCTCACGGCCGGCTGCCTGGCCGCCGAACGGGCCCGGGGCGCCGCGCTCACCGCGGACGACGTCCTGGCCGAACTCGACCAGGCCGTCCGCGCCCACCCCGCTACCCGCAGGTGAACCGCGACTCCGCCCAGTCCGCGAGGGTCACCGCGTCGAAGGCGCCGCGCGGCTCGACGACCAGTCGTACGGTCCGGTGCCCGGCGAGGACGACATGGACCGGGACGGCGGCCGCGCCCCCGACGACGGGGCCGGAGTGCCACAGCCGGGCCCCGTCGGCGTACACGGAGAAGGTGACCTTGCCCAGTCCGGCCGCCAGGTCGTCGACACCGGCCAGCGCGTCGTAGGCGGAGCACGTGCGGTTCAGCTCGACGGTGACGGAGGACTCGCCGTGGACGCTCACACCGTGCGGATAACGCTTCCCGGCGATCGACACGCCGTCGCGCTGCCACACCCAGCTGCTGCGGTCGATGCGCATCTCCGGGCCGGTGCCGTCACCGGTGAGGTCGTAGTCCAGTTCGCTCCACCGGTAGACGGCCGGGGCGGGCGGGGGCGTCGGCAGCGGGGGCGGCGTCGGTGAAGGGGACGGCGGAGCAGGAGGCTCGGGGGCCGGCGTGGGTTTCGGGGGCGGCTTGCGCGAAGGAGTGGGTGTGGGTGTGGGCGTCGGCCTGGGGGCGGGGCGGGCCGCTGCGGCGCGCACGGGCGGCTTCCGGCTGGGCCGGGGGCTCGGCGTCGGCTGCGGCGGGGCGGACGTGGGCGGCTGCGGTTCGACGGCCGGGGCCGGGGGAGGGGCCGCCTCCGGCTTCCTGGCCGGGGTTTCCTGCCCGGCCAGGGCGAAGGCGAGCGCCGCGGCGGCCACGGCGACGACCCCGGCCGCGATACCGGCCTTCACCGGGGCGCCGAGCCCTTCGGAGGCCGCCGCGCCCCCACCCGCGCCCCCACCCGCGCCCCCGGCAGCGGTGGCCGCACCGCCCGCTCCACCGGCCGCCCCCGCCGACACGCCCCCCGAACCTCCGGCCGCCGCGGCGGCACCCGCGGCACCCGCCGTGCCCGCCGCTCCCGCTCCGCCCGCGAGGAGACCGAGCGCCTTGGTGTACCCGGCGGCCCCGAACCAGCCGATGACGGCGACCGGGACGACGGCCGGGATGCCGCCCGCGACCTCCTCGATCTGCAGCGCCGCCAGCCGGCACCTGGCGCACTCCGCCAGGTGCTTGCGCAGACCCCGTTCGGCGCGGGTGCGCAGCTTGCGCCTGGCATAGCCGCCGAGCTGGTCGGCGTAGCGGGAGCACTCCTCGTCGTCGGTCAGGGCCGTGCTCACATGGGCCTGGAGGTAGGCCTGTCTCAGACCCTCGCGGGCCCGGCTCGCCAGAACCCGAGTGCCGTTGGCGTCCAGCCCGAACAGCGTGGCGACCTCGCTCGGCGACTCGTCCTCGACCTCGGTGTGCCACAGCACGGCCTGCCACCGTTCGGGCAGGGAGCGGAACGCCTGCATGGCCATGGACCGCTCGGCCTCGTGCATCGCCCGTACGTCCGCGCCCGGGTCGAGGCCCCCTCCGAAGGAGCCGAGGGACGCCGTGTCGTCGGACACCTCGGGGGCACGGGCCGCCTGCGCCGCGAACACGGCGAAGTCGTCCACCAGCTGCTCGCGCCGTGCGGTCTTCGTCCAGCGCGCCGCGACCCGCCGGACGCTGGTGAGCAGGTAGGCCCGTACGGCGTGGGCGGGACCGGAACCGCCGCGCACGGCCTGGAGCATCGCGGCGAACACCTCTGCGGTGAGGTCGTCGGCCGTGTGGGCGTCCCGGCAGCAGCCGCGGGCGTACCGGCGCACGGCGTCGGCGTGGCGCCGGTACAGGTCCTCGTACGCCGTGTCGTCCCCCGTGCGCATCCGGCCGATCAGCTCGGCGTCGGACGGCGGCACCTCCCGCGGCGGCGGAAGCACACCGTCCTCACGCCACTCGCGCTGCGCCGGTACCCCACCCTCCCGGGTGGAAGCCTCACCACGGGGCGTCTCACCACGGGGTGCTGCGCCAGGCGGCGCCTCGCCACCCGGCACGTCATCCCGAGGCACGCCGTCCCGAGGCGCATCGCCACGCGGCGCCTCCTCGCGCGGTGCGTCGGCCGGCCCGCCCTGGCCAGGCGCCCGGGCTGGTCCGCTCTGGGCCGTTCCCCCCTGGGCCGTTCCCCCCTGGGCGGCTCCCCCCTGGGCCGTTCCCCCCTGAGCCCGTCCGCCTTGGGCCGGCACCTGAGGCGGGCGCGGCCCGTCGGCGCCCGCGCCGTCCCCACCGACCGGCTCACGCCCGTCAACGCCCATCGCCGTTAGCCCCCGCCGCCAGCCCAGCCGACCCGATCACCGAGTCAGGCTGCCACAGGGGCTCCCCGCCAAGACTCCGCAGGAAGGATCCTCCACCCGTCCGTGGGGACTTCCCTCTCTGCGGAACCGGCATCACCCGTACGGGGCATGCGCGTTGGAATCGCCCCGGCGTGCGCGCCCCGCTCACGCCGGCCGCGAGCGCAACCCCTCCAGCAGGATGTCCAGCAGCCGTGCCGAGGCCGCCGCCTGCTGGGCCGCGTCCGGCAGCGCGGGCGCCGCCGTGGCGATCACGAGCAGGACGTCCGAGACCGACACGTCGGCCCGCAGCTCGCCCGCCGCCCGTGCCCGCTCCACGAGCCGGCCCACGACCTCCAGCAGCTCCGCCGCCCCCGAGTCGTCCACCGCCTCCGGCGCGGGCGCGACCGGCTGGTCGGGCACCAGACGCAGCTCACCGGCGCCCGGCTCGGTCCGCTGCTGCGGCACCCGCGCGCCGTCCGCCCCGGCCCCCTCGTCGGCCCGCTCCTCGGCGACCGAGACCCGCAGCACCTGGGGCGGCAGCAGCCGGCCCGCGCCGGACGCCACCGACGTCCGCAGGAAGCGGGAGAGCGCCGACCACGGCTCGTCCTCCTGGCCGAGCGCGGCCCGCGCCTGGTCGGTCAGCCGGGACGTCTCCTCCTCGGCTATCCGGCGCACCAGGACGTCCTTGCTCGGGAAACGCCGGTACACCGTGCCGACCCCGACCCGGGCGCGCCGGGCCACGTCCTCCATCGGCGCGCCGTAGCCCAGCTCGCCGAAGACCTCGCGCGCCGCCCGCAGCACGTGCTCCAGATTGCGCTGCGCGTCCACACGCAGCGGTGTGGTCCGCACCGCCCGGGACTCCTCCCCGCGCCCCGCGCCCGCCGCCGTGCCCATCGCCCCGCCACCGGACGCGACGGCGGACGCGGTGGACCAATGAGTGTCCTGAATGTGCATAACTGATCCCCCGGTAATGACGTCTCCCCCCGGAGACTCTCCCCGCCACTGAACGCGGGATGCACCCGACGGGGACCGCGCACGACCGAGGCCGCCCTGCGAGATCCGGTGGGACCCGCGGACCCGTTCGACCACATCCCCATTTCCTGCACCCCGTCGACACACGAACATAGTTGAGAGGGAGTCAATTCAGAAGGGGCAGTTCCGCACGGAACGCCCCCCGATCGGAGCATGAGCCGCCCACGTCCGCATCGCGACCCTTTCCGAACCCTCGTTCACCCCCGCTGACCTGCGTACCTGCCCCAGCACCCGAGGATCCGGCCAATCCCGCGCCGTACCGCCCGCCGGTCACACAAATTGCCGGGGCTGTGGACAAACGAGAGTCACGGGTGCGTCATGGGATGGTGAAGGAACGTGCGCGCATTCTCGTTGTCGGCGGCGGCTACGTCGGGATGTACACGGCCCTGCGCCTGCAGCGGCGGATGAAACAGGAGCTGGCGCGGGGCGACGCCGAGATCACGGTCGTCACGCCCGACCCCTACATGACGTACCAGCCGTTCCTGCCCGAGGCGGCGGCCGGCGCAATCTCCCCGCGGCACGTCGTCGTCCCGTTGCGCCGCGTCCTCGACCGGTGCCGCGTCGTCGCGGGCGAGGTCAAGGCCGTCGACCACGCGCACCGCACCGTCACCCTCACCACCCTCGCCACCGCGGAGAGCGGCGGCACCGACCGCCTGACGTACGACGAACTCGTCCTCGCGCCCGGCTCCGTCTCGCGCACCCTGCCCATCCCCGGCCTCGTCGACCACGGCATCGGCTTCAAGACCGTCGAGGAAGCCATCGGCCTGCGCAACCACGTCATCGAACAGATGGACATCGCCTCCTCCACCCGCGACCCCGCGATCCGCGACGCGGCCCTGACCTTCGTCTTCGTCGGCGGCGGATACGCAGGCGTGGAAGCGCTCGGCGAACTGGAGGACATGGCCCGCTACGCCGCGCGCTACTACCACAACATCCGCCCCGAGGACATGAAGTGGATCCTCGTGGAGGCCTCCGACCGGATCCTGCCCGAGGTCGGCGAGGAGATGGGCGGCTACACCGTCACCGAACTGCGCCGCCGCAACATCCAGGTGCTCCTGCGCACCCGTCTGGAGTCGTGCGCCGACCGCGTCGCCGTCCTCAGCGACGGCCAGCGCTTCCCCACCCGCACGGTCGTGTGGACCGCCGGCGTCAAACCGCACCCCCTCCTGGCCGCCACCGACCTTCCCCTCGACGGCCGCGGTCGCCTCAAGTGCACCGCCGAACTGGCCGTCGACGGGGCCGCACACGCCTGGGCCGCCGGAGACGCCGCCGCCGTCCCCGACGTCACCGCCGCCGAACCCGGCAAGGAAACAGCCCCCAACGCCCAGCACGCGGTCCGGCAGGCCAAGGTCCTCGGCGACAACATCGCCCGCTCCCTGCGCGGCGAACCCCTCCAGACGTACGCGCACGCCTACGTCGGCTCGGTCGCCTCCCTCGGACTGCACAAGGGCGTCGCCCAGGTCTACGGGCGCAAACTCAAGGGCTACCCGGCCTGGTTCATGCACCGCGCCTACCACCTCAGCAGGGTGCCCACCTTCAACCGCAAGGCCAAGGTCCTCGCCGAATGGCTGCTGGCCGGTCTCTTCAAACGGGAGATCGTCTCCCTCGGCTCGCTGGAACATCCCCGCGCGGAGTTCGAACTCGCGGCCGGTGGAAAACATCCTCTCGACCCGAACATCAACCCGAAAGGGTCGTCCTGACCGGACCGGGGAACTCCACCCGACGCCCCGGCGTCCCACGGATGCCGGTACGCGGCGGCCGCACTGCCAGACTGGTCCACGACCGGAGGCGGGCGACCGCCCGCCCCGGCCGCCGCCGACGCCCGGACGCCGTGCCGCGCCCCGGGCACAGGAGGAAACGGCGCGGCCACCGCCGCGCGGCCCCGCACCCCGGCCGGGCCCGGAGCCGGCCCGACCCGACAGACACGAGGCAAGGATTCGTGAACTTCACGCGCTGGAGCGCCCGGCTCCCCCCGATCCCCGGAACACAGCGCCGCGCCGCGGCGCGGACCGAGCTCGCGACCGCCCCCGACCGGCGGACCGACGGCTCCGTCCCCGCGGCCCGCGTCGAACGACTGGCCGACGAGACCACGCTCGTGCCCGCCGTCGACGAACTCCCCGCCCGTGAGGTCCTCGACCGCGTCCCGGCCCTCGTCGCCCTCCTCCACGGCGGCGATCACCGCCTCGCCTACCTCAACGACGCCTACACCACGGCCTTCGGCGCCCGGCCCCTCGGCGAACCCGCCCGCGACGCCCTGCCCGAACTGCGTGAACTGGGCCTGCTCCCCCTCCTCGACCAGGTCCTGCGCAGCGGCAGACCCCGCACCCTGAAGTCCCGCAAGGCACCGGACGGCCGCTCCTACACCTTCACCTGCACCCCGGTAGCCGAGCCCGGACCCGGCGAGCGCGGCACCGGCCCGGGCGGCGCGGGGGTACTCGTCTTCGCCACCGACGTCACCGACCACGCCGAGGCGGCCGACCGCCTGCGCGCCAGCGAACGCCGGCAGCGCGAGACCGCCGTCACCCTCCAGCGCTCCCTCCTCCCCCAAGTCCTCGAACAACCCGACGACCTGCGCGTCGCCGCCACCTACCAGCCCGGCGGCACCGAAGCAGCCGTCGGCGGCGACTGGTACGACGTCATCACCCTGGGCGGCGGACGCACCGCCCTCGTCATCGGCGACGTCATGGGCCGCGGGGTCCGCGCCGCCGCGGTCATGGGCCAGCTGCGCACCGCGGTGCGCGCCTACGCCCGCATGGACCTCCCGCCCCACGAGATCCTCCAGCTCCTCGACGGCCTCGCCGCCGAGATCGACGCCAACCAGATCGCCACCTGCGTGTACGCCGTCCACGACCCCAACGAGGGCCGGCTGGTGTACTCCTCCGCCGGGCACCTGCCGATCCTGGTCCGCGACGAGACCGGCACCGTCGTCCGCGCGGACGAACCCACCGGCCCGCCCCTGGGCACCGGCGGCTGGATGCACGCCTCCGGCTCGGTCCCCCTGACCCCCGGCTCCACGGCGGTCCTCTACACCGACGGCCTGGTCGAGCGCCGCGACGAAGACCTCGACGAGGGCATCGCCGCGCTGGAACGCGCCCTGGCCGGCGCCACCGGCACCCCCCAGGTCGTCTGCGACCGCCTGGTCCGCTCCGCCGGCGTCCAGGCCGACCACGACGACGACGTGGCCGTCCTGGTCCTCCAGCACCCCGCCCGCACCGGCCCCGACGGCGAACTCTTCCGCAACGCCGCCCTGGAACTCCTCGGCGGCGTGGAAGCCGCCCCCCGCGCGCGTGCCTTCGCCTCCGGCGTCCTCACCAGCTGGCGCTTCCCGCCCGAACTGCACGACGCGGGTGTCCTCGCGGCCAGCGAACTCGTCGCCAACTCACTCCAGCACGGCACGCCCCCCATGCGCCTGCGCCTGCGCCGCACCGACCGCCGCCTCATCGTCGAGGTCACCGACGGCGACGACCACCTCCCCAGACGCCGCCGCGCCGAACCCGCCGACGAATCCGGCCGGGGCATCGCCATCGTCGCCACCATCGCCGCCCACTGGGGCGCCCGCCGGACCCCGGACGGCGGAAAGGCCGTCTGGTGCGAGTTCACCCTGCCCCCCAAACGTCCCTAGCCGTACGACAGGACGGAACCGGCCGTGGGCCGTATGCCGAAGCGGCCGTCGCCCGAAGACGACGGCCGCCCCGCACCCGCTCGGCCTCACGCCTCAGCGGTCACCGGCTCCGCGGCGGCCCCGCCACGCGCCACCACCCGGCTCCGCGCGCCCCACGGGTGGTCCTGCACGGCGGTGAGCCCACGCCCGAGCCGCACCGCGAGCACGCTGATCCCCAGCGAGAACAGCAGGAACGTCACCACGTACGGCCCCGGCAGCGACGCCGCCAGCGGGCCGCCCACCGCCGGTCCGACCGCCAGCGCGAGCTGCTTCACCAGAGCGAAGGCCGAGTTGTACTGCCCCGCCATCCCCTCCGGCGCGAGATCCGCCACGAGCGGCGCGAGCGTCGGCGACAGCATCGCCTCACCCAGTCCGAACAGCGCGTACGTCGACACGAACGCCGCCGTCGCCATCACCTGGCTGCCGTGTCCGAGCCCCGCGTACGCCGCCGCGCCCCAGGCGACCGCCCAGATCACGCCGACCGCCGCGATCACCCGTGAGCGCCGCCGCCGCTCCACGAACTTCAGCACGGCGAACTGCGCCACCACGATCATCAGCGTGTTCGCGGCCAGCGCCGTGCCCAGCGCCGACGTCGAGATCCCGGCGGCCTCCACGCCGTACGCGCTCAGGCCCGACTCGAACTGCCCGTAGCAGGCGAAGAAGAGCACGAAACCCAGCACGCACAGCTGCACCATCGCCCGGTTCCCGAGCAACTGCCGCCGGCCGCTCCGGCCGGAACCCGGCGCGGCGCCCGCCGGAGCCCCCGCCATGCGCGGCGCACGCGGCATCCGCACGGTCGCCATCAGCACGACCAGCAGCAGGAACACCGCCGCCTCGATCGCGAACAGCAGCGTGAAGGAGGACACGCGCGTGGTGTCGACGAGGTGGCCGCCGATGAGGCCACCGACACCCAGACCCAGGTTCTGCAGGAAGAACTGCATCGCGAAGGCCCGCGAGCGGGTCTCCGACTCCGAGCAGTCCACGATCATCGTCGCCAGCGCCGGCTGCATCACGGCCTGACCGGCGCCCAGGACCGCGGCCGACAGCAGGACGGCCACCGCCCCGGCGGCCAGCCCCAGGCTCAGCGCCCCGAGTGCGGCCGTGACCAGGGCGGCGAGCAGGACCGGCAGCGGGCCGCGCCGCACGATCGCCCGGCCGGCGAACGGCAGCACGATCAGCGCGGCCACGGCGAAGACGGCGAGCACCAGACCCGCCGTCATGGCCCCAAGACCCCGCACCTGCGCCACATAGACGTACAGGTAGGGGACGGTGAAGCCGAGCCCGAACGCGCTGAGTGCGTTGCCCACGTGGATCCGGCGCATCGCTGCGCCCATCGCCCTGGTCACGTTCACCTCTCTCAAGCAGAAGGACGGTCATGGAGTCATTGGAGTGATCAGCAGTTAGACCTGAAGACTTCACCCCTAAAGTTCGAAGCTAAAGAGTACACCCGGAAGGACTTCAACGCCAAGCCGCTCCGTGCCATACTGCGGACATGGGCGACACCCCCGGCATCGGCAGCGAGCCGACACTCGAAGAACAGATCGCCGCCTACCAGCGCGAGTTCCAGGACCTCGACCCCCAGGTCGAGAAGATCGTCTCGGCGCTGGCCCGCCTGAACCGCCGGATGAACGTCGCCTACGGCAGGCAGACCGCCGACCTGGGCATCAGCAACGCCGAGTGGGAGGTGCTCAAGGCGCTCGTCCTGTCCGGGGCGCCCTACCGCCTGGGCCCCAGCGACCTCGCCAAGCGCCTCGGCCTCACCCCGGCCGCGATGACCCACCGCATCGACCGCATGGTCGGCGAGGGACTGGTCACCCGGGAGCGGGACGAGAACAACAGGGTCCGCGTCATCGTGGAGCTGACCCCGGACGGTCGCGAGAAGTGGATGGAGGCCATGCGCCTCGCCACGGTCTTCGAGGGCGATCTCCTCCAGGACCTCACCCCGGCGGAGCGGGCGGTCCTCGGCGAGGTCCTGACCCGGCTCCTGCGCAGGGTGGAGCACGCCCAGCCGGACGCCGGCGGTCGGCTCAGCGACCTCGACTGAAAGACCTTGACAGAGGGCCCTTGACACGCCCCTGCCGGATCCGTAGGGTTCTCCGGGTTGCCACGGAGCCGTAACGGTTCCTCGGCAGCACCTCCCGCCGCATCAGCGGCACTCACACCACCAGCACGATCTCCCGTCCGGGTCGATTTCGGCATGCCCGAATTCAATTCGAATGGAACTCGTCGACTCCTGCCGGATCCGCCAAGGGCCCGATTGGGAATCACCGCGAGGATCCGCTAAGGTTTGAGACGTCAGAACGGCCCAGCGGCCGGGAAGACAAACCCCGCTGACTGGGGATCAGGTCGAGAAAAGATCTGATAGAGTCGGACCCGCCGGAAAGGGAAACGCGAAGCGAAAGCGGAGCGGGAACCTGGAAAGCACCGAGGAAATCGGATCGGAAAACGGTCTGATAGAGTCGGAAACG
>NZ_JBFACU010000035.1:0-97892 GCF_040641015.1 Streptomyces sp. NPDC021356 | reverse complement strand
AGTCGGGCGGCAGGATCCGCCCCATGTCCCGTTTCACGGCGCCGACGGCACTGAGCTGACGCGCAAGCTCCTCGTACTGCGCCCGCTCGGCCATCACACCTCCGTAATCGTTGCTTGTAACAACCATAGAGGCGGTTGATTGCCTCGGGCACCCAAATCGGCCCACCCGGCGCAAAACCTTGGCAAAGGCAAGCATTGCGAAGGTAAACATCAACGGAGAGTGTGTCCGGCGTCATGCCGCGGGGTGCGGCAGCCCCCTATGTTCGGGGCGGGGAGGCGACCGTGGGGCGTCCACCGGGAGCTCTGCGCTCGCTGCACGGTCGCACGGTCACCGACCGGCTCGGCGAGCAGCGGGATGATGCCCCGCCCCCGTGCGCCGCTGTGTTCTCGATACCGCGGGTGGTCACCACGACGGCGAACCTCGCGAAGGGCGGGGGAAGTTGCTTGACTGGTGGCCATGACACCGACAGTGTTCGAGACCGTCACTCCCCGTCCGAGCGTCTACCTCGATCGTCTCGCCGCGTCCGACCTGGGCCGCTTCTACAAAGGACGTATGCTCGACGAGCTCGACGTCCGGCCGGGCCAGACGGTCGTGGATCTCGGCTGCGGCCCCGGCACCGACCTCGACGCGCTCGCCGAAGCCGCCACCTCGACCGGCACAGTCATCGGTGTCGATCACGACCCTGCCGCAGTGGACGCCGCCCGAGAGCGTACCGCCGGGCAGGCCACGGTCGCCGTTCACCTCGGCGATCTCCACGGCCTGCGACTGGCGGACCGCACCGCGGACCGCGCGCGCACCGACCGGGTGCTCCAGCACGTCGCCGATCCTGCCCTGGTACTGCGCGAAACGCACCGCGTGCTGCGGCCGGGCGGGCGGCTTGTCATGGGCGAGCCCGACTGGGACACCTTGACGATCGACCACCCGGACAGCGACCTGTCGCGCTCCTACACCCGGTACGTCACCGATGAAGTGGTCCGCAACGCGCGCATCGGCAGGCAGCTCCCACGACTCGCGGCCGAGGCCGGCTTCCAGGTGCCCACCGTCATCCCGGTCACGCCCGTCTTCCGGGACGTCCAGGCCGCTGACGAAGTCCTCGGGCTGGAGCGCACCACGCGACGTGCCGTCGCTGCGGGCTACCTCACCGATGAAGCGGCCCGGCGCTGGCTGGCCCACCTGGCCGACGGCCCTTTCCTCGCGGCGGTGACGTTCTACATCGTCGTGGCTGACTCGTAGCCGGGCCGGCCCCGCCCGCACGAGTACCGGCTCTTCGCCGAGGGCCAGGCGAACTCCACGGCTGCTCGCCCGTTCGCGAGATGGAGGGCGTCGTGGTCGCGGAGGACGGACGGCTCCTGGTGCTGCTCCATCCGCTTCCGCCCCGTCCGCGATGACGGTGACCGCGGTCCGTCGCGAGGGGTCAGCACGTGATCGGTCGAAGTGGGCCGGCGCCCGCCCGCTCCGTGGAATCCGAAGGGGGCAGGCGCCGGCGGGCGGTCGTGCGGCTGTGGGCCCGGATGCTCGCGCCGGTCGCGGACCGGGCGGCCGAAAGCACCTGTGCTTCAGCCCCCCGGACGGAGCAGGCCTCGCTCGTACGCCTTCCTCAGGTGCTGCGGGACCAGGTGGGTGGTTCCTTCGAGGGTGACCGGGGCGAGCGGCGGGGTGCCGGCCCGCCACTGGGCGCGGCGGTGGCGGGTGTTGCTGCGTGACATCTTGCGTTTGGGGACGGCCATGACGGTCCTCTCCTCTGCGGGGTAGGGGGCGGTGCTGCGGGGGTCAGCGGCCGGCGCGGGGAAGCAGCGCCATTTCGCGGGCGTTCTTGACGGCCGTGGCGATCTGCCGCTGCTGCCGCCGGCTGATCCGGGTGACCCGGCGGCTGCGGATCTTGCCGCGGTCGGAGATGAACTTCCGCAACAGGTCGGTGTCCTTGTAGTCGATGTATGCGATGCCGGCCGCGTCGAGGGGATTCGGTCGGCTCTTGCGCGCGAGCGTCTTGGTGGGGCGGGGCATGGCAACCTCTCCGGTCGTGGGGCGGGACGCCGTCAGGCGACGGGGTCGAGCAGCTGGTCGAAGCCGGTGCGGCGAGGCCAGGCGCCGGGGCCGGACGCCAGCTCGTCGTCGGTGAGCAGACAGGAGTCGAGCAGCGAGAGCAGCCCTGTCCGGTCCAGGCCGGGAGAGGTGAAGACGAGGTGCTGGCAACGGTCGCCGTGCTCGGGGTGCCAGTCCAGCGCGGCCGCGGCCCGGCGCCCGGCGGACACCATCTCCCAGGCGGCCTCAGGCAGGGAGGCCATCCACGGCCCGGCGCTCTCCACGCACAGCGCGCCTCCGGCAGCGCTCCAGGCGAGCAGGCTGTCGGGCCGGTCCGCCAGCCAGAACCTGCCCCGGCTACGCGCCGCGGCGCAGCACAGGTCCTCCAACGCCTCGTAGAGGCGGCCGGGGTGGAAGGGGCGGCGGCGTTGCCAGACGAGTGTGCCGACCCCTTCCTCGTCGCAGTCGTGAGGGAGCCGCGCGCTGGCCGGATGCTGGGCGGCCGCCGCCGCGTCCACGTCGAACCCGGTGACCGCGGTCACCGCCGTGGCGCCCAACTGCCCGCTGTCGAGGCGGATCTGTCGCGCGGTGGGATGCAGCTGCCGTAGGAGCGCGACGTCCTGCGGTCCGGTGGCGGGACTGTCGGCCACGGCGAGGACGGGGGCGTACTCCAGCTGCCGCGCGAAGGTGTCGCCCACGGTGCGCTGGTCCGTCGCGGCCGCGGCGAGTCCGACGTCCGCGAGGTCGTCGCCGTTGGACAAGTACGGCAGGATCAGCGCGGGGTCCACGGCGGTCACCACGTCGGTGAGCCGGAAGGCGCCGGCGCCGTGGGCGGCGACGGCCTCGGCCATGCCGCGGGGCTCCACGGAGTCCCATAGTTCCAGGACCGCGAGGCGGGTGCGGCCACTGCCGGCCAGCCGCTCCAGTTCGGGAACGAGGTCCTCGCGCAGGGCGCAGCAGGCGCAGTCGCCGACCAAGGGCGTATCACCCCAAGAGGTTTCGCCCGTAGCGTCACGGACGCTGCGCCGCACGGTGCCCGCCGGGGCGGTGGACAGGTCGTGGTGGAGGGCGACGCTGCCGGGTACCTCGTGCAGCAGCCGTTCGACCGTGTGCCGGCGAGCCTCGGCGTGCAGACCACCGACGATCACCACGGGCATCGGTCCGCCGGGGGTCATCGGCTGCCCCCGTCCGGTCCGTAGCGGCGCTCGAAGCGCTCGACGCGGCCGGCGGTGTCCAGCACGCGGGCGGTGCCGGTGCAGAAGGGATGGCTCGCCGAGGAAATCTCGACGTCGACCACCGGGTACGTGTGGCCGTCCTCCCAGTCGACGGTCCTGTCGCCGGTCATCGTCGAGCGGGTCAGGAGGGCGAAGTCGCCGGCCTTGTCGCGGAAGACGACCGGACGGTAGGCGGGGTGGATTCCTGGCTTCATGGAGTGCGTTCCCTGGGTCGAGGTGTCGTCGGGCGGGCGGAGCCGACGCGGTCAGCGTTCCTCACGGAACTCGACGTGGCGTCCGGCGACGGGGTCGAACTTCCGCAGGGCGAGCCGGTCCGGGTCGTTCCGTCGGTTCTTCCGGGTCACGTAGGTGTAGCCGGTCCCGGCGGTGGAACGGAGCTTGATGATCGGGCGTACTTCGTTGCGAGCCATGCGGGGTAGCATACGACAATGATTTCCATTACCGGTAAGCCGGTGAAGAGAAAGGCAGGGCCCGTATGTCCGCCCACTGTCAACTGACCGGAGCAGAGCCGGTGTTCGGCAGGAAGATCTCCCACTCGCACCGGCGCACCTCGCGCCGGTTCGACCCCAACATCCAGAACAAGCGGTACTGGCTGCCCGGCGAAGGACGTCACGTCCGGCTGCGGTTGAGCGCCCGTGCCGTCAGGACCGTGGACATCATCGGCATCGAGGCCGCGGTCGCCCGGATCCGAGCTCGTGGGGAGCGTGTCTGATGGCGAAGAAGAGCAAGATCGCGAAGAATGAGAAGCGGAAGCAGATCGTGGCCCGCTACGCGCGGCGGCGCACCGAACTCAAAGCGCTCCTCGCCTCCTCGGGGGCCACGGACGACGAGAAGACGGCCGCGCAGGCGGAACTCCGCCGCCAGCCCCGGGACGCGAGCGCGACACGGGTACGCAACCGCGACAGCGTCGACGGACGCCCGCGCGGGCACCTGCGCAAGTTCGGCCTCTCGCGGGTGAACGTGCGCGAGCAGGCGCACGCCGGACACCTGCCCGGAGTGACGAAGTCGTCCTGGTGATCCGGGCCGAGTGGGGGCGGGCCTCCGGGGTCCGCTGATCACCGAAGCCCCCGGCGGCGACGCACCTGCGCCGGCTCGCCTCCCGGTGCCGGTCCGGAGCACGGCCCCGGCGCACGGCCGCCGTGTCCCGGCCCACCACGCTCCTGCGGGGCGTCGGTGCCGCCGGGCGCGGCAGACGGGCTCGGGTGTGCGCCCGCACGGGTGTGCGCCCTGGCCGCCCCCTCACTTCCTGTGGTTGGCGGCTCGGCCCTTCTTCTGCGGGTGAGCGCCTTGATGTGGCGTCTACGCAGGTGGGTGTGGCCGGATGTCGCCTGCTCCGACGGTCCGCACGTCCTGCGCTTCCGCGTCCGGGACGGGAGTGCGCGGGCTTGTCGGCGGATGGGCCGGGAAGGGGTGGGAAGGGGTGGGTGCATACGCCCCCAGCCCGTCCACGCCGGCGGACGACCTACCTGCCGCGCGTGGACCTGATGCGCGGGTCGGCCTGCACGCGCATCAGGAACGCGATCCAGCTGCGGTAGGGCTTCCACCGCTCCGCGATGTCCGCCAGCGCCGGGACGCCGCCCGCGGGGGCTTCGAGGGCGTAGACGTCGGCCATGGCGGCGTGCAACCGGGGTTCGTGGCGGGGGAAGAGATCCGGGTGACCGGCGCCGCGGATGAGGATGAGTTCGGCGGAGAACGGGCCGATTCCGGGCAGCTCCCGCAGCGCGGCGAGGGCGTCCTGGGCCGGTAGGGCGCGCAAGGACGCGGCGTCGAGTGCACCCGCGTCCGCGGCCTCGGCCACGGCGTGCAGCCGGCTGATCTTCACCTCGGTGAGGCCGGGAAAGCTCGTGACTGTCCGCAGGGCCGCCGGGGAGGGAAAGGCGAACACCTCCTGCCCGGCGACCTCGACCCGGCGGCCGTGGCGCTGCGCGAGGAGCGTCTTGACTGCGGCGGCATGGCTCTTGCGGACCCGGTGGCCGATCACCGTCCACACCGCAGCCTCGTAGGGCGAGTTGAAGCAGACCGGGCGCAGTCCGGGGAACCGTCTCATCAGCCCGGCCACCACCGGATCGGCGGATGCCAGTTCCGGGAAGCGGTCGCCGTCGACATCCAGGGAGAGGATGCGCGCAACGCTCTCGGCGGCCTTCTCCGCTTCGGCGGCGCCGGCAGCGGGTGAGGCGGGAAGGTGCCGGGGACCGAGGCCGGCCGGGCGGAGCGTGATCTGGGCCCGCACCGCGCCGTTGTCCCCCGGCGTCCGCTCCTGCCGCACGGCGGCGGTGACGGTGAAGCGGCCGTCGTCCGAGGGAAAGGCCAGCCGGAGCACCGGGTCCTGCCCTCCCCGGTAGGCGGCTGGGGTGAAGCCTCGCAGGAAACGCAGGCCGGCGTCGAGTGAGAACGGGCCGCGGGGGGCGAGGACCACAGCGCTCAATGTCAGCCTCCGTGCACGGTGAGCCGGTAGCCCTCGGGGCCGGTGAAGGAGAACGTCAAGCCGAACGGAGTGTCCTCCAGGGCGCTGACGTCCTGCGTGTCGGCCTGCGCCAGCTGCTCGCGCAGCGCGCTCGCGTCCGAGGTGCGCAACCACAGCGCCACGCCCAAGCCGGGACGCGCGGCATCGTCCAGGTCCACGCCGGGAAGCGGCTCGCGCACGGCGAACGCGATCGGGCCGGTGGAGAACACCACCGCGCCGGGCCGCGAGGCCGGCGCCCGGCGCAGTCCGAGGCGCTCCTCGAAAAAGGCGGCTGCGGCGGGCACGTCCTTCACCTGGAGAGCGACGAAATCGGGACCTTCGACAGTGGCGGCCATGGTTCCTCCAGAACCGAATGTCAGGACTTTGACATACGTGACTGTAGGCACCCCGCCTCCCACATGTCAAAATGCTGACATGGAAGACCGTTCATCCGTGCCCCCGCCCCATCCGGCCCAGGACGTGACGGAGCATGTGGGATACCGCCTCAAACGCGCCTCAGCCGCCCTGCGCAGCGCCATGGACAAGGCCCTGCGCGAGCACGACCTCACCGTTCCGCAGTACTCCTGCCTCGAACTCCTCGACCGGCAGCCCGGCCTGTCCAACGCCGATCTGGCCCGCGGCACCTTCGTCACCCGGCAGTCGGCCAACGTCGTCCTGCGCGGCCTGGAAGAGGCCGGCCTCGTCACCCGGGCGACCACGACCGACCACGGCCGCGCCCTGCCCGTCCACCTCACCCCGGCCGGACGGCGGCGCCTGGACGCCGCGCGCGGCGCCGTCTACGCCATCGAGGAACGCATGATCGAGGCCGTCCCCGCGGACCGCCTCGCGGCACTGCTCGCCGACCTCGACAGCATGGCCGAATCCCTTGACGAGTGACCGCCCGGGAAGGCGCCCCCGGGTACCCCCGTGACCTCCGGTGTGGCACGCCGCCCACCAGCCCGGCCGACGAGACCACGCATCCGGAGCGAGCCCCGGCGGGATCCGTCGCGGACGGCAACGCTCACCGGCCCCGCACGGGGTCAGCGTGGTTCTCGGATGCTGTCGATGATGCGCGTCCAGTTGTCGCTGCCGTGACCGTTCTCGATCGCGCGCCGGTAGTGGGCCTGCACGGCCAGGGGGAGCGCGAGGTCGAGGTCGAGTGCCGTGCTGGTCTCGACGATGTGGCCGGACGTCGCGCCCATCATGGTGACCGTGCTGAGGTCGCCGGGATGTCGTCCGGCATCGAGCGCGGTACCGGGGTGCTCTTCACCAGCCCTCAGGATGTCGCCGATCGAGTCGGCGCAGGACAGCAACTCCGGCAGCGCTTCCCTGGCCTTCAACCCTGCGGTTCCCAGCATCGCGGTGGCATGCATCAGTCCGGACAACGCGGACAGGAACAACGTGAGTTGGGCTTGGTACATCATCTGGGCCAGGCCCGGGTCATCGCCCAGATGCCTCGGTGTTCCCAGCAGTGCCAGCGCCGCCAGGTGGCTCTCCTTCTCAGGGGCGTGGCCGCTGTAGTAGACGAAGGCCGCCTCCGTGCCGACCATCGGAGCGGGGACCATGACACCTCAGGTGAGGAAGGCGGCCCCGTGACCCGCCGCCCAGGTCGCCGCCTCGCGTGAGCGGTCGGGAGTGTCGGAGGACAGGTTGACCAGCGTCCGTCCGGCGAGCGATGCGCTCGCGCCGTCGAGGATGCGCCGGGCAACGATGGCCAAGGCACCGAGACGCGGGCCTTACATCTGCGGGATCGACGCTGCGCTCGACGTGGTGAGCGGCAAATGGAAGGGACTGATCCTCTGGGAACTCGACGCCCATCGCGTACGCCGCTTCGCCGAGTTGCGTCGCGGTCTGCCGGGAGTGAGCGAGAAGATGCTGACGCAGCACCTGCGTGAGATGGAGGAGGACGGCCTCGTCCACCGCGAGATCCATGCCGAGGTGCCGCCGCGGGTGGAGTACTCCCTGACCGAGCACGGGCGCACGCTCAATCAAGCGCTCACGCCACTCGGCGCGTGGGGGGGCCGAGCGAATACGTCGCGAAGACTCCGAAGCGGTCGACGTAGCGTTGTGACCGAAGTGGTCGGGTTGCCGGGGGGCGGGTTGCCGACAGCCGGCTGCGAAGAGGCTCACCGGGTGGGCGGCTCGGCGAGTGACAGGCTGTTCCCGTCCGGGTCCAGCACGACCACGTGGCGCACGCCGTTGCTGTAGGTCTCGACCGGTTCGTGGTCGATCCCGTGCGCGGCGAGTCGGGCCAGGATGCCGTCCAGGTCGGTCACACCGAGTGTGATCACGGCTCCCCCGACTCGCTCAGCGCGCACGTCCCGATCGTCGACGACGACCCACGCGTTCTCTCCGAGCTGCCACAGGTACTCCTCGCCGATGATCTCGTCCGGCGGGCGCCCGAAGAACGCCTCGCACCACTGCGCCGCCTCGGTCCGGTCACTCACGCACAGGACGCTGTACAAGTCCACTCGGGTCACTCCTCACAGTCGCTTCGGAAGCCGGACCACTCCAGCGAGCGAGACTCATCGGCGCAAGGCTGCCCGGTTGCCCCGCCGCCCCTCGGCGATCGCCGCACCGCGCTCCCCTCCCCCAGGGTGTACCAAACTGTTGAGACATCACAATCTCTCACTTTCGGATCGGTCGACTCCTCCCCTGATTTGCCTGCTGGCTGCTGGCATGATCCCCATGAGGGCAAGTCAGGCCCATGTAGCTCCTATACAAAACGAGGAGGCTCGTGTGACTCGTAACAGTCATGTTCTGGTGACGGGCGTAGGTGCGATGACGCCGCTGGGGGCCGATGCGCCGTCGTCGTGGTCGGGGCTGTTGGACGGTGAGTCGGGGGTGCGTCTCCTGGAGGAGGAGTGGGCCGCGGACCTGCCCGTGCACGTTGCGGCCGGGCTCACGGTGGATCCTGCGTCACTGCTTCCGAGGGCCGAGGCCAGGAAACTGGACCGCGGTGAGCAGGTCGCCCTCCTCAGTGCGCGCGAGGCTTGGCGGGACGCCGGTGCTCCGCAGGTCGAGCCGGAACGACTGGCCGTCGTCATCGGCACCGGGACCGGTGGTGTCCTCTCCACGCTGGGACAGGACGACGTCTTCGAACGCGCCGGGATCCGCCGGCTGTCGCCGTTCGCGGTCCCCATGCTGATGCCCAACGGGCCGGCTGCCTGGGTGAGCATGGACCTGGGCGCGAAGGGGGGTGCCAGGACGCCGGTGAGTGCCTGTGCGTCCGGGGCGGAGGCCCTCGCCCTGGGGCAGGATCTGATCCGCAGCGGGCGCGTGGACGTGGTCGTCGCAGGTGGGGTGGAGGCATGCCTGCACCCCTTCACTCTCGCGGCGTTCGCCCAGATGAAGGCCCTGTCGACGCGGTCCGTGGACCCGGAGACCGTGTCCCGCCCTTTCGACGTCGAACGGTCCGGCTTCGTCATGGGCGAGGGCGCCGGGATGATGGTGCTCGAACGCGCCGAGTTCGCCCGGGCCCGTGGAGCACGTGCCCACGGCACGCTGGCCGGCAGCAGCGTGAGTTCGAGCGCGAACCACATCACGGCGTCCGACGCGGAAGGCCAGGCCTTCGCCATCGAACTGGCGCTGCGCGACGCCGGACTGGCCCCGGCGGACATCGGGGTCGTACACGCACACGCCACCTCCACGGAGTCCGGCGACCTGGCGGAGGCCGAGGCGATCGGCCGCGTGATCGGCAGCCACGCCGCGGTGACCGCGACGAAGTCGATGACAGGTCACATGTTGGGCGCTTCCGGCACGGTCGGCGCCATGGCCGCTCTGTTCGCGCTCAAGAACGGCACGGTGCCGGCCACGCGCAACCTCGACGACCTCGATCCGCGGGTGGAACTGGACGTGGTGCGCGGTGAGCGGCGCACCGGGCAGTGGTCCGCGGCCCTGGCCAACTCCTTCGGATTCGGCGGACACAACGTCAGTCTGGTGTTCACCAGGTGACGAGGAGGCCTTGGCGGGCAAGGTCGTCGCGGGCCGCCGGCCCGATGGGGTCCGGCCCGGACCCCGGCCGGCCGGTGCCCCCGCCCGCTTCGTCAACCTGCGGCCCTTCGCCTCTCCGGATGAACCGGAGGTGCGCGCGGGTCCCGTCCGCGACACGGGCACCGTGCGTCCGTGCAGCGCGCCTTCCCCGTCCCGCCGACCAGGCGTCGGAGTGCTTCTTGCCGGTACCGGAACGCGTCGGCGCCGGTCAGGAGCCCTCGCGGTGAGCCTCCACGCTTCACGTCCGGTGGGGCGGGCTCCCGCGAGCCCGCCCCGGAGGCCGGCGTGGGTTGTCAGCCGGGCGAGGCGCGTGTGGGCGGAGCGCTTCGGGGCAGGCGAGGCGCGATGTCCCGGGCGTAGGAGGTCACGTGTTCGACCGCTTCCAGCTGACACGATGCGAGGGGGACGGTGCTCACCTGCGGGTGCGCCATGGCGGCGACGGTCCGGCGGTGCTGCTCCTGCACGGTCACCCGCGCACCCATGCGACCTGGCACCGCGTCGCCCCGTTGCTGGCCGCGTCCGGCCACACGGTGATCTGCCCCGACCTGCGCGGCTACGGCCGGTCCGACAAACCCCCCACCGACCCGGAGCACCTCCCGTACTCCAAGCGCGCCATGGCCGGCGACTGCCTGGCGGTCATGCGCCGCCTCGGGCACGAGCGGTTCGCGGTCGTCGGGCACGACCGGGGCGCGTACGTGGCCACGCGCCTCGCCCTGGACCACCCGGAAGCGGTGTCCGCCGTGAGCGTCCTGGACGCCGTCCCCATCGGGGAGGCACTGCGGCGCTGCAACGCCACGTTCGCCGCGAGCTGGTGGCACTGGTTCTTCCTCGGACAGACCGACAAGCCCGCTGAACGCGTCATCAACGCCGACCCCGGCGCCTGGTACAAGGCGACAGCCGAGCAGATGGGGGCCGAGGCCTACGAGGACTACCACCGCGCCATTCATGACCCGGCCACCGTGCACGCCATGTGCGAGGACTACCGCGCCGGTCTCGGTGTCGACCGGGAGCACGACGACGCCGACCGTCAGGCCGGCCGACGCATCGGTTGCCCGCTGCAGGTGCTGTGGGCCTCCCGCGACGACATGGTCGACCTCTACGGCGACGTGCTGAGCGTGTGGCGGGACTGGACGAGCAACCGGCTGTGCGGCGGTCCGATCGACTCCGGACACCACATCGCCGAAGAGGCTCCCGAAGCGCTCGTCGCCGCCCTGCGCGAGTTCTTCAGGAGCTGCGGCTGAGCCTGCGCCGGCAGGTGGCACCGGACCGGCTCGCATGATCTGCTCACGCCGCACCATCGGCTCACGCCGCACCATCGACGGATCCCGGGCCGCGTGAACCGGTGGCCGTGCCCGCACGGCGCGGTCCGCGCCGGCCGCAGGACCGCCGCCCTCAGGAGGCGGCGGACAGCGTGCGGCCGGCTCTCCGGCGCGGTCGGTCTCCTGCGATCGCAGCAGGTCCAAGTGTCTGCGTCCGGCCGACGACGAGAGGTCGGGGGCCTGCGAGCGTGAGGGTGGGCCGGGTCTGCCGGCCCACCTCGTGCGGCGTACCCCTCGAAAGGCTCCTCGATGTCCTCTCTCGCCCGCTGGTGCCACAGGCACCGGCTCGCCGTGGTCCTGGCCTGGGTGGGCCTGCTGATCGCTCTCGGCGCCGCGGTCGGCGCCGCCGGCAACGACTTCGGCAACAGCCGGACTTCGCAGAACACGGACTCCGCCCGGGCCACGGCGCTGCTGCGGAAGGCCGCCGCCGGCGCGGCGGGCAAGAGCGGGCGGGTCGTCTGGCAGGTGAAGGACGGCAGGGTCACCGACCCCGTCGCCGAGCGGCCGATGGCCGACGCCGTACGGAGGGTCGAGTCCGCTCCGGGCGTCGCCTCGGTGAGCAGCCCCTTCACGGCGGCGGGCCGGCGTCAGGTCAGCGAGGACGGCAGGACGGCGTACGCGACCGTCACCTTCGGGCAGCATGTGAGCGACACCCAGATCGCGCGGGTGAAGCAACTCGCCACGCAACCCGAGTCGGGCGGCCTGCACATCGCGATGAACGGGCAGGCGTTCACCGTCAACCCCGAGCCGAACCCTGTCGCCGACGCCATGGGCATCGTCCTGGCCTTCGTCGTGCTGCTGCTGGTCTTCCGGGCGGTGTGGGTGGCGGCGCTGCCCATCCTCACGGCCGTCGCGGGCGTGGGCACCTCCGCGATGGCGGTGATGATGCTCAGCCATGTCGTCACGCTGTCCGACACCACCCTCACCCTCGGCTCGCTGATCGGTCTGGGCGTGGGGATCGACTACGCCCTGTTCATCGTGAACCGCCACCGCACCCATCTGAGGTCGGGCATGAGTGTCGGTCAGTCGATCGCCGCGTCCCTCGACACCTCCGGTCGTGCGGTGGTCTTCGCCGGGCTGACCGTCGTCATCGCGCTGCTCGGCATGCTCACCCTGAACGTCGGCATCGTCAACGGCATGGCCATAGGCGCCGCCCTCACCGTCGTGCTGACCGTGCTTGCCGCCCTCACCCTCCTGCCGGCGCTGCTCGGCATGATCGGTCCTCGGATCCTCGGCCGCCGGGGGCGCCGCGCCGCGGCCGGTGAACGGGCGCGCACCATGTCGTCCGAGGCCGGGACGGGACCGTGGAATCGGTGGGCAGGGCAGGTCCAGGCGCGGCCGAAGGCCCTCGCGCTGGCCGCCCTCGCCGTCCTGGCGGCGCTCGCCGTGCCGGCGCTCACCCTGCGCCTGGGCGCGTCGGACGACGGCAGCCTTCCCGCGACCTCGACGAACCGCCAGGCGTACAGCATGATCGCGGAGGGTTTCGGACCCGGTTTCAACGGTCCGCTCGTCCTCGCCGTGGAAGCACCGACCGCCGCCGACAAGGCGGCCGAGGCCGAACTGGCCGCGACGATCAAGCAGGTGGACGGTGTCGCCGACGTCGGTGCCGCACCCATGAAGGAGGGGCAGGACGTCGGTGTGATCTCCGTCGTGCCGTCGACGTCCCCGCAGTCCGCGTCGACCTCCGGCCTCATCGACCACCTGCGCTCGGAGGTGATCCCGCAGGCCGAGCGGGGCACGTCGATGAAGGTCCACGTCGGCGGCCCCACCGCGAGCAACGACGACTTCGCCTCCGTACTCATGGGCAAGCTGCCTGTGTTCGTGCTGGTGATCGCCGCACTCGGCTTCCTGCTGCTGACCGTCGCCTTCCGCAGCCTGCTCGTTCCGGCGCTCGGCGCGCTGCTGAACATCCTGAGCACCGGTGTGGCCTTCGGGGCGGTCGTGGTCGTCTTCCAGTACGGTTTCGGCGCCTCGCTCCTCGGCCTCGGCGCCGCCGGACCGATCGAGTCCTTCGTGCCCATCCTGGTCGTCGGCATCATGTTCGGGCTGTCGATGGACTACCAGGTCTTCCTGGTCAGCCGCATGCGCGAGGAATGGGCCCGTACCGGGGACAACCGCCACGCGGTGCGGGTGGGGCAGGCCGAGACCGGCAAGGTGATCGCGGTGGCGGCCACCATCATGGTGTGCATCTTCGGGTCGTTCGTCTTCGGCGGGATGCGGGTGATCTCCGAGTTCGGCGTGAGCCTCGCGGTGGCCGTCGCGCTCGACGCCCTGGTGATCCGCATGGTCCTCGTTCCGGCGCTCATGCACCTGTCCGGACGCGCCAACTGGTGGCTGCCCCGCCGGCTGGACCGGGCGCTTCCCCGAGTGTCGGTGGAGGGTCCGGCGCGTGAGCCGTCGCAGTGGGCCGGTCCAGGCCCCGGCCGTGAGCCGCAGAGGACCGAAGCCGGCCGCTGACCTCGTCGGGCCGGATCGCGGAGGGGCCGCGGGGCCCCGGCACGGGGTTCCCGCGCCGGGGCCCCGCCGTGCCCGGCCCGAGCCGCGCGCCACGTGTGTTGCATAGTGAAGGAATGCAGGTGACAGCCGTGTTTCGGCAGTGGTCGGCCCGTCACGAACGAGTGCGCGACGCGTGCCCGGCCGTGCTGGTGGTCCTGGTAGCGGTGGCGGCGAGTGCCGTGGGGCAGTCAGGCGCCGGGGATCTCCGAACGCCTCTTCGTCACCCCGGTCACCGTCAAGACCCACGCCAACCGCGCCATGGCCAAACTCGGCGCCCGCGACCGTGCCCAACTCGTCGTCATCGCCTATGAGACGGGGCTGGTCCGCGCGGGAGAGCCCCGGGTCTGAGCGGGCCTCTCGCGGCGGCCTGCCACCCGACCGCGCCTCGCTGTTCCGCCCGCATACCGACGGCCGGCGACCGTCCCGTGACCCCTGCGGTCCCTGTCCCGTCCGAACCGGTGGCCAGCCGGCCGCGGACTTCGTCCTGGTGCCCGACGCCTGATGTCCCAGGGGCACTCGGTCAGGATCGCCACCCGCCCTTTCGAGCGCGGGCCGGAGCACTCGCCGTGGCGCGCGTCACGGCGCCGACCTCTGGTCCCCGGGCCGACGCAGCACTGTCAGCAGGCCGTGCCGGCCGGCCAGTGCCGCCAGCGACAGCGTGTGGTAACCGGCCTGGTCGAACAGCACGGTGATGCGGTCCGGGTCCTGGCTCAGCACGGTGCCCTCGCCCCATTCCTTGTGGCGTACCTCGCTCCCGACGGGATAGGAGGCCGCGTCGGGGTGAGCGGCCGGCTCCGTGTCCTCCTGCCCGGAGCGGTCCTCCTCGCACCTGTCGCAGTTCCCGCACGGCGGCACGTACTCCTCGCCGAAGTAGCCGAGCAGGAAGCGGCGTCTGCACCCGGTCGTCTCCGCGAACGCCCGCGCCATGTCCACCCGTGACCGGTCGGTCCGGCGGTGCGCCTGCGCGGCCTCAGTCGCTTGTTCGGCGGCTTGACCGGCAGAGACGCCGGGGACCGGCCGCACCTGGCCGTCGTCCCCCGTGGCGACGGCGTCCGCCTCCTCCAGCAGGTTCACCGCCGCGGTGACACGGTTGCGGGAAAGACCTGTCTCCTCGCGCAGTCCGTCCAGGCCCGCGGCCTCTCCCTGGTGGTCGTGGACGGCCTCGGCCACGTCCGAGACGGTGCCCGGGCTCGGAGCGCGGCCGGCGAAGTAGGTCTGCATCCCGGTGTCCTGCGGCCGGTGACAGAGCACGGCGAGCGCGGGCCGGCCGTCCCGGCCGCAGCGGCCGATCTCCTGGTAGTAGGCGTCCAGGGACCCCGGCAGCGAAGCATGCAGGACGAATCGGACGTCCTCCTTGTCGATCCCCATGCCGAACGCCGAGGTCGCCACTACGACGTCGGCCGCGCCGGACAGGAAGGCGTCGTGGATCCGGGCGCGCTCGCAGGCGCGCAGTCCGGCGTGGAACCTCTCGGCGGCCAGTCCCAGGGAGCCCAGTTCACGAGCGTAGTACTCGCAGTCCTTGCGGGACGCGGCGTAGACGATGCCGGGCTTCGGCTCGGCGGCTGCCCGTTCGATCACGGACCGGCGCCGGTCGTCCTCGCTCTGGAAGCGGCAGGCCTCCAGCCGGATGTTCGGCCGGTCGAACCCGGTCACCATCAGGCGCGGACGGCGCATGCCCAGCCGCTCGATGATCTCCCTGCGCACGGGCGGGGCGGCTGTCGCGGTCAACGCGAGTACCGGCGGCCGGCCCAGCCGCCGTACCGCCTGCGCCAGGCGCAGGTAGTCGGGGCGGAAGTCATGGCCCCAGGAGGACACGCACTGTGCCTCGTCCACCACGAGCAGGCAGGGGCGGGCCGCGGCGAGCCGCTCCGCGACCTCTTCCTTGGCCAGCTGTTCCGGCGACAGGTACAGGAAGCGGGCCTCGCCCCGGTCCACAGCCTGCCAGGCGGCCTCCGTCGTCGTCGCGTCGAGGTCCGAGTTGACGGCGACCGCGCCGGGGACCCGGTCGTCGTCCGGCAGACCGGCGATCTGGTCCCGCTGGAGGGCCAGCAGCGGAGAGACCACCACGACCGGTCCGGAGAGCATCAGCGCGGGTACTTGGTAGACGGCCGACTTCCCGGATCCGGTCGGCATGACGACGAGGACGTCCTCGCCGTCCAGTACCCATTCCATGGCCGTGAGCTGTTCGGGCAGGAGGGTGTCCCAGCCGAACACGTTCGAGGCGATCTCACGCAGGCGCCCGGCCCTGCCCTCGTCCACCGGCGACCCCTGGCGTCCCATGACCCACTCCCTCGCTCCGTACTTCCCCACTGTGTGTGCGGACGTGCGGCAGGGGCGCGTCCGCGGCGCGACCTGGGTACCCGCGCGGTCGGCGGACCACACCGCGACGCGCGAGATCAGCCGCCGGGTGGACGCGGAGCGCAACGGGGTACTCGCCGCCCCGACCGCCGGACCGTCCGGCAGCGGTCCGCGCCCGCTCGAAACGATCTCGGGGAGCTGCCCATGTCCCAGCCTCGTCAGCAACAGGTCCCGCCCGGTGTCACTTCCGCCATGGTGCCCCGGCCCGATCATGGTGAGGACAGTTACCGGGGATCCGGGCGGCTGGCCGGCAAGGCCGCGGTGATCACGGGCGGGGACAGCGGGATCGGCCGTGCGGTGGCGATCGCGTACGCCCGTGAGGGGGCGGACGTGCTGGTCTCCTACCTCGACGAGCACGAGGACGCGCAGGAGACGGCGCGGTGGGTACGGGAAGCCGGCCGCACGTGCGTGCTGATGCCTGGGGACGTGGCGGACCCGGCGCACTGCCGGTCGATCGTCGGCAGGGCCGTCGAGGAGTTCGGCCGGATCGACGTGCTGGTGAGCAACGCCGCGTTCCAGATGACGCGCGACTCCATCGAGGACATCCCCGACGAGGAGTGGGACCGCACCCTGGCGATCAACCTCAGCGCCTTCTTCCACCTGACGAAGGCCGCCGTCCCGCACATGGCTCCGGGCTCGTCGATCATCGGCAGCACATCGGTCAACTCCGACAGCCCGCCACCGCAGCTACTGGCCTACGACGTCACCAAGGCGGGCATCGCGAACATGGTCGGCTCGCTGGCCCAGATGCTGGCCTCGAAGGGCATCCGTGCCAACAGCGTCGCTCCGGGCCCGATCTGGACACCGCTCATTCCGGCGACCATGCCGCCGGAGCAGGTGGAGAGCTTCGGATCTCAGGTGCCGCTCGGCCGGGCGGGCCAGCCGGCCGAGCTGGCGGCGGTCTACGTGCTGCTCGCCTCGGACGAGGCGAGCTACGTTTCCGGGGCCCGGGTCGCGGTCACCGGCGGACAGCCGATCCTGTGAGCGCGGGCGGGGCGGCTCTGCATCCGCTGTATCCACTGCGGCTTTCCGTCACGGCGAGGCCGCTGGTGTTCGGGGGACAGGCGATCGCCCGTCGCCTGGGCAAGACGGGGCTGCCGGACTGGAGCATCGCGGAGACCTGGGAATGCAGTGACGTCGACGGCTCCGGCAGCGTCGTGACCAACGGGCCGCTGGCCGGCCGGTCCCTGCGCGAGGTCGTCACCGATCTTTCCGAGGCGCTGATGGGGCCCGGATGGTCCGGCTCGTACTTCCCGCTCCTGACGAAGTTCATCGACGCCACCGGCACCCTGCCCGTGCACCTGCACGCCGACGACGACTCCGCCCGGCGCCTGGAAGGCCGACCCAACGGCAAGACCGAGGCATGGCACATCCTGGACGCCGCCCCCGGTGCGACCGCCCTGTGCGGTGTCAAGGAGGGGGTCACGAGCGACCGGCTGCGGGCCGCCCTGGAGGCGCAGGAGTTCGACACCGTGCTGCGCCGCCTGCCGGTGCGTGCGGGAGAAACCCTGTACGTGCCCGGCGGCACCCCGCACAGCTTCGGACCGGACACCCTCGTCTACGAGATCGAGCAGACGTCCGACATCCAGCAGCACGCGATGCGCTGGAACATGGAGGACGGTTCCCCGGTGGGCGACGCGGAGTTCCGCTCCCACCTCGACATGCTGATGCGGCAGGTCGACCTGGAGACCCGGCCGGACTTCACTCCCGGTCTGAGCATCGCCGTCGGGGACGGGGTGGAACGGGTCTTCCTGTGCGCCGGCCCGTACTTCGCCCTCGAACGCCTGCGGGCAGGGACCGCGGAGCCGTTGCGGCGCTCCTTCACCACCGCGCAGGTCCTCACCAACGTCGGCGCTCCGGTCCGGGTCCGGACCGGCACGTGGAGCGGAGCACTCGGCCGCGCCGGGACACTGCTGCTGCCCGCGGCGTGCGGGAACGTCGAGATCGCGGGACCGGCCGATGTCCTGTTCGGCTACCTGCCCGACCTCGACCGCGACGTCCGCGGCCCGCTGCGCGCCGCCGGCTACTCCCTCCCGCTCATCGGCTCGCTGGGTGCGAGTCGCTGATCACCGGACGCGGGGTGCGCCGGGGGCGGCGGATCAGAAGGCGTAGCGAAGGGTGAGCCAGGGCGCGTGCGCCGCGCTCAGTTCCCGCAGGCGCTGCACGGCGGCCCCTTTCATGCCGGTGCGGTAGCGGACGTTGTCGTCACCGTTCTGGGACCGCTTGGCCTGCTGGAGTTCCGGGCGCCACAGCAGTTCTTCGGCGCGGGGGTGCCAGCCGAGGTTGATCTCGTGCAGGCCGCGGTTGTGGGTGAGCAGGATGACCTCGGCGGCGGCCTGCGCCTTGACGGCGGGCGGGAGTACGTCGTCCAGTTGCCGCAGCGGTTCGGCCCAGGCGGCCTCCCAGCCGGAGCGCACCACGACGGGCGACAGGTTGAAGTGCACCTCGTGACCGGCTTCCAGGAAGTCGGCCGCGGCGGCGATCCGCTCGGGGACGGGATCTCACGACCGCGTGGCGACACGGCCGCCTCGGGCTCGGCGTGGATCTCGCGGATCCGCAGCAGGCTATCGGGGACCGGGGACGGGACCGCCGGCCACGAGCGGGGATCGGACCCGGCCTCGGACTCGGACGTGGTGCGCTGCTCGAGCGGGTGGTCGTCAAGGACCAGGACCCGGAAGTCGGACAGCCGCTCGTGCCGCGCGGGCGGCAGCCTCACCTCGCGGGCCACGCCCAGCGTCAGCGGATCCGGTCCGGCCATGACGTCGAGCAGGAGCGCGAGGCCGCGGGCCGTGCGCGCCATCGGCCCGACGACGGCGAGGTCGAGGTCGGTCGGCAGGGCCGGCGTGGTCGGCGGGACCGTGCCGCGGCTCGCCGCCAGCCCCAGTGTCGGCTTGTGTGCGTGGACACCGCAGAAGTGTGCGGGGACACCGCAGAAGTGTGCGGGGGTACGCAACGAACCGGCGAGGTCGGAGCCGATGGAGAGCACACCGAATCCGGATGCCAGGGCCGCCGCTGATCCGCCCGAGGACCCGCCCGGTGTGCGGCCGTGGTCCCACGGGTTGTCGGTGGTGCCGTGGATCTCGTTGAAGCTCTGCACGTCCTGCAGCCCGAAGGGCACGTTCGTCCTGCCGAGTATCACCGCGCCGGCGGCCTTGAGCCGCGACACCTGCACGGCGTCCTCGGCCGGCAGGTGGTTCCGGTGGAGGGACATGCCCCAGCTCGTGGGCAGTCCGGCGATGTTGTACGACTCCTTGACCGTCACCGGAACGCCGAGCAGCGGCCGGTCCTCCCCACGGGCGCGCGCCTGGTCGGCCTCGCGCGCGGCGGCCCGTGCACGGTCGAAATCCGGCACTCAGATCGCGTTGATCGCTTCTTCGTCCCGTTCGATACGGGCGATCGCCTCGTCGGTCAGTTCCGCCGAGGCCACTTCACCGGCGCGCATGGCAGCCGTGAGCATGTCTGCCGACTGCAGATTCCATTGCTTGGACCGGGACCGTACCGACGTCTGCGGCAGGCCACGAAATGCCTTGTCAGGCAAGGGGGATGGCCTTCCTCGGCCGTCGCGCCCAGCGACGTCAACGCGATTGCGGGAACTGCCTCGCACGAGCGAACACGATTCACGTCACTTTGACGGGCCGGTGATGCAGGCAGCGGCCTTGTCCCACACGGCGGCCGGTCAGGTAAACACACCCTTCCGGACAACAAGAATGATCACTCATCCAATTCGCTTACCAGGCGAATCGTTCCGCTGGGGGAACCTTCGGATGCATCGTCCGTGAGCGGAAAGGAGTCGTCCGCATGGCCGACTGGAAGCAGATCAGCGGCGCGCTGGTCCGGATCGCGGCGGGGTCCCGCACCAACGTGTGGGGAGTGAACTCGGCCGGCAACATCTACCGCTACACCAACAACGACGCCGACCCCTGGCAGCAGATCCCCGGCGCCCTCACCGACATCGGCGCAGGCGCCGACGGCACCGTCTGGGGCGTCAACTCCGCCGGGAACATCTACCGCTACACCGGCGACCTGCCTGCCTGAGCCGCTCCGCTCCCCCGCACACGCCACCTGACCGCGTCACTTCATGCGCCGGGCCCCGGGGGCATGTCCCCGGGGCCCGGTGCGGCCGGCTCCCGTCGGGTGTGCGTGCCTGCCGAGCGCGACCCGGAAGGAGCGAGCGTCCGGGCGGGGGCAGCGACAAGGCCCTCAGCCGTCTATCAGGCGCGAGGTGCGTCCGGATCCCGGGACAGCCCGGCCACCTCGTCGACCAAGGGCTGGACCCGGTAGGGGACGACCGCACTCAACGCGATGACCGTCGTACTGCGACGGACGCCCGGTACTTCGAGGACGTGGTCGATCACCTGCTGCACGTGCTGGTTGCTCGTGCCCGCGATGCGGCACCAGATGTCACCGGGGCCGGTCACGACGTGGGCCTCGACGATCTGCGGCACGCCACGCAGACGTGCGGCGATGGCCTCGCGGGCCGGCTGGTCGACCTCGAACGTGGTGAACGCCTCGACCACGTGGCCGAGCGCGGCGACGTCCACGTCCGGTCCGTAGCCGGTCACCACGCCGGAACGGGTCAGCCGGTCGAGCCGTGCCTGCAGGGTGCCGCGCGCGACGCCGAGTCGGCGGGCGATCTCCAGCAGGCCCTCACGCGGGCGCTCCCGGAGCAGGCGCAGCATCCGGCCGTCGAGCGGGTCGAGCCCCTGTCGTGTCACCGTGCCTGCCGATCTGCGACCTCGGGGGCGCCTCCGCGCCCTATTCCTTGTCACATTGACAACGGAGTACGGAGTCTGTTGCCTATTCGGCTGTCGGTGGCCCACGCTGGGACCCCCGGTCCAGGAGGCGCAGTCGTGAGACAGCACACCCATCCGTTCGTCCCTTACCGGCCCGACCGGTACGACGAGGCCGAGACGGTCCAGCGGGGCAAGGACTTCGTGTCGTTCCTCGACCGCCGCCGCAGCGTGCGGTTCTTCAGTGACGAGCCGGTCCCGCGCGAGTGCGTCGACCTTGCCGTCGCCGCGGCGAACACCGCCCCCTCCGGTGCCCACTTCCAGCCGTGGAAGTTCGCGGTGATCGGCGATGCCGAGACCAAGCACCGCATCAGGATCGCCGCCGAGGAGGAGGAACAGGTCAATTACGAGGGCGGGCGGATCCCGCCCGAGTGGCGCGCCGCGCTCGCACGCCTCGAAACGAGTTCGGACAAGAGCTTCCTCGACGTCGTGCCGTGGATCGTCGTCTGCTTCGCCGAGAAGAGCACCGCGATGCCGGACGGCTCGCTGCGCAAGAACTACTACGTGAACGAGAGTGTGGGCATCGCGTGCGGCTTCTTCATCGCCGCGCTGCACGCGATGGGGCTGAGCACTCTGACGCACACACCCAACCCGATGGGCTTCCTCACCAGGATCTGCCGTCGGCCCGGCAACGAGCGGCCCTACATCCTCTTCCCCATCGGCTACGCCGCGGCCGACTGCGAAGTCCCGGACCTGGTACGCAAGTCGACGGCAGAGGCAACCGCCGAGAGCCCGGTGACTTGACGGTGGCGTCGCGCCATAGTGACCGGCATGACCACTTCACCACACGCCACCGGCGTACCAGGAACGGCCGGCGCGACGGAGCGCCCGGCCCGAGGGGGAGAACCTTCGCACCGCCGGAGGGCGTTGCGGGGGGCCGGGCTCGCCGCGGCGGCGGCGTTCGTCACGGCGACACTCGCGGTGCCCAACGCGACGGCTGCGACGGCTGGGACATCCACCGCGACGGCCTCGTCCGCCGCCTCCGGGCAGCGGACGGCTGCCCTCCGCTGGAGGGCGTGCCCCTTCCCCGGTGCGCCGGAGGAACTCCAGTGCGCCTCCGTCCAGGTCCCGGTGGACTACGCGCACCCCGAAGGGCCGACCACCACGGTCACGGTGGACCGCCTCCCGGCGACCGGCGCGCACCCGGTCGGCAGCCTGTTCTTCGATCCGGGCGGACCCGGTGGTTCGGGGACACGGGTCGTGTACGCCGAGTCCCTGGGCACGAAGGTGTTCTCGGCCGCCACCCGGGAGAACTTCGACGTGATCGGCCTGGACCCGCGCGGCATCGGGCTCAGCGGCGCGGTGCGCTGCGATCCGGCGCTGCTCAACCGCCGGGTCTCGCCGTTCCCGAAGGACGAGGCCGCCTTCGAGCGCCTGGTCGCGCGCAACCGGGAGCTGGCCGAGAGCTGCCGGCGGCTCACCGGACCTCTCATGGACCACGTCGACACCGTCAGCGCCGCACGCGACCTGGAGGCCCTGCGCCGGGCGCTCGGCCAGGGCAAGCTCAACTACCTCGGGCTGTCCTACGGTTCGCAGCTCGGCGCGACGTACGCCGAGCTGTTCCCGCGGCACATCCGCACGCTGGCGCTGGACGGCGCGCTCGACCACTCGCTGCGGACGACGAGCCTGTTGCGGTACGAGGCGCACGCCTACGAGGACTCCTTCGACCGGTTCGCCGACTGGTGCGCGGACGACCGCTCCTGTGCCCTGCACGGCACCGATGTGCGGCGGCTCGTCGACACCCTGGTGGCGAGCGCGGACCGTACGCCGCTCCCGGCCCCGCAGTGCGCCGAGGCGGGCGACTGCCGTGCGTCCGTGACCGGGGACGACATCCGGCTCAACCTGCAGAACCTGCTGCTGTTCCCGGCCCGGCGCAACAACGCGGCCCTCGCCCTGCAGCAGGCGGCGGGCGGTGACGCCTCGGCGTTCTCGCCGGCGCTCGCCGCCGGGCCGATCGACGACATCATGAACGGCAGCGGCATCGCCGTCGAGTGTCTCGACTGGCCGACGCCGATCCGGACCCTGGCCGATCTGCGGCGGCTCCGGCGACTCGGGGAGGCGTCCGCGCCCCGGCTCGGCGGCGCCTCCCAGTCGTGGACCATCCTCACCGGGTGCGTCGGCCGGCCGGCGCCGGTGGTGAACCCGCCGCGTCCGGTCAGTGCCCGTAACGCGCCGCCGATCCTGATCACCAATGCCACCCACGACCCGTCGACGGCGTACCCGTGGGCGCTGCGGCTGCACCGCCAGCTGTCGTCCAGTGTGCTGGTGACCCGTGAGGGCGACGGCCACACCAGCTATCTCGCCCGCGGCCCCAGTCACACCCGGGACGCCATCGACACGTACCTGCGCACCGGCCGGGCCCCGGCGCCCGGCACCGTCTACGGCGACTGACCCGACCCCTGCCGCCGGGGAGGCGGGCCGGCACGGCAGACCCTGCCACGGCGACAAGGGCCGGTACGGCAGGCGGTCCCGGAGCGCTGTCGCCCGCCGCCGCGGTCGGCGGGCGCGCTCGTGAGAGGCCCCGCTGGTTTGCGGGGCTGTGCGGGGGCACCCTTCGGGCATGGAGGACAGCCGAGCCGCCCGCCCGCCGACCCGTGCCTTCGTGCTGGGCGGCGGCGGTGCGCTGGGCGCCTACGAGGTCGGCATGCTCAAGGCGCTCTTCGCCGCCGACCTGTACCCGGACCTCGTCGTCGGCACCTCCGTCGGCGCGATCAACGGTGCCGCCGTGGCGGCCGACCCGTCGCGGGCGTCGGTGGCCCGGCTCGCCGACCTGTGGACCGGTCTCGGGCGGGCCGGCGTGTTCTCCGGATCGCTGCTGGGGCGGCTGGGCACCGCCGTGCGCAGCGGCACCCACCTGTACCACCCCACGC
The DNA here is from genome assembly GCF_040641015.1 of Streptomyces sp. NPDC021356. NCBI lineage: Bacteria > Bacillati > Actinomycetota > Actinomycetes > Kitasatosporales > Streptomycetaceae > Streptomyces > Streptomyces sp. NPDC021356. The sequence continues at coordinate 74,365 of NZ_JBFACU010000035.1, read as the reverse complement.
CGCTGCGCGACCTGCTCTCCTCCCACCTTCCGGTGACACGCGTCGAGGAGCTGGCCCTGCCGTTCCAGTGCGTCGCGGCGAACATCGAACGGGCCGCCGAGCACTGGTTCGCCGCGGGGCCGCTGGTGGACGCGGTGCTCGCCTCGTGCGCGGTGCCGGGGCTGCTGCCGCCCATCCGGCTCGACGGCGAGCACTACGTCGACGGCGGCCTGGTCAACAGCATCCCCGTCGGCCGCGCGGTGGCCCTCGGGGCGAGCGAGGTGTACGTCCTGCAGGTCGGCCGCGTCGAGCGCCCGCTCTCGCCGCCGCGCGCTCCCTGGGAGGTGGCGCTGGTGGCGTTCGAGATCGCTCGCCGGCACCGGTTCGCCCGGGACATGGCGGACCTGCCGCCCGGCGTCACGGTCCGTGTGCTGCCGTCGGGCTCGGCCCCCGAGGAGGGCACAGGCACCCTGAGGCAGCTGCGGTACCGCAGCTTCGGCCGGACCGCCGAGCGCATCGAGCGCGCCTACGCGGCCTCCTCCCGGTACCTCGACACCGCCCTCGGCGCGTCCGACGGCGCACCATGACCGCCTCGGGTGCGCGTCGAAGCCGCCCGGCGAGGCTCACCGGCGCGGTGGTCACCGGGCTGCGCCGGACCCTCACCATCGCGCTGCTGTCCGCCCTCGTCCCCGCGGTGGCCGCGCTCCTCGTCGTGGCGGCCCTGCTGTGCGCGCCGGTCTCGCTCGCCACGCACGGCCCCTGGAGGCCGGTGCGGATCACCTGCTTCGCCCTGCTGTACCTCCTGGTGGATCTGGCCGGAGTGGTGGCCGCCGCCGGGCTGTGGGCGCGTCGGCTGCCCGAGGGGCGGGCGGGGGCACAACGGCGTGCCGCGGACGCGTTCGCCGTGCTGGAGAGGCTGCTGCGAGTCCTGCGGCGGGCGGGCGAGCGGGTCTTCCGGCTCCGGTTGGAGGTGACGCCCCCGGTGCCGGGCGGGACCGGCGCTGTGGCGGCGCCCCTCCTGGTCTTCGCCCGGCACGCCGGTACCGGCGATTCCTTCCTGCTGCTCCAGACGCTGCTCGGCCGGGCCGGGCTGCGGCCCCACACGGTCCTGAAACGGGTCCTGCGCGCCGATCCCGCACTCGACGTCCTCGTCGGACGGGTCCCCCACTGCTTCCTCCCCTCATGGCGCGGGCGGTCCGAGGACGCGATCGGGGACCTGGCGGCCGGGCTGGGCCCCGGCGACGCCCTTGTGCTCTTTCCGGAGGGCGGCAACTTCACACCGCGCCGCCGCCGGCGCGCGATCGCCTCGCTGCGCCGCCGGGGGGCGCCGGGCCGGGCGTCCCGCGCGGAGCGGATGCACCACGTCCTGCCGCCGCGGGACGCCGGTGCTCTGGCCGCGATCGCCGCCGCGCCCACGGCCGACGTGGTCTTCGTGGCCCACACCGGCCTCGACGCGATCCACTCGGTCCGCACCGCCTGGAGCCGGCTGCCGCTGCGTGACAGCGTGCGGGCGCACTGGTGGCGCATACCCGCAGGCCGCGTGCCGCAGGGCGACGACGCCCGCAGCGAGTGGCTGCTCGCCCAGTGGGCCCGCGTCGACCGCTGGACGGCCCGCCACGCCGGTCCGGACGCGATACACGCGTGAGGCCCCGTCGGCCGGGCGGTTCGGAAGGTCGCGCGGGCCCGGGCAGCGGCGCGTCACAGCGTGGCGGTCGTGCCCTCCCCCGACGCGCTGCCCGCGAGCCACTGGTCCCATCCCAGGTTGAAGTCGGCGTAGCCGTTGTCGGCCGGCGCCTTGGCGCGGGGCGAGCCGGTGATGGTGACGGGGTCGCCCTGCTTGACCTGGTCGTAGAACCACTTGGCGTCCGACAGGGAGAGGTGGACGCAGCCGTGCGAGCCGCGGGCGCTGCCGCTGCCCGGGTCGGGGTCGCCGGTCGAGTAGTGCACGTAGGTGCCAGACTGGGTGAGGTGGACGTCCCAGGGCAGCGTGAGGTCGTAGTAGTTGGGGCTGCCCTTCTGGCAGCTGATGCCGACGCTGCAGGAGGTCATGTGGACCTTCTTCTGCTTGTCGATGACGGCCATCGTGCCGTTCCACGTCGGGTACTGGGCGCTGCCCGCGTTGATGGACAGGGTACGCACGGCGTGGCCGTTGCGGGTCACCTTCATGGTGTGGCCGCGCACCGAGACGTCGGCGCGCACGTCGTCGCCGACCTTGAAGGTGTGTGTGTAGCCGTGCACGCCGTAGCGTCCGTTGCCGTTGCCGACGCCCGTCAGGTCGGCGTCGATCTTCACCGTCGTACCGGAGGGCCAGTACTCCTTCGGGCGCCAGTCGGCGCGCTTGTCGCCGAACCAGTGCCAGGCGCCGGCCACCGGCTGGGAGGCGCTCACCTTCATGTGCTTCTCGACCGTGGCCCTGGCCTTCGCCGCCACCGGGTTGCTGAAGACCACCGAGATCGGCATGGCCACCCCGACCGTGGTGCCCGACTGCGGGGTGATCGTCTCCAGCAGCATCGGCGGGCCCGCGGGTTTCGTGGGCGACGGGGACGAACCGGCGCTCGGCTTGTGCGAACCCTTCGCGTCGGTGCCGGTGGCCTGATCGCTGCCGCCGTGGCCACAGGCGCTCGCGCCCACCAGCACCGCGCCCATGACGAGTGCGATCCCTATGCCGCCCCTGCGCCGTCCCATGACCTGCCTCGCTCTCTCGACTCTCCGGCCCCGACGGGCTCACACTTCCCGGTCGGGCTCACTCCCCTGTCAGATGGTGAAGTCCCGGGAACAGGTTCCCCGGTGCCGCGTAAAGCGTCTCTCAAAAATCGGACCGCGAGCAGGTCCGTCGGGGTGGCGCCGGCCGGACGCGCGGGCCGGCCCGGTGCGGCCGTGCAGCGCTGAGCCGGCCTCAGGGCCCCGCTGCCGCGCCGGCCTCCGCCCCCGAGCGATCGGCCGAGCCGCGGCCCCTGGCGGGTCCCGGCCGGCCGCCGGTACGGCGCGCCGGCCACGCGGCCGCCGAACGGTCACCGACTCCCGCCTCCCGCAAGCCTCTTGACCCGCCAATTGGTGCAGTCCAATAGTGGTAGCGCTCCCATCGCTCCTCCCCCACCTCCCCGTCTCCGCAAGGCGACAACCCCCACACCCACCCCAGGAGCCCGTTGTGCTCTCCCGTCGTGCCCTTCTCACCGCCGCAGCGGCCACCGCGACCGCTCTCCCCCTGACGGCTGCCGGCACCGCCACCGCCCGCTCGCGAGCAGGCACCCTCGCCGCCGCTCTCCCGATCGCGCTCGCCAACAACTCGGGCGGCTCCGCACCGGTCTATGCGTACATATCCGGTGCGGACACCTCCGGATGGCCCGGTTTCGTCACCGCGGACGGACGCTTCCACCGGCTGCCCAGCCCGTCCTCGGTCCTGACACCGACGCCCGACTACGCCATTCCCCTGGGCGGTTCGGGTTCCGCGCCCACCCGTCTGACGCTGGGCGACTACGTGATCGGCGGCCGCGTCTGGTTCTCGACCGGGCGCAAGATCCAGTTCTTCGTCAACCCGCCGGGCGGCAACGGCGGCGTGCCCGGCCTGGTGCAGCCCGGCTTCACCAGCACCGATCCCAACTGGACCACCAGCTGGACGTTCTGCGAGTTCACCTACAACTCGGCGAACCTGTACGCCAACATCAGCTACGTCGACATGGTCGCCCTGCCGGTCTCGATGGCCACCACCGGCGCCGCCGGGAACCAGTCGGTACCGGCACTGCCCTCGGGCGCCCTGTCGTCCCTCGCCTCCGGGCTGCGGGCACAGCACGCGGCGGACGGTGCGCCCTGGGACCAGTTGGTCGCCACCGACTCCTCGGGCACGGTCCTGCGCGTGCTGGCGCCCTCCCACGCGCCCGCGGACTTCGGCGCGTACTGGAGGCCGTACCTGGACCGGGTGTGGGACTACTACCGCACCCACACCCTCACCGTGGACGGCCAGGGGTCGATAGGCGCCTACTCCGGGACCGTCAGCGGCGACGTGCTCACGTTCGCCGGGCTCAACACCAACGGAGTGCCCTTCACCAAGCCCTCCGCCGCCGACATCTTCGGCTGCGCGAGCGGGCCCCTGTACAACTCCGGGGCCGACGCCCGCGCCGCCGTCGCCGCCCGCCTCGCCGCCGCCCTCAACCGCTCCAGCCTCCTGGTCGCCGGAGGGGCTTCCCAGCCGAACGGTGTCACTCCCGCCCAGTACTACACGGAGTCGATCACCAACCACTACGCCCGTCTGGTGCACCGGTACGCGAACATCGGCTACGCCTTCCCGTACGACGACGTCGGCCCCACCGGCAGCGCCCCGGTCGACGGCCACCTCCAGGACCCCGCCCCCACCTCCTGGACCATCACCCTGGGCCCCGGCGGCGGAGGGACGACCCCGCCCCAGGGAGGCGGCGGCACCAGCGCCTACTCCACCATCCAGGCGGAGGACTACACCGCTCAGAGCGGCACGCAGACCGAGATCTGCACCGACACCGGAGGCGGCCGCGACGTGGGGTACCTCGCGGCCGGGGACTGGCTGAAGTACGCCTCGGTGGACTTCGGGTCCGCCTCCCCGGCGCAGTTCCTGGCCCGGGTCGCCTCCGGAGTGGGTGCCGGCGTCAGCGGCGCGATCCGCGTGCGGGTGGACAGCGCCACCGGGCCGCAGATCGCCGAGATCGACCTCGGCTCCACGGGCGGCTGGCAGACCTGGCGCACCGTGCCCGCCAACATCACCCGGGCGGTCACCGGCGTCCACGACCTCTACGTGACGTTCGCGGAGAGCACCGTCGAGTTCGTCAACCTCAACTGGTTCACCTTCACTCACTGATCTCACCGGCACGGCACTGCTCCGCCCGCCGGGGTGCCTGCCCGGTGGCTCGTCAGGACCGGCAGCGCAGCATCTCCAGCGGCGGGTTGGCGTGGAAGTCCGCCCAGAAGTCCGCGCCGAACTCGCGCAGGCCGGCTTCCGAGACCGTCAGCGGGACCCAGGTCACCTCGCTGAACCCGGCAGCCCGCAGGCACCTCGCGTAGACCTCCCGGCGCGGGCGGTTGGCGACGAACGAGACCGGCGGGTCGAGCAGTGCCGTGATCCGCACCTGCGGTCCGGTCTCGGCCTCCTCCCCGGTGAGTACGCTGCGAAAGCCGTACTTGTCCGGGGTCGGTCCGTCGAAGCTGAAGTCGGGCGACTGGTTGAGCACGAAGAACTCGCCGCCGGGCTTCAGACCGCGGTGGGCGTTGCGGCACATCCGCTCCATGACGGCGATGTCCTCGGCGTAGCCGAACAGTTGGACCGCCAGCCCGATGTCGAAGCGCTGCTCGAAAGTCCGCAGATCGCAGACGTCGCCCACCTCGTAGCGCACGTCCAGCGGGTGGCGCTTCTCCAACTGCTCGGCGACGGCGACCATCTCACCGGAGATGTCGATGCCGAGCACGTCCGTGGCGCCGCGCCGCTTGAACTCCCGGCTGTAGAAGCCCGTACCGCAGGCCAGGTCGAGGACCGACCTGCCGCGCACGTCCCCGACCATCGCCAGGAAGCTGGGTACCACCGCGTACTGCTCCAGCGGCAGGGCCTTGAACCCTTCGTAGGCCTCACCGATCTCGTCGTACTGCTGCTGCCCGCTCACCGTTCCGTCCTCCCCGTGTCCCGGTCGCCTTCGCGCTCACGGCCCACACCCCGGGGGCGGCCGCGACCCGCAGCCGGCAGTCTCCACGGATCCCGGCAGGCCCTCGTACTGGCCGAAGACACGAAGATCAGGAGATCGTTCCGTCCTCCTCTACAGACGGGTGGCCCGGCCACCGCTCAGCACGGCAGGTGTGTGCCCTGCCCACCTAGGCGGGGCCCGGCCGGTCACACACAGTGGAAGGGACAGCAGCGGTGAGTTGTGTGTTTCCCAGACGGACGTGACGGGGGATGAGATGTGGAACGGCGGCGTGTGCGCGGCGGACGGACGGAACCGGGCCGGCGGCCCGGCCCCCGTCGGTGCCTGCGACGACGTCTTCGACGACCTGTGCTCGGCGCTGTTCGCGTCCCTGCCCCGCCGGGACCAGCGCAGGAGGGGCATGGAGTACGTGGGCGGCCTGCTGCGCACCGAGGGGCGCAAGTCGATACGGAACATCGCCGCGACGACCGGTGGCTCGGCCACCGAGCAGCGGCTGCACCACTTCGTCACCAGCTCGACGTGGGACTGGGTCTCGGTGCGCCGGGACCTGGCGCGCTACCTGGCCCGTGTGGCACCGCCCGAGGCGTGGGTCGTGCATCCCGTGGTCATCCCCAAGGCCGGTGAGCACTCCGTGGGGGTGGAGCGGCAGTTCGTGTCCGCCATGGGCCAGGTGCTCAACGCCCAGCAGGCCGTGGGCGTCTGGGCGGCGTCGCAGCGGCTGTGCGCGCCGGTCAACTGGCGGCTGCTGCTCTCCGCGGCCTGGCTGGGGAACGGACGGCGGCGGGTTCGGGCGTCGATCCCCGAGGGGCTGCTGCTGGAGCGGACCCTCGGCGACTGCTCCATCGAGGCGTGCCTCGACACGGCGGCGGAGGTGGGGCTGCCGGTGCGGCCGGTGGTGCTGGACGCGCGGGACGCGGACGGCGCGGCGGTGGTCCGCAGGCTGCGCGCGGCGAACCTGCCCGTACTGGCCCGCGTCAGCGGTTCGCTGCCGCTGTCCGTGACGGATGCGGCCCTCGCGCCGCGCGGCGGCGCCCCGGTGCCGGCGCACCAGATCATGGGCGCGGCCCGGGAGATGCGGCGCCCGGCCCGCTGGGGGGCGGACCGCGGTGCCGTCCGGACGAGCCTGGTCGCGGGCCTGCGGGTCGCGCTGCCGGGGGAAGCGGGAGCAGGGCCGTCCGCCCGCCGGACCGGCGAAGCCGCGCTCGGAGCGGCCGGCGGCACGGACCTGCTGCTCGTCGGCGAGTGGCGGGGACGCCAGAGGTGGCCCGCGGCGCTGTGGCTGACCGACCTGACCAAGGCACCCCCCACCGCCCTCCTGCGGCTCGGGTCGCTGCTGCGCAGGGTCGACCGGGACTTCGCCGCGATCTCGGACCAGGTCGGGCTGCGGGACTACGCAGGCCGGTCCTTCAGCGGCTGGCACCGCCATGTCACGCTCGCCTCCGCCGCGCATGCGGTGGCCGCCCTGACCGGCGCGGCCGGGGCGTACCTGGATCAGGCGTCCTGACCGGGTACGCGCTCGCCGTGCGGCGTGCCGCGGCGGGCGCGCAGGACGTGCCGGATTTGTGCCAGCCTGAGCGCCGTACGGACCTCGAAGGCCCGCTCCGGGTTCTGCCACTCGGCTCCCAGCAGCTCACCGACCCGCTTGAGGCGGCGGGCGACGGTGTTGGGGTGCACGTGCAGCCTTCGGGCCGCGTGCGTGGGGCTGCCCCCGGTGGCGAAGTACGTCTCCAGGGTGCGGGCGAGGTCGGTGGACGAGCGCCGGTCGGTGTCGGTCACCGGACCGATCGTCGCGTCGATGAAGCCGTCGACGTCGTGGTCGTCGGCCAGGAGCAGCCCGAGGAAACCCAGTTCGCGCAGGGATGCGGCGCTTCCTTCGGCGCCGAGTGCGCTCATCGCGTCGAGACAGCGCTGCGCCTCCCTGCGGCCCTGGAGGACCGATCCCGTTCCGGTCACCGGGCCGGCGGCGCCGACGGTCACGGCGGTGCCGAGCAGCGGTGACAGCTCGTCGTGGACGGCCCGGGCGGCGGCTGCGGCGTCCGCGCCCGGCAGGAGCAGCACGGCTTCGCGGTCGTGCACGCTCTTCAGCCCGCCCTTGCGCCGCGCGTAGGAGGCCGCCCAGACGACCACCCTGCCCCGGTCGCCCTCCTGGGGGCGGGCGATGACCACGACGTGCGGCTGCCCCAGGTCGATGCCCAGTCGGAGCGCGGTGGTCTCCAGTCGCCGGGGAGGGTGTTCGGAGTGGGTGAGGAGGTCGTCGAAGAGCTGGTCGCGCACCCGGCCGCGGTCGTCGGCGGCGCTGCGGCCGCTGCGTGAGAGCAGCAGCACCGCCACGCAACGGGTGGCCAGGTGCAGCAGCCGCTCGTCGAGGCCGGTGAGCGGTCGGCCGGGACGCAGGAAGAGCGAGCCCAGCACCTCGTCGCCGGCGAGGATCGGCGCCACCCAGGTGTCGTCGTCCGTCGGCAGCGGCCTGGCGGCACCGTGGGCCCTCATGGCGGCGGCGACCGCCCCGAGATCCCCGGTGCCGGCCGCGCGGGGGTCGTCGTCCGCCCCCGCGGGCGGGCCCGCGCGGCACGGCCCTGCTGCCGCGGTGCGGTCCGCGGTGTCGGTGAGCACCGTGCCGTCCGTCGCGCAGACGCGTACCGCTCCGCCGAGGCGGCGGGCCAGCTCCGCGGCCACCGCGTGCAGGTCCGTGCCGTCCAGCACCAGATCCGTCAACCTGTCCTGGAGCGCTCCCAGTTCGCGTTGCTCGCGCAGGGCCGACTCGGTGCGGTCGGCCGTGTGGGAGAGGCGGCGGACGAGGGCGGTGGACCGGTCCAGGACACGGGCGTTCTCCACGGCCGCGGCGGCCAGGTGCCCCAGGGAGGTCATCAGCGAGATCTCGTCGGTCGTGAAGTGCCTGACCTTCCGGTCGGCCGCGTACAGCACGGCGAAGGTCCTGCTGCCGTAGCTGAGCGGAACCGCGCTCACGGCGTGCAGTCCCTCGGCGCGGACCACCTCGTCCAGGGCCCGACTGCGCCGGATCGAGCCGTCGGTGAGGTAGTCGGGCGTCCAGGCGGGCGCCGAGTCGGCCAGGACGTCGCCGACCAGCCCGGCGTCGTCGGGCAGTCGCAGACCCACGGTGAGCGTCGAGGTGTGGCCCTCGCAGGCCCGGACCCGGACCGCCCCTTGGTCCTCCTCGGGAAAGGCGATGAAGGACATGTCGGTGCCGAGCAGGGTCCGCGTGCGCCGGGTGACGACCTTGAGCAGGGAGGCCAGGTCGTACGGTGCCGCGAGGTCCCGGGCGATGTCGACCAGCGTCGACAGCCCCTTCTCCAGCCGGTGTTGGCGGCCCAGCTGTGCGTAGAGGCTCAGTTCCAGGTCCCGGGCGCGTTCCAGCTGTTCGTACTGCCCTGTCTGCCCTTCCTCGCCCCTTTGCCCGTGATTCTCCCTTTGTTCGTGCTCCCCCGCTCCGGGGCCGCCGCGCCGGACGTACGCCACCAGGGCCTCCAGGCGGTCGGCCGGTGCTTCGCCGGCGAGTAACTCCCGTACGGCAGTGGTGTACGACTTCGCGTGGTCCCGTGGCACGTGGCTCCCCCGGTGGTACAGCTGTGTTCCCTGGCTGGCGAGAGCTTGAAGCTATGCACGCGCCACGGGCGCAGTCAACATTTTGTTGAAACGTTGTCGGGGCCGGGGGCGTTCACACTGCCGTGGACGCCCGCCCCTCACCGGTGGAGAGCAGTGCCGTCCGCTCCTGCCCGACCTGATGGAGTCGGCCGTACTTGACGGAGTCCGGCGAAAGCCGTTGGCGGGTCCGTGGGCCGCGGCCCACGATCGTGGCGACCGGGAACCGGCCGCGGCTCACGGTGCCGGGCACCGGCGCGCCCTTCCGTGCCGGGCGGGCATCCGTGCGCCTTTTTCACGCCAACGGGAAGCGCTATGACCAGTCTCGCCGTCATCTACTACTCGTCCACCGGGAACGTCCACCAGCTGGCCGACGCCGCGGCGACCGCCGGGAAGAAGGCGGGCGCCGACGTACGCCTGCGCCGGGTCGCCGAACTCTTCCCGCCCGACACGGTCGCCGGGAACCCCGCCTGGGCCGGCCATCTCGCCGCGACGCGCGACGTCGCCGAGGCCGCCCTGGAGGACCTGGAGTGGGCCGACGCGCTGCTGTTCGGCACGCCGACCCGCTTCGGGCTGCCAGCGGCCCAGCTCAAGCAGTTCCTCGACACCACCGTCACGCTGTCCCTCGCGGGGAAGCTGGTGAACAAGGTCGTGGCGTCCTTCACCTCCACGGCGGCCACGCACAGCGGCCAGGAGAGCACCCTCCTGGCCCTGAACAACACCTTCTACCACTGGGGCTCGATCATCGTGCCGACCGGCGCCGTGGACCCCGTCCTCGCCACGCCGGACAACGGCAACCCGTACGGCGTCAGCAGCGTCTCCAGGGGCCGCCCCGCCGGCGCGGCCCCCGACAACCTCGCCGCGATCGAGGTGCAGGCCCGCCGTGTCATCGACATCGCCGCCGCCCTGAAGCGCGGTTCCGCCGCGGGCTGACGCCCCGCCCGGACCCCCGGCCACCAGCACCAGCACCAGCACCAGCACCAGCACCAGCACCAGCACCAGCACCAGCACCAGCGGAGGACGGAACAGATGGAGCACAAAGTTGCCCTGGTCACCGGGGCCGCGGGCGGGATCGGGGCGGCCGTGGTCCGGGCGCTCGGCGAGCGGGGCGTGCGGGTGGCCGCCCTCGACCGCGACGTGGCGCGGCTGCGTGACACCGTGGCCGCGGCGGCGGCCGACGGACTGAGCGTCCAGGCGTTCGGCTGCGACGTGTCGGACAGCGCCCGCGTCGACTCCGTGGTCGGCGCCGTCGAGGAACAGCTCGGACCGGTGGAGTACCTGGTCAACGCGGCCGGAGTGCTGCGTCTGGGCGAGACGAGGGACCTGGCGGACGAGGACTGGGCGGCCACCTTCGCGGTCAACGCCACCGGCGTCTTCCACATGTGCCGCGCGGTCGTCTCCCGCATGGTGCCCCGCTCCCGGGGAGCCGTCGTCACCGTGGCGTCCAACGCCGCCGCCACGCCCCGCACGGAGATGGCCGCCTACGCCGCCTCCAAGGCCGCGGCGTCCATGTTCACCAAGAGTCTGGGCCTGGAGGTGGCCAGACACGGGATCCGCTGCAACGTCGTGGCCCCCGGTTCGACCGACACCCCGATGCTGTCGTCGATGTGGCACGACGAGTCGGGCCCCCGGGGGACGGTCGAGGGCCGGCCGGAGGCGTTCCGCGTGGGCATCCCGCTGGGCCGGCTGGCGCGCCCCTCGGACGTCGCCGAGGCCGTCGTCTTCCTGCTCTCCGACCAGGCCTCCCACATCACCCTGCACGACCTGACGGTCGACGGCGGCGCCGCACTCGGTGCCTGACCGCACCGGCCCCCGTGCGGGCGTCCCCCACCCACGTGTTCCCGGCAACGGAGGAAAGCCATGGCGGGCATACCCCGCATCGAACCGTACGCCCTGCCCACCGCGGCCGACCTGCCCGGCAACGTCGCCCAGTGGACCCCGGACCCCGCTCGCGCGGTCCTGCTCGTCCACGACATGCAGCGGTACTTCCTGAAGCCCCTGCCGGACACCCCGCGGCTTGAGCTGGTGGCCAACGCCGCGCTGCTGCGCGAGCGGTGCGCCGCGCTCGGCGTTCCGGTCGCGTACACCGCGCAGCCCGGCGACATGACCGAGGCGCAGCGCGGACTGCTGCGGGACTTCTGGGGGCCCGGGATGACTGCGGCGCTCGCCGACCGGCGGATCGTGGACGCCCTGACCCCGGCTGCCCAGGACTGGGTCCTCACCAAGTGGCGCTACAGCGCGTTCTTCCGCTCCGAGCTGCTGGACCGGATGCGCGACGGCGGTCGCGACCAGCTCATCGTGTGCGGTGTGTACGCCCATGTCGGTGTCCTCATGACCGCGGTGGAGGCGTTCAGCCATGACATCCGGACCTTCCTGGTGGCCGACGCCGTCGCGGACCTCTCGGCGGCGCACCACCGTATGGCCCTCGAGTACGCCGCGGCGCGCTGCGCGATGACCGTGACCGCCAAGGAGGTCTTCGCGTGACCCAGGCCGGACACGGCCCGCACTCCGGTGCGGCAGCCCAGGGGCGCGACTCGTCCTCGCCCGAGCGGGACGTGTCCCTCCAGGGGCGCGACTCGTCCTCGCCCGAGCGGGACGTGTCCCTCCAGGGGCATGACTCGCCCTCACAGGGACAGGACCTGCTCAGCCGGGTGCTGGCGCCGCGGCCGCCCGCCTTCGCGCTGCTGCACCGCCCGGAGACCACCGGCCCGGCAGTGGTGGAGGTGCTGGTCGGCGAGGTGTCCACCCCCGCCACGCTGGCCGACATACGGCTGCCGGAGAGCGCCGCCGGGGCCGCAGGGCCGCGGCACGAGGTGCTGACGGTCGTACCGTACCGGCAGATCTCGGAACGCGGCTTCGCGTGCGTGGACGACGGCGCACCGCTGCTCGCCCTGACCGTCACGGAGCAGAGCGAGCTGTCGGTCGCGGAGGTACTGGCCCGCGTGCCCGACGTGCCGATCCGGTTGACCGGCGGGCACTTCGACATGGACGACGAGACGTACGCCGGCACCGTCCGCGCGGTGGTCGCCGACGAGATCGGCCAGGGCGCCGGGGCGAACTTCGTCATCAAGCGTTCGTACGTCGCCGACATCGCGGGCTACGGCGTCGGCAGCGCGCTGGCGTTCTTCCGGCGGCTGCTGGAGCGGGAGTCGGGCACGTACTGGACCTTCGTCGTCCACACCGGGGAGCGCACCTTCGTCGGCGCCACCCCCGAACGGCACATCAGCCTGCGGGACGGCGTCGCCGTGATGAACCCGGTCAGCGGCACCTACCGGTACCCGCCGTCCGGCCCGACCCTGCCGGAGGTGCTGGAGTTCCTCGCCGACACGAAAGAGGCCGACGAGCTGTACATGGTCGTCGACGAGGAGCTGAAGATGATGGCCCGCATCTGTGACATTGGCGGACGCGTGGTGGGGCCGTACCTCAAGGAGATGGCCCGCCTGGCCCACACGGAGTACGTCATCGAGGGGCGCAGCGACCGCGACCCGCGCCGCGTGCTGCACGAGACGATGTTCGCGCCGACGGTCACCGGCAGCCCGCTGGAGAGCGCCTGCCGTGTCATCCGCCGCTACGAGCCGCAGGGCCGCGGCTACTACAGCGGGGCCGTGGCGCTGATGGGGCGCGACGAGCGCGGCCGCCGCACGCTGGACTCCTCCATCCTCATCCGCACCGCCGACATCGACACCGGCGGCCGGGTGCGCATCGGCGTCGGCGCCACCCTCGTCCGGCACTCCGACCCGGCCTCCGAGGTGGCCGAGACCCGGGCCAAGGCGGCCGGACTCCTGTCCGCGCTGGAGGCCGACGAGCCCCGGAGGTTCGCCGAGCACCCGCGCGTACGGGCCGCGCTGGAGCGGCGCAACGCGACGCTCGCCGGGTTCTGGCTGGCGGAGCGGGCCGGCCCGGCCTCGCTGGACCCGGCACTGGCCGAGCGCCGGGTGCTGGTCGTCGACGCCGAGGACACCTTCACCGCGATGATCGCCCATCAGCTCCGTGCGCTGGACCTGTCCGTGACGGTATGCCGTTTCGACGAGCCGTACGAGGTGGACGCCCACGACCTCGTGGTGCTGGGGCCGGGTCCGGGCTCGCCGTGGCAGACGGACGATCCCCGGATCGGCCACATGCGCTCTGCGGTGCGCACGCTGCTGCGCGAGCGGCGGCCGTTCCTCGCCGTGTGCCTGAGCCATCAGGTGCTGAGCGCGGAACTCGGCTTCGCCCTGACCCGGCGTGAGGTCCCGCACCAGGGGGTGCAGCGCGAGATCGACCTCTTCGGCTCCCCGGAGCGGGTCGGCTTCTACAACACCTTCGCCGCGGTCAGCGACGCCGACCGGGTGGAGTGCCCGGACGTGGGCGTGGTGGAGGTGAGCCGGGAGCCGGGCAGCGGCGAGGTGCACGCGCTGCGGGGCCCGCACTTCGCCTCGATGCAGTTCCACGCCGAGTCGCTGCTCACCGAGGACGGGCCGCGCATCGTCGGCCGTCTCATGGCGGAGGTGCTGGGCGCGCGGGTCCGCCTTCCCTGACCGCTTCCGTACTCCGATGTGCAGGGCCGCGTCCCGGACCGGGACGTGGGCCGTGCACCCCGTTCTCAAGCCGAGGAAATGCCTGATGTCTCGCAGCTCCGCCCGTCACGGTGGTCTCCATCTCGGACTCGTTCCCCAGTTGGCCGCCGCGAGGAACGGCGGCACACCCATCACCCTCGACCACGAAATGGACCTGTTCCCCGGCAGCGGACGGCAGTCGACGGTCGCCGAACTGGCCGATCGGGTGGACGACGTGGCGGCCCGGCTGTGGGCCGGCGGTGTCCGGCCCAGTGAGCACGTGGTGATCCACAAGACCTCGAACTTCGACATCTACGTGCTGGCCACCGCGACCGCGCGGATCGGCGCCGTACCCGTCATGCTCTCCCCCGCGCTGGACGGCGACAGCGTCATCACCCTCATCGAGCGGCTGGAGCGCCCCCACCTGGTGACGGACGCGGCCAAACTCACCGGGCCACTGTCCGCCGCACGTCCGGGCGACCTCACCGACCGCCTCTTCGTCACCGCGGGGGACCTGCCCGGGGCCGCGTCCTTGGCGGAGCTGGCGGGCTCGCCCCGGCGCCGGCCGGTGCTGATGCACCCCGACCACCCGGCCCTGATGACCCACACCTCCGGCACCACCGGCCTGCCCAAACTGGTCGTGCACTCCGCGCGCACGCTGCACGGGCGCTACCGGCCGCAGCAGAGACTGGCCGCGCTCGTGCGGGGCCCGGAAACCGTCGCACTGCACGTGTCGTTCGTGCATTCGCGGATGTACCTGGCGCTCGCCGTCCTGCTGCCGCGCGCGATGCCGCTGGTCGTCATGGATGAATCCGGGCCGGAGGCCGTCGCGGAGCTGTTCGCGGCCACCCGGCCCGGGTTCGTCGAGACCCACCCGAACTCGTTCATGGAGTGGGAGCCGCTCGCCGACGACCCGCGCAGGCCGTTCTCGTCGGTCCGCTATTTCAGCAGCACCTTCGACGCCATCCACCCGGGCACGATGGACCGGCTGCTGCGGGCCTCGGAGCGTCGCTCCCCGGTCTTCTTCCAGATCTACGGCCAGAGCGAGTGCGGCCCGCTCGTCGGCCGCGGCTACACCCGCAAGGGTGCGCACAAGGCCGACGGGCGGTGCCTGGGCTTCGCCATGCCGGGGATGACCAGGTTCCGGCTCGTCCCCCGGGACGGGGCCCGGCCCTCCCGCGAGACCCCCGGTTACATCGAAGTGAGCACACCCGGGCGGGCGTTGACCTACTTCGGCGAGAGGGCGCGCTTCGAGCAGCAGGTCCACGGCAAGTGGTGGCGGGGAGGCGACGTCGGCTACCGGACGAAGTGGGGGTGCCTGCACCTGCTGGACCGCGAGGTCGACGTCATCACCGGCATCCGCAGCACCCTGGCGGTCGAGGACGTCGTCCTGGGCCGGCTGGCCGAACTGGCCGAACTCGTCCTGGTGTCCGGCCCGCGGCAGGAGCCGGTGCCCGTCGTCTGCACCAGGGACGACCGGCCCCTGGACACGGCGCGCTGGCACGAGGCCGTGGCCGACCTGGAGCCGATGGCCGACCCGGTCCAGCTGACGTCGGCGGAGCTTCCCCGCACGGCCACCATGAAGATCAGACGCATCGAGCTGGCGCAGCGGCTGCGGGAGCGCCTGGAGCGGGCGTCGTGACGCAGGGACGGAACGACGGCGTGGCGGACGAGCGGGACGACGGTGTGAGGGACGGACGGAACGACGGCGTGGCGGACGAGCGGGACGACGGTGTGACGGGCGGACGGAACGACGGCGTGGCGGACGAGCGCGGTGGCAAGGTGACAGGCGGGCGCAAAGAGAGGGCAGTCGCCGCGCGTGGCGGCCTGGCGGGCCGGGGGGTCCGTGGCGAACAGGCGGGCCGGGACGTCGACGTGCTCGTGGTCGGCGCCGGACCGACCGGGCTGCTGGCCGCCTGCGAACTGCTCAGACGAGGCGTGCGCGTGCGGGTCGTCGATCGCGCCCCGCAGCCGGTGCGCGCCCCCAAGGCGCTGTCGCTGTGGCCGCGGGCCCTCGACATCCTCCAGGACGTGGGCGTCCTCGACGGGATTCGCGACGCCTCGCAGCGGATCGACGCGTTCAGCTACTTCTCCGACGGGCATCCGGTGGCCTCCTTCGGCTTCGCCGAGGACCTGGCGTCCCGGACGCTGCCCCAGCACGAGACCGAGCGGTTGCTCACCGAGCGCCTGCACGCCCTGGGCGGAAAGGTCGAGCGGGGTGTACGGCTCCTCGGCTTCGACGAGTCGGACCTGGCCGGCCCGATCGAGGCGACCGACCAGGTCACCTCGATCCTGGAACACGCGGACGGCGGGGTGGAGCGGGCGCACACGCCGTTCGTGATCGGCGCGGACGGGGCCCGCAGCGCCGTGCGCGGGCAACTCGGCACCGGGTTCGAAGGGTCGACGTACGAAATGGCGTTCGCGCTGATCGACACACAAGTCGAAGGCGCGCTCCCGGCGGACGAGATCCGCTACTACCAGTCCCCGACGGGGACTTTGGTGATCGTGCCGATGCCCGGCGGGGTGTTCCGGCTGCTGGCCGTCATGCCAGGCGGCCGAAGCGGGATCGACGTGCCCACGATGCAGGGGATCGTCGACGAACGCGGCCCGCGCGGTGTGCGGATCACGCGACCGGTGTGGCAGACGGTGTTCCGCGTCCACGCCCGGCGGGCCACCGAGTTCCAGCGCGGTCGCGTCTTCCTCATGGGCGACGCCGCCCATGTGCACAGCCCGGCCGGCGGTCAGGGCATGAACAACGGTCTCCAGGACGCCCACAACCTGGGCTGGAAGCTCGCCGCCGTCGTCCACGGACGTTCCCCGGCGTCGCTGCTGCTGAGCTACGGACCCGAACGCGTGGAGGCGACCCGGCGGATCGTCCGGGACACGGACCTGCAGACACGGGCCTGGATGGTGGAGCACCCGGCGGCGGTCCGGGTACGGGACACCGCGTTCCGGCTGCTGGAGCGTTCCGGGGCGGTCTCCCGCTTCTACGCGCCGGTGATGGCCGGTCGGCGGCTGGCCTACACCCCGGTCCGGGAGACCCAGCGTCCGTCCGCGCGGCCTGCCTGCTCGGTGCGCGGCCGGTTGCCCGGCGGCGTGCGCGTCGGCGCGGTCTTCCCCCGGGCGGTCGCGGTCGCGCTCGGCATCGCCGGGCCGGGTGCGGACCCGGCGCGCTGGACGGTGGCCGCCGTCTCGTCCCCGGGCGAGGGCGGGTGGCTCGCCGCGGTCGACCGCTCCGTGTCCCGCCGGCCGGGGGTGCGGACGGTGCGGGTCACGCCCGCCGCGCTCGCCCCGCACGGTGCGTGCGGGCGGCCCGGGTACTACCTGATCCGCCCAGACGGCCACATCGCGGCACACGGGCATCAGGGGGATCTGCACCGGCTGCGGGCGGAGCTGGGAGCCGTGCTGCTGGGCCGGCCGTCGGAAACGGGGCCCGAGAGCGGGTTGTCAGGGCCATTCCTGGATGTCTAGTATCCAGATATGCGCATGAGTGAAGGAGTGGAGTGGGCGCTGCACAGCTGCCTCAACCTCGCCTGGGCGCGGGACGCGGGGGCGGTGACGGTGGCGCGGCTCGCGGCCTACCACGAGTTGCCCACGCCGTACCTCAACAAGCAGTTGCAGGCGCTGTCGCGGGCCGGGATCGTCAGCTCCGTACCCGGTCCGCGCGGCGGCTTCCGGCTGGCGCGCGACCCCGAGGACATCACCCTCATGGACGTGGTCACGGCTATCGAAGGCCCTGACCAGGCGTTCCGCTGCGCCGAGATCCGGCAGCAGGGACCGCACGGCGACGTGTCGAGCAACTCAGGCCGCCCCTGCGCGGTCTCGCACGCCATGCGCCAGGCCGAACTCGCCTGGCGCCGCGAGCTGGCGGCCAGGACCCTCGCGGACGTCATGGACGACGCCCGACGCAGCTCCCCCGGCCTGCCGGAGCGGGTCCGCCGCTGGTTCACGCCCGTCCGGACCTGACCGCAGGGAGCTGACGGAGGGTCGGTCCCGGCGCCGGCCGGGACCGAATCGACGACGATCACCGGCGCGGGTGCGACGGCATGCCCTCGCGAGGTGATTCTGGACATTGAATATCCAGAAACAGAAACACGGGAACGGCCCCATGCGCACACGTCCGCCCGTCACGCATCACAAGTCAGAAGTCACATGCCGCAAGCCACAAGTCGCAAGTCGCAAGCCACATGTCGCGAGCCACACGTCACGGACCACGAGGAGCAGCAGTCATGAACGTCCGACCGGATCACCAGGTGCGCGAGACGTCAGGGGCCCTGTGGCCCCGGACGGGAGGCCCGGCATGACCGCGGTGGACCGCTCCACTCCCCCGGCGGCGGACACGCGCTCGCCGCTGAAGTCCTGGCTCGCCGTCTGGGCCATCGCGCTGGGGATCTTCTCCCTGATGACGTCGGAGCTGCTGCCGGTCGGCCTGCTCACCCCGGTCGGTTCCGACCTGCACGTCTCCGACGGCACGGCCGGCCTCATGGTGACCGTGCCCGGCCTGGTGGCCGCCGTGTCGGCACCCCTGATCACCGTGACGGCCGGGCGGCTGGACCGGCGTCTGGTGCTGTGCGTCCTGATCGGCCTGGTCGGCGCGGCCAACCTGGCCTCCGCGTTCGCACCCAACTTCGCGACCGTCCTGGCGGCGCGGTTCCTCGTCGGGGTGAGCGTCGGCGGATTCTGGGCGATCGCGGGCGGTCTGGCCGTCCGGCTGGTGCCTGAGAAGCAGGTGCCGCGGGCGATGGCCGTCATCTTCGGCGGAGTGTCGACCGCCTCGGTCGTCGGCGTGCCGGCCGGGACCCTGGCGGGCGAACTGAGCAGCTGGCGCACCGCGTTCGCGGCCGTGGGCGTGCTCGGGCTGGTGGCTCTGGCCTGCAAGCTGTGGCTGGTGCCCCCGCTGCCGGCGACACAGACGATCCGCCTGGCCGAACTGCCCAGGCTGTTCCGGGAGACCGCCGGTGTGCGCATCGGTGTGGCCGTCACCTTCCTGCTGATCACCGGTCAGTTCGTGGCCTACACGTTCGTCCGGCCGATCCTGCAGGACATCAGCGGCGTCGACCCGGACCTGATCAGTACCCTGCTGCTCGGTTACGGCGTGGCCGGTATCGTCGGCAACACCGTGGCCAGTTCCTGGGCCGCCCGCGACGTACGCCGCACCCTGCTGGTCATCGCCGTCGCGCTGACCGCGGCGATGGCCCTGTTCCCCCTCATCGGCACCAGCCCCGCGGGCGGCATCGGTCTGCTCGTCGTGTGGGGGCTGGCGTACGGAGGCGTGTCCGTGAGCCTGCAGACCTGGATGATGAAGGCCGCGCCGCAGGCCTCCGAGGCGGCCAGCTCCTTGTTCGTCGCGGCGTTCAACCTCTCCATCGCCCTGGGCGCACTGGTCGGCGGTCTCGCCGTGGACGCCCTGGCGACGACCAGCGTCCTGTGGGTCGGCGGTGCCCTGGTCCTCCTGACCGCACTGACGGCGTGGAGCGCGCGCAGGACGCAGGTGTCGTGACGACTGCCCTCAGGGGCCGTCCGGAAGGGGAGTGAGTCCGCTTCGGCCTCCAGCGCGCCGCCCCGGTCGGCGGGTGAAGGACCGGCATCACCTTGGATGCCGGTCCTTCACCCGTGCCGGGCGGGGCGTCACTGCGCCTTCGGACCTCCGGGAAGCGGCGTCGGTGTGTGCATCCACGCGACGTGGTCGTGCAGCTCCGTGGCCGAGAGGGAGGCCAGCATCGCGTTGCGGTCGTCCGCCTCGGCGCCGGCCGGGTGCCACAGGCTCACGCTGCGGCGGGCGATGAGCTGGATGGCGGCCGTGCGCTCACGGCGCAGCCCGTTGTAGGTGCGCAGCCGCCGCGGGAAGGAGGACGCCGGGCAGTCGAGCAGGTCACCGAGGACGACGGCGTCCTCCAGCGCCTGGCAGGCGCCCTGCGCCGCGTAGTGCAGCATCGGGTGGGCCGCGTCGCCCAGCAGGGTCACCCGGCCGTCGGTCCAGTCGTCCACCGGGTCGCGGTCGACGAGCATCCAGGTCTTCCAGTCCTCCCCCAGGCGCAGCAGGCGCTGCGGGGCCTGCCCCGCGAGCCCCGCGAGCCGGGTGAGCACCTGCTCCCGGGGAGCGGGCACGCCGGCGAACGCCTCGGTCAGGCCGCCGTCCCAGCTGGCGGCGAGGTTGAGGCTCGTACCGCCCGCGATCGGGTAGTGCACGAAGTGGCATCCGGGGCCGGCCCACCAGGTGACGTGGTTCCCTCGGAACTCCTCCGGCACCCGGTCCATGGGCAGGACGGTGCGGTAGACGCTGATGCCGGACACCCGCGGGGAGCCGTCGCCGACGAGCCGGTGCCGCAGCGCGGAGTGGATGCCGTCGGCCCCGACGACAGCGTCGCCCGCGATGCGTCCGCCGCCTTCCAGGACGACCGCGGCGCCGGTGGCGTCCTGTTCGTAGCCGACGACGGCACTGCTGCCGCGCAGTTCGATGGTGCCGGTGCGCCGGCAGGTGTCCAGCAGGAGCGAGTGCAGCTCGGCGCGGTGCACGACGACGTACGGGCTGCCGAAGCGCCGTCGGTAGTCGGCGGTGAGCGGCATGCTCACCACGTGCTTGCCCGTGCGCCCGTCCATGAAGCGCAGCTCGTCCATGTGCACGGCGGTGGCGCAGACCCGGTCGCCCAGACCCAGGCGCCGGAGCGCGTGGATGCCGTTGGGCGCGATCTGGATGCCGGCGCCGATCTCGGCGAAGCGCTCGGCGCGCTCCAGTACCAGCACCCGGTGTCCCCGGCGGGCCACGGCCAGGGCCGTCGCCAGGCCGCCGATGCCGCCGCCGACCACGAGGACACGCGCCGTGCGCGCGGGTCGTGCCTGCTCAGTCATCGTCGTCCCCCAAGTCCAGCAGGCGGGCCAGTTCGAGTCGTTTGATCTTCGTCGTCGCGGTCTGCGGAAGTTCGTGCAGTCGCCGCTGGACCGGGTCGGCCATGGGCGGCAGCCCGGCTGCCGCGGCCGTCCAGGCAGCCAGGTCGAGAGGCTTGTCACCCCGGGTGCAGACCACGGGGACCGCCCGTCCGGCCGTGCCTCGTACGATGACGACTTCGACCAGGTCGGTCATCCTGCCGAGCAGCACGTCCTCCGCCGCGAGGGTGCTGCCGAAGCCCTCGATGAGGTCGACTTCGCGGTCCAGCAGGTGGACGCAGCCCCAGGCGGTGCGGTAGCCGACGTCGCCCATGCGCCACCAGCCGCCTTCGGAGAGCTGGGCGGCGTACCGCTCCGGTTCTCCGAGATAGGTCAGCACACGTCCCTCGCTGCGCACCTCTATGTAGCCCGGGTTCGTTCTGGTGGGCGGGTTTCCGTCCCTGCTGACGACACGGACGCCGGTCATTCCGGGAAAGGGGAAGCCGACACATCGTCCGTCGGATTCGGGAGAGCGTCGCCGGCTGAAGGTGCGTACGACGGCGGGGCCCACTTCGCTCTGGCCGTAGAGCTGTCCGAAAAGGGGGTTCCTGCGCCGTGAGGCGCGCAGCAGCCGGTGCACGGTACGCGGATGGATGGCGTCGAAGGTGCTGCTGAAGAGTTTCACGTTCGCCAGCGGTCCGCGCGGGTCGGCGGCCAGTTCCTCCCATTCGACGAAGGAGTTCGGATGCGCCTCCAGGACGCCGGGGCGCAGCCGGGCGAAGAGGTCGGCCACGTTCTCGCGGCGCGCGTCGGCGAGCACGACGATCGGCAGTCCTCGCAGCAGGGAGATCGCCAGCGCGGTGAACAGCCGTGAGTGCACGAAGGACACGTGCATCGCGACGGTCTCGCGTCGGCGCAGCACCGGGGCGACCGCCGCGGCCTGCGGGCGGTAGCGGGCTTCGAGGCTGCGGCCCGTGTGGACGGCCAGCTTGGGTGTGCCGGTGGTTCCCGAGGTGTGGGTGATCAGGGCGGGCCGCTCCGGCGGCATGGTGACGGCCGGTACGCGGTCGACGTCGGCCAGGGCGGAGAGCGCGAGCGCGTTCTCGTGCTCGCCGGAGGTGAGGAGGACCGCTCTCGTCAGGCCGAAGACGTCCGCGGGCAGTTCGTTCACGAGCGTGACGGCGTCGGTCACCAGGAAGGGCCGTTCGGTGCGGCGTATCAGCTCGGCGGCCGTCCCGCCGTCCAGCGTGGGCGACAGCAGCACGGGTACGGCGCCGACGCGGGCGGCGGCGCACGCCAGGAGGGTGATGTCGAAGGCGTCGGACTTGTGGACGACCACCCGGTCCATGGGCCGGACACCGCAGGCCCACAGCCGGGCGGCGTAGTCGTCGACGGTGTCCGCGACCTCGGCGACGGTCGCCCGGCGCCCCGGCCACGGGGTGAGGTCGAGGTCGTGGTCGAGGATCACGAGGTTCGCCGGGTACCGGGCCGCCGCACGCTCGAAGAGCGTCCCCAGCCGGATACCACGGTTTGCCATGCGTTGCAGGAACATGGTGCCAAGCTCTCGTCGCGCGGACAGGGAGGGCCGGCCGCCGCGCCCCGGGCGCCGGGCGGCCGGAGTGTGGCGGGCCCCGCCCGTGGTGAGGCGGGGCCCGGTCATGGCGGGGCGGGCCCGGGAGGGGCCGCTGTCGCCGCTCACCTCTTGTCGACGACGGCCTTGACGCGTTCCAGCGTCACCGCGAGGTCACCCGCCACCTTGGCGCCCCACTCGGCGAAGAACCGGTCCTTGTCCGCCTGGTCCATACCGGCGGTGATGCCGCGGATCCCTTCGGTGGGCGCGTCCATGCGGAAGTGATGGATCAGCACGCTGCCCTCACCCGCGGGCGCCAGGTCGAAACCCCACACGCTCCGCTGCTTCCGGCCCGCTGTGTCGCGCATCGCCCAGCGGAAGGTACGGCCGGGTTCCGCCGCGACGATCTCGGATTCCGTGGTCCATTTGCCCCGTACGACGGGCGCCCAGGAGACCACGCTCTCGTGACGGAGGTTCTCACCGCGGAAGACCGCGCCCACCGTGGCCGGTTCACCGCAGACCCATGAGCCGCCCAGGCATTCCGGGCTCCATTCGCCACTGCGCGGAAGGTCGCTGATCACCGCGTAGACCGCGTGCGGAGCGGCCGAGAGGGCTATCTGGGCGCGCGCGTCGAAGAGCGGGGCGCCGCCGGGGCCGGGGGTGGCTTTCACGTCATCATTCGCAAAGGGCATGGCCCGAAGCTTGCAGACGTTCCGCCGGAGGGGTCAAAGACCGGATCGCGGGTCCGTCAAGTCGTGCCCGGCCGGGCGGAAACGCAAGGATCGGGGCGGAGTACGTCGATGAGCCGGTCAGCCGGTCGGCCCGGAGTCCGGGTGGCAGGCGAGGCAGGTTGGCGAGTTGACGGAGTCGAGCCTTCCCCGGGCGGTGCGAGTGCCCGGCGTGCCAGGATCGGCGGCATGCGCGCCGCCTACATCGAACAGCTCGGCCCGCCGGACGTGATCCGCTGCGGTGACCTGCCCTCGCCCCGGCCCGGGCCCACCGACGTGCTGGTCGACGTATTGGCCACCACGGTCAACCCCGTGGACACCTTCGTCCGCTCGGGCGTGTTCCGCACGCCGGTCGACTTCCCCCTCGTGATCGGCCGTGACCTGGTGGGCACGGTGGCGGAGGCAGGCCCGGGGGCCCCCGGTTTCGCCGTGGGCGACCGGGTGTGGAGCAACAGCCTGGGCCACGGGGGACGCCAGGGCGCCGCGGCCGAACGCGCGGTGGTGGCCGCCGACCGGCTCTACCATCTGCCCGACGGGGTGGACCCGGTCACCGCGGTCGCGATCGTCCACCCGGCGGCGACGGCCTACCTGGCCCTGTTCACCCACGGCAGGGTGCGTCCCGGCGAGACCGTCGTCGTCGCCGGTGCTGCCGGCAACGTCGGCGGAGCGCTGGTGGTGCTCGCGGCACGGGCGGGCGCGCGCGTCGTCGCCACCGCCGGCGAGGGGGACGCCGAGCACTGCCGCGCCCTGGGGGCGGCAGAGACCATCGACTACCGCGACCCGGCCGCCGTCGAGCGGATCCGGGACGCCTGCCCCGGCGGCGTCGACCTCTACCTCGA
This sequence comes from Streptomyces sp. NPDC021356, assembly GCF_040641015.1. Lineage (NCBI taxonomy): Bacteria > Bacillati > Actinomycetota > Actinomycetes > Kitasatosporales > Streptomycetaceae > Streptomyces > Streptomyces sp. NPDC021356. The sequence continues at coordinate 50,593 of NZ_JBFACU010000035.1, read as the reverse complement.
CACCGCCGGGGTGAACGACCTGACGAACACCGTCGGCCTGCTCGCCCACCGCGGCCGGATCGTCCTGCTGGCGGGGGCGCGGACACGGCCCGAACTGCCGGCCGGGGAGCTGTACATGAAGGACTGCTCGGTCGTCGGCTTCGTCATCTCGCACGCCACCTCCGCCGAACTGGCGGAAGCCGCCGCGGCCATCAACCGGTTGCTCGCCGCCGACGCTCTTCGCCCCCGCTCCCCCGAGGTGTTGCCGTTGAGCGCCGCCGCCGAGGCGCACCGGCGCATGGACGAGGGCCGCGTGCGCGGCAAGCGGCTGATCCTGAGCACCCGGGCGGCGGTGACCGGCGCGCGCTGAGGAGGTGCCCGGCAAAGGCCGGCCACGGCGAGGTCGCAGGTGAGCCGGGTCGACAGGCGGGTGGTGGCGGAACGGCGCGGGCGGCGTACTCGTACGCCCGCCGGACCCGGCCGACTCGGCGTCGCCTCACGTCTGCCCAGCCGGTGGACCGACGGCGCCTGCGGGGCTTCGCCGGTCTCAGTCGTCGCCTCCCGGCGCACCCGCGTGCGGTGCGTCGTCCGGGTCCGGCGCCGGGGGGCGGAAACAGGCGGTGACCGTCTTGCCGTGCGGGCACGGGTGTGCCTGCCACGTGTCGGCCAGGGCGTCGACGAGGAACATGCCGCGTCCACCGGTGCGTCCGGTGCTCGGCGGGCGCGGTACGGGCATCTTCGGGGAGGAGTCGTGGACGCTCACGTGCAGGCAGCGCTGGTCCCAGGTCATGACCACCTGGGCGCTGCTGTGGGCGTGGACGTGGGCGTTGGTCACCAGCTCCGAGACGGTGAGCACCACCGCGTCCGCCGTCTCGGGGTCCGTGGTGGTCCAGCCCAGGCTGTCCAGGTGCTCGCGGGCCCAGTGCCGGGCCGCCCTGACTCCGCTGGCGACGGGCAGCGACCGCGCCCAGCCCACCGCACGTACGGACGCTCCGCTCACGAGTTCCTCCTCGGTCCCATCCATCCTGTGCCTCCTCTGCTACCCGCGACGCGGCCGCTCAGTGCCCGGCCGGGCAACGCACCGCGGCTCAGGCGACGACACCGGTCTCAGACTTCACGCCAGCGTGCGTTGCACCACGAGAAGGCGCCGAACGCCGCCAGGCCGAGGGCGATCAGGGCGAGCAGCCAGGGACCGGCCGGGAAGTCCCTGAACGAGCGCAACGTGTCATCCATCCCTTTGGCCTTGCCGGGCTGGTGCCGGACGGCCGCCACGAGGGCGAAGGCCCCGGCGACGGCGAACACGACGCCGCGGGCCGTGCCGCCCGCCACCCCGAGGACGTCGGCCGTCCGACGGGCCCGACGGGACATGGACCCGGTGCGCAGGTGCCGGCGGAACTTCTTGCGCACGGCCCGGACCGAGATCCACAGCCCGGCGATCACCACGGCGACGCCCGCGGCACCGACGATCCACTGGCCGGCCGGCCAGGCCAGCACCGTGGCGGTCACGTCGTCGGTCTGCTTGTCGGAGGCTCCGCTGCCGCTGCCCTTGTCCCCGGCCGCGTAGGAGAGCACCGAGAAGGACACGAAGGCGTAGAAGACACAACGGGCCGCTGCCGCCGCCCGCTTGGACGGCTTCGCACCGTCCGGCCCGGCTCCGCCGACCACCGCCTCCGACAGCCGCCACAGTGCCATACCGGCGAGCGCGACGCCCACGGCCCACAGCATCACCGATCCGAGGGGCTTGCCGGCCAGCTCGCCCAGGGCGCCACCGCGATCGGCCTGCCGGCCGTCGCCCTCGCCGTCGAACGCGATCTGCAGCGCGATCACGCCCACGAGTACGTAGATCAGCCCGCGGGCCGCGAACCCGGCCCGGGCCGCGACGGCCATCGCCGTACTGTCGGCCGCACGGCGAGCCCGGCCCCGTCCACGCAATGCCACTGACCCTGTATCCATACGTCCCCGATGCCCCGGCACCGGCGTGCGACACCCGCTCGTACCGGACGTACCGGGGGCCCGGCCGGGGCGGTGCCGTGGGCCGCCGGGCAGCCGCACCACCGCCCCCGGCATGCCGGCGGGGGCCCCCTCGCCCGCGGTGGGCGGGCGTCCTCGGCCGGGTCCGGCGTCGTCAGCCCAGCGTGAACCTCTGCGCGGGCGAACCGTTGCAGTCCCAGATCCGCAGGCGTGTGCCGTTGGCCGTGGCGCCGTTCGGCGAGTCCAGGCAGCGGCCCGACTGCGGGTTGAACAGCGAACCGTCGGCGCGCTGCTGCCACTTCTGGCCGCCCACGCCGTTGCAGTCCCACAGCTCGACCTCGGTGCCGTTCGCGGTGCCGTTGCCGTCGACGTCCAGGCAGCGGCCGAGCGTCCGCAGTGAGCCGTCGGCGTTGTGGAACCAGTGCTGGTCGACGGCGTAGGACTGGCAGTCCCACAGCTGCACGGCCGCGCCGTTGCCGCCGCTGTCGTCGGCCGCCACGTCGAGGCACTTGCCGCCGGGAGCGGCCACCGGGGCACCGCCGTTCACGGTGAACTTCTGGGCCGGGGCGCCGTTGCAGTCCCAGATCCGCAGGCGTGTGCCGTTGGCGGTGGCGCCGTTCGGCGAGTCCAGGCAGCGGCCCGACTGCGGGTTGAACAGCGAACCGTCGGCCCGCTGCACCCATTTCTGGCCGCCCACGCCGTTGCAGTCCCACAGCTCGGCCTCGGTGCCGTTCGCGGTGCCGTTGCCCTCGATGTCCAGGCAGCGGCCGATCGTGCTCAGAGAGCCGTCGGCGTTGTGCTGCCAGTGCTGGTCCTCGGCCCACGTCTGGCAGTCCCACAGCTGTACGGCGGCGCCGTTGGTGCCGGTGTCGTCCGCGGCGACGTCGACACACTTGCCACCCGGTCCGGTCACGGTGCCCTGGGGACCGTTGGGCACGTCCGTCCCGCCCGCGTAGCCGACCGAGGCGATGTCGGCCTGGACGGCGTTCTCGGCGGCGTCGGTCGGGTAGCCGGCGACCATGACGCCCTCGAAGAAGGTGCCCCGGTTCCAGTTGCTGTTGTCGCCGCCGGTGCCGAGGATGATGCCGCCCTCCTGGTGCATGGGCCGGTAGCCGCCGCGTGTGGGCAGACCGCCGTCCCACCAGGTGGTCAGGGTGCCGGACCGGGAGTCGCCGCCCTTGAGGGCGTACCTGGTCTGTCCGTCGTTCTTCAGTACGGCTGTGACGAAGGGGCTGTTGTTGCCGCGGTTGGCGGTGTTGGAGCCGTTGCCGCCCTGGAACATGCCGTTCTCCAGGTCGGCTTCGACCCAGGGTCCGGAACCGGTGCACGGTGCGAAGTAGCACGTGGTGGCGATGGACACGGCGTCCATGTGACCGTTGCCGGTGTCGGCCGGGGTGCTCTCGGCGTTGCCGTAGTCGAAGCAGCAGTCGGCGCCGACGTGAGTGCCGCTGGCCACCATGTACGCGCCCTCGGGCCGGCCGTTCACGGCGACGCCGGAGGCCACGCCCGTGTAGCGGTAGCCGACGCCCGGGGAGATCCAGATGCCGTAGACCTTGTGCCCGCCGGCCGTGACGGCGATCTCACCGGCGTCGGCCCCGCGGTCGGCGCCCATGCCGGAGGTGCCGGCCGGCCCGGGGGTCAGGTCGTTGTGCCTCCCGCTCTGGTCGTAGACCTTGGTGATGCGGCACGTGGTGTTCTGGCAGAACACGTCCTGCAGACCGGCGTCGGCGTAACCGCCCGGAGCCAGCAGTCCGATGTCCCTGCGCGCTCCGTCCGAGGCACGTGTGACCTGGTAGAGGGGACCGTCGTAGGACGACAGCAGGGCGCGCGTGGTGCTGTGCGCGGCGACGCAGGGGGTGCCGGCCGAGCCGTAGATGTCGCACGGCAGCGAGCCGGCCGCCTGCGACAGCGCGGGGAAGCCGATCAGGGCACCGAGGACGAGGACGGCGGCCGCGACGTAGCTCACGACCGCGGAACTTGCTCTGCGCATGGTGTGCTCCCATGACGTGGGGAGGGGAACAAAGCTCGACCTGCCGAGCGGGCCGCAGAGTTCACGCCGCTCGGCACCTTCGCGGGGAAGGTACGCTCACCGGTCGATAGCGTCAATATTTGTTGCTTCACTTTCTCTTTCCTCGACGATCCCCGTCCGGACCTGTTGCCTTCTGTTCCCTCGCCCGTCGGGGTGGTCGAGGTGACGCGGGGCGAGCGGGGCAGCAGGGCGGGCGTCGTGGGGGGACTTGACGGCTGAGCGATGAGTTCGGGGGGCCGAGCGGGTCTGCCCTGGTATGACGCGCATCATCGCTGACATCTCGGTCTCCCTCGACGGCTTCGTCACCGGGCCCGATGCCGGCCCGGACAACGGTCTGGGCACCGGCGGCGAGGCCCTGCACACCTGGGCCTTCTCCGACGATCCCGACGACCGCCGGCTCCTGCGCGAGGGGACCGCGCGCTCGGGAGCCGTCGTCCTGGGCCGCCGCCTCTTCGACGTGGTCGACGGGCCGCTGGGCTGGGACGACACGACCGGGTACGGCGCCGGCGAGGTGGGCAGGCCCGCCTTCGTCGTCGTGACCGGCTCGCCGCCGGAGTCGGTGCGGCTCACCGACCTCGACTGGACGTTCGTCACCACCGGACTGCGCGACGCCGTCGCCGCCGCGCGTGAGCACGCCGAAGCGGCTTCGGCGCGCAGCGGCGAGGATCTCGACGTCGTGCTCATGGGCGGCGGCGCGACAGTCGGCTCGGCGGTCCAGGCCGGGCTGGTCGACGTCCTGGTACTGCACCTCGCGCCCGTGGTGCTGGGCGCCGGGACGCCGCTGTTCACCGGCGGGGCGCCGCGCACCCTGGTCCGGCGGAGCGTGACCCCGACATCGACCGCCACGCACCTGACGTACGACGTCCTGTGACCGCGGCGACCGCTGCCTGCGACTGCGCCTGCCCCTGGCTACGGCGGCGTCGGCACGCGGCGTCGCTCTACGCCGGGTTCCCGGTGGGCCGTGCCGGGCGGGTCTGGCCCCGCTCGAAGTAGGCGGCCAGTTCCGGGTCGAGGCGCGGGACCTCGTGGGGCGTGCCGCCCGCGCGCAGCGACTCGGTGGCCCGCACCCCGGCCGCGACGGCCATGCGCGCGGCGACCGGCGAGGTGTCGGTGACGCCTCCCTCGCGGACGAACCGCACGAACTCCTCCATCAGGAGGGGGTCGGCGCCGCCGTGCCCGGCATCGTCGCCGGCGTCCGGGACGGGGTATTCGGCGTCGGCTTCGGGCCGGTGGGTGGAGCGGCGGGAGTTCCACACCTTCACCACCGCCCCGGGGCCGTCTCCGAAGTTCTCCAGCCGGCCGGCGTCCCCGATGACGGTGTAGTTGCGCCAGTAGTCGGGGGTGAAGTGGCACTGCTGGTAGGCCGCGAGCACACCGTTGTCGAGGCGCATGTTGACGAGGGAGACGTCCTCGACGTCGATGACGGGGTTCAGGGCGCGCTGGGTGTGCGGCGGCCAGTGGCCGTCCTTCGTGTACCAGTCCTCGTGCTTTGGTTCGCCGGGTGCTCGCCGGTGCGGGTTGTCGCCGTAGACCATGAGGTCCCCGAGGGCCTGCACGCGCTGCGTGTAGCCGTTCGCGAGCCAGTGCAGGACGTCGATGTCGTGGGCGGCCTTCTGCAGCAACAGGCCGGTGGTGTACTGCCGTTCGTCGTGCCAGTCCTTGAAGTACCAGTCGCCGCCGTAGCCGACGAAGTGCCGTACCCACACCGTCTTGACCTCGCCTATCTCACCGCGCGCGATGATGTCGCGCATCAGCCGGACGACGGGCATGTGGCGCATGTTGTGGCCGACGTAGAGGCGGCTTCCCGTGCTGTAGGCGGTGCGCAGGAGGTCGTCGCAGCGTTCCACGGTGACGTCGAGCGGCTTCTCGACGAAGACGGGTCTGCCCGCTTCGAGCGCCTCGCGGGCGACGTCGGCGTGGGTGTGGTCGGGGGTGAGGACGAGGACGGCGTCGACGTCCGGGTCCGTGATCACCTTGTGGTGGTCGCCGGAGATCAGCGCGCCGGGGAACGCCAGGGCCGCCTCCGCCCGCGCGGCGGCGTCGTGGTCCGCGAGCGCGGTGACCCGGGAGCCGGCTCCCGGCCGGTGCGCGGTGCGGGCGATGCTGCCGCGCAGTCCGTAACCGATGACGCCGAGGCGCAGGTCGCTGGGGGCGTCGGTCATGACGTGACCGCCTTTCCGTTACGTGGTGTCGGTGCGGCGAGAGGAGCAGGGGGCGCGGGTGCGCCGCGGGCCCGCCGGACGGTCCGCGGCGCACCCCCTGTGACGACAGGGCTCAGGGATGGACCAGGACGTGGGCGAGCGCCACTCGTCCGGTGCCGCTGAGGCGGATGCGGATGTAGCGGGCCTCGGTGCCGGTGTCCAGGAGGGTGGGGCGCAGTGCCTTGCCGGTGACGTGCGAGGTGGTGGCGTCGGAGAAGTCGGCCGAGGCGGCGAGTTGCACGTCGAAGTCGGACGTGGTCATGGCGCTGCTGTTCCAGATCTCGACCTGGCCGACGTGGTGGGCGGCGCCCAGGTCCACCTGCCACCAGGCGCCCGCCTCGGAGAGGGTGCGGGTGTCGGTGGTGGTGTCGCCGTCGGTGGCGCCGGCCGCTGCCGCCGTGCCGTCCGTGGAGGACTGGGTGGCGGTGCCGGTGCGGGCCAGGTCGGGGCGGAGTTGCTCGACGCGGCCCCGGCCGGCCGCGCCGGCGGCTTCTGCGACGTCGACGGCCTCGGCGGGGAGCCGGTCCAGCTTCGTGTGGTTGCCGGTCATGGTCGAGCCGGTGCCGGCGAGGGCCGGGGCGTCGGTGTCGGTCCAGTTCCCGGTGGCGCGGTTGTCGATGCCGTAGTCGGCCCAGTTGGAGATCCACTTGTAGCCGACGCGCGTGACGACGTTGCGGGCGACAGTGATGTGGCTGGACTGTTCGTCGAGGTAGATGCCGTTGCCGTCGCGTTCGGTGTTCCCGTACGCGCTGCGGTCGATGTAGTTCCCGGAGATGACGGTGCCCGGCTGGGCGCCCTGGGTGTAGATGGCGGCTCCGTCGTGCTGTGCGTCCTCGACCAGCATGACGTCGGTGATCCGGTTGTCGGTGACGCGGTTGTCGCGGAGCACGGACTGCCGGGCCTCGGGCTGGTTCCAGCCCCAGCCGACGGAGATCCCGGAGTACGGGAGGTCGTCGAGGGTGTTGTGGTCGATGACGGTGCCGGCCTCGTAGCCCGCCCAGATGCCCACGGCGTCCGTGTACTCCACGCCCGTGCGGCGGACGGTGTTGTACGAGACCGTGTTGCGGGCGCCGGTGAGTTCGGGGGCCGGCATGGGTTCCGTGTCACCGATGTACGCGGCGCCGGAGGAGAGGTCGGTGAAGCGGGAGCGGGTGAGCGTGGAGTCCTGGGTGCCCTGTTCGAAGACGACGCCCGCGCCGCCGAGGTGGGTGAAGGTGCCGCGGTCGATCACCACGTGGCGGCCGCCGCGGACGGTGAGGGCGGCGGCGGGCTTGGTGTAGTGGCGGCCCGCGTGGTCGACGGGGCCGGTGGCGCCGGTCAGGGTCAGGCCGGCCTGGGTGCCCGCGTAGCCCTCGTCGGTGTTCGGCTGCTGGTAGGCGGCGTAGGCGAAGCCGATGCCGCTGAGGCGGACGTCATGGGCGCCGTCGAGCACGAGGAGCCCTTCGGTGACCGGGGTGATCGCCCGGGAACGGCGCGGGTTCTCGCCCTTGCGGGGCAGGTAGGTGACGGTGCGGGCGGCCGAGTCCCAGACGAACTCGCCGGGCTCGTCCAGGAGTTCGCGGGCGTTCTCGAAGTAGGCCACACCTGTGTAGCGGGCGGAGTCGACGGTCGTCGTGTCCCAGGCGGGTCCGGTGCGGTCGGTCCCGGAGGTGGAGTTGGTCCAGCAGGGCTGGGCGAAGGTCATGAGGTCGCCGGTGACGGCGGCGATGCGGCAGTGGTAGTTGCGCCAGCGCACGCTGATGACGGCCTCGGCGTCGGTGGGGCGGGCCCAGTGGGCGACGCCGGCCTTCTCTGCGCCGCTCATGCCGGACTCGGTGGCGTCGCAGACGGCGGCGGCACAGGACCCGCCACGGGCGCGCACGGCGCGCCGGCCGTCGACGAACAGCTGGCGCGGCGTGATGCCCCCGGGCACCTTCGCGCTCCAGGTGCCGTCGCCGTTGACGGACCAGCCCGTCAGGGTCCGGCCGCCGGAGAGTACGGGATGCGCGCCGCGGGCCGCGGTCCAGGTGACCCCGGAGTCCTCCGCGCCGAGCCGCAGGGGGGCGTCCAGTTCGTACGTGCCGTCGGCGAGTTCGACGCGCACCTCCCGCCCGCTGACGGCGCGTGCGGCGTTGCGCGCCCCCTCCACGGAGCAGGGACGCCCCGGGGTGCACTGGGACCCCGAGCCGTGGGGTGCGGCGTACAGGACCTTGGGAGAGGGGGCCGCCTGGGCGGCGGGCAGCGGGCTGAGGAGCAGCGCGGCGCCGGTGAGGAGGGCGGCGCCGGCGGTGCGGACTGTGCGGGTGAGTGGTCTCATGCGATGACCTTCCGCTCGAACGGCCCGCCGCTCGGGGCGGGCCGGGGAGGTGGAGTGCGGCGGTTCAGGTTCAGGTTCAGGTGCGGGGCCGGGTGGCGTGTGGCCACGCCTGGGGGCCGGCGCCACCGTGTGGTACCGGAGGCGCGCTGCCTTCGGCGCGGCACCGGCCGGACGAGGTGTGCGGGGCGGCCGACCGCCGCCGTTCATGCCGTGGCCGTCCAGTCCGGATGGCCCGGCATCGGCGGGTTCCGCGTGCCGAACAGCCAGTCCCGCAGGAACCGGTCCAGCGACCGGTCGCCCGTCACGGTCACGGCGTGGGCGATGAAGTCCTCGCTGGTGACCGTACGGCCCTTGAAGCGGCGCGGCCACAGGCCCATGATCCGGTCGAACTTCCGCGGGCCGACGTGGAGTCGGAGGGCGTAGAGCACCAGCGCCCCGCCGTCGTAGATGTTGGTGCCGCCGAGGGCCTTGGGCAGTCCGGGCGGCCCGTCACTCACGCGGATCGCGTCGAGCGCGGCGTACGTCGTCTTCATCTTTCCGGCCATGTCGGACCAGCCGCGCTCCTCGCTGTAGAGCGCGGCGTAGTACACGGCCGGCCCCTCGTTGAGCCAGGCCTGCTGCCAGTCGTTCGGCGTCACGCTGTCGCCGAACCACTGGTGGGTCAGCTCGTGCACCATGGTGTTCTCGTACGTCGGGTCGCCGTCTGCGTCGGGCTTGAACCAGTTGGTGCCCATCAGGGTGAGCGTCGTGTTCTCCAGGGCGTCGGTGTACCCGTCGTAGATGTGGATGCCGTACACGGAGAACGGGTAGCGGCCGAACTTGGCCTCCAGCCAGGCGAGATGGTCGGGTGTGCGGGCCACGATCGGGGCGTACTCGTCCTCCCGGCCCCGCGGGACGATGTGCCGCAGCGGCAGCCCGGTGTGCGACGTGCCGTACAGGTATGTACCCTTGACGACGGCGATGCCGAGCAGTTCCGTCGGCATGCGCTCGCGCAGCGCGAAGTGCCATTCGGTCGCTCCGTCGGCGCGTTGGTCCTTGCCGGTCAGCACTCCGTTGGCGGCGGCGACATACCCCTCGGGCGCACAGATGTGGAAGGTCCAGGTGGCCTTGTCGGAGGGTGTGTCGTTGCAGGGCAGGAAGGTGTCGGCCCGCGAGGACTGCGCGGCCGAGGCGAAGCCGCCGTCCGAGCCGAACCTCCATCCGGTCAGTCCGGCCCGCTGCGCCTTGCCGTTGCCGTGGTAGGCGACGGTGACGCGGAACGGGGCGCCCTTGTGGAGCGGCGAGGGCGAAGTGACCGTCAGTTCCTGGCCGGAGTGGCCGAGGGAGAGGGCGTGGGAGGCGGGGCGGCCGTTCACCGTGACCGCGTCGATGCTGTGGCCGTCGGTGTCCAGGTTGAACGCCGACAGGTCCTGCGTGGCCCGCGCCTCCATCTTCACCACCGCCGTGAAGTCGTACGTCACCGGTGTGAAGTCGAAGGTCAGGTCGTAGTGGTCGACCCGGTAGCCGCCGTTGCCGAGGGTCGGGAACAGCGGGTCGCCGACGCCGTCGGAGCCGGGGCGGGGGTCGAAACCCGCGGCGCCGGCGGGCGAGCCCAGCACCGGTACCGTGACCGCGGCGGCGACCGCCGCCGCCGACGTGAGGAACGTGCGTCTGCCGGTGGTCACTTCTTCCCCTTCTGCGAGGCCTGCTCGAACTCGGCGCGACACGTGTCGCCCCCGGCACGGCGCCACTTCTTGACCAGCGCGTCGTACGCGGACATCGGCTTGCGGCCGGTGATCAGGTCCTTCAGGCCGTCGAGGTGGATGGTGTAGAGGCTGCCTTGTCCCTTGGAGTCCCAGGTCGGCGAGGAGTAGCTGAGGGTCGGGTCCTCGACGAGTTTCGGGATGAGCACCGAGTACGCCTCGTGCACGTAGCGGGCGGCGTCGGGGTGCGTGGCGCTGAAGAACGCGGGTGTCGCGGAGGCGAGCTTGCCCCACGGCACGGTCACGTCCTGGGTGCCCTGCTTGGTGAGGACGGGCGTGCCGTGCGCGTCCCGCTGGTAGTCGGTGTTCTCCACGCCGTAGTTGATGAGGGTGTATTCGAGGGAACCGAAGGGCGAGGCGGCGAAGTCGGCGAGCCGCAGCAGTTCCTTGACCCGCTGCTCGCCGGCCCTGGTGATGTAGCAGTTCTGCAGCGAGACGTTGTCGGTCCAGGCCACCGCGTCCTTGCCGACGGGCACCATGGGCCGTACGTCGAAGGACTTGTCGATGGCCCCCATGGCGTCGACGTATCCGGTGGCCGTGGTCAGGTACGAGGGCATGCCGTCGTAGACGTAGGCGGCCTTGCCGTTCTTGAACAGGTCCGTGTACTGGGCCTTCTGGGCCCCGGACATCTGCACGGTACCCGGGTAGTAGCAGCCCGCCTTGTAGAGCTTGGCGGCGGTCTCGACCGCGTACCGGTACTTGTCGTCCTCCAGCTGGTACCGCCACTTGCCGGTCTGCCGGTCGAAATTCCAGAAGTGCTGGGCACCGGCGGACATGGCGAGCAGGACGGTGCTGCCGCCGGTGAAGAAGTACTGCTTCTTCCTGGCGTCCGTGAGGTCCTTGGCCAGCTCGACGAGCCGTTCGATGCTGTCGATCTGGTCGAGGCCGGTGACGCCGGCCCGCCGGAACAGGTCGGCCCGGTAGAAGCCCGCGCCGCCGCTGCCCGAGCGGGCGATCGGGATGCCGTAGAGCTTGCCGCCCTTGATGGCGTCGCGCCAGGCGTACTGCGGGACGGCCGCGAGGTTCGGGTAGTCCTTGATCTTGTCGCCGGACAGGTGGGGGCCCAGGTCCGCGCACTTGGCGGCGAGGAACGAGCCCATGTCGTCGACGCCGCCGGTCTCCGGGTACATGAAGATGTCCGGCAGCTGGTCACCGGCGACCATCGTGGAGAACTTCGCCGGGTAGTCGTCCGCGGGCACGGCCGTGAAGTCGACCTCGGTGCCGAGCAGCTTCTCGATCTCCCGCCAGGCCGCGTTCTTGCCGCGCGCGGGCGGCAGCGGTGCGAAGGTCTCGGTGACGGCGGTGATCTTCTCGGCGCCTTCGAGCGGGGTCCCCCGGGTCGCGCGGACCAGTTCGGCCGGGTACTTCAGGAAGGCGTTCGGAACGCCCGCCGCGGTGCCGGGCAGGTCGGCCTTGATTCCGATGTTGCGCACGGTGGTGGTCGGCAGCAGCTTGGCGCTCTTGGCCTCGGCCTTGGCCGCGGTGCCGCCGTCGCCGCACGCGGCGAGCAGCGGTGCCGCGGCGACGGCGAGGCCGGCGCCCGCACCCCAGCGGAACAGGGTGCGGCGGTCGACGGATGTGGTGCCGGACATGGCGGAACTCCTCAACACGAGGGGGCACGGATCAACACGGGGGGACGGAGAGATTCAGGTGTGCGGAGAGATTCGGGTGCGCGGGGAGGCGGGGCGACTCGGGTGCGCGGGGACGCGGAGGCGATTCGGGTGCGGCCGGGGCGGCGCATGGGCGGTTCGGGTGCGCGCGGTCAGCCCTTGACGGCGCCGGTGAGGACGCCCTTGGTGAAGAACCGCTGGAGGAAGGGGTAGACGAGCAGGATCGGCACGACGGCGATGACCAGTACGGCCATCTGCACGGCCTGCTGCGGGGCGACCACCTCGCCGGCCGCCGCGGTGTCGAGGTTCTGGCCCTGGAGGATGAAGGTGCGCAGCACCATGGGCAGGGGCCACTTGTCGTTGTCGCCGAGGTAGAGCAGGGCGTTGAAGTACGCGTTCCAGTAGGCGACGGCGTAGAACAGTCCGACGACGGCGATGACCGCCTTGGAGAGCGGCAGGACGACGCGGATCAGGGTCCGGAAATCACCCGCGCCGTCCACCTTCGCCGCGTCGTACAGCTCCTCGGGCAGGTTCATGAAGAAGGCCCGCATCACGACGAGGTTGAAGGCGCTGACCATGGTGGGCAGGACGAGCGCGGCGAACGTGTTGTAGAGCCCCAGCTCCTTGACCAGGAGGAAGTTGGGGATGACGCCCGCGTTGAAGAGCATGGTGAACAGGGCGGTCATGAGGATGAACCGGCCGCCGACGATGCCCCGCCGCGACAGCCCGTACGCCATGCCGATGGTGGCGAGGAGGCTGCAGGCGGTGCCGGCGACGGTGACGCCGATGCTGACGATCAGGGCGCGGGTCACACGTCCGCCGGTGAACGCGGTGCGGTAGGCGTCGAGGCTGGGGTGGTCGGGCCACAGGACGAGCCCGTTGGACCTGATGATGTCGCTCTGCGAGGCGAAGCTCGTGCCGATCACACCGATCAGCGGGTACGCCACCAGGCCGACGACGAGCACGAGGGCGAGGCCCTTGAGGACGAGGCCGAACCGGGTGGGCTTCTCCATCCACGGGGGGCGGGCGCCGGACGGGCGCAGCTCTCCCGCCGTGGGTGCGGGCCGGCCCGCGCGCACGCGGCGCGTCTTCCCAGCGGACGTCTCAACGGTCAGCACCGCGGTACACCCCTTCATGACCGAGCCGGTGGGCGAACTTGTTGGCGCCGATGACGAGGACGGTGCCGATGACGGCCTTCACCAGGCCGACGGCGGCGGCCGTGCCCCACTGGTTGTCCTTGATGCCGTGGAAGTAGACGTAGGTGTCGAGGACTTCACCGGCCTCGGGGCCGACGGCGTCGCGCTGCAGCAGGATCTGCTCGAAGCCGACGGTGAGGATGTTGCCGAGGTTGAGGATGAGCAGCAGGACGAGCACCGGGGACAGGCCGGGCAGGGTGACGTGCCAGAAGCGGCGCCACCGGGCCGCGCCGTCCATGGCCGCCGCCTCGTACAGGCCGCGGTCGATGGAGAGCAGCGCCGCGAGGATGATGATGGTGCCCCAGCCGGCGTCCTTCCACATCACCTGGAGCGCCAGCAGCCAGGGGAAGGCGTTCGGGTCGGTCGTCATGTCGTAGCGCGGCAGGCCGAGGGATCCGAGCACGTCGGGCACGACGCCCGCGCCGCCCAGGATCTGCTGGAAGATCGAGACGATGATCACCCAGCCGATGAAGTGCGGCAGGTAGACGACGCTCTGCACGAAGCGGCGCAGCTTGTCGCTGACGATGCTGTTGAGCAGCAGGGCGAGCCCGATCGGCACGGGGAAGAACAGGACGAGCTGGACGAGCGCGATCTCCAGCGTGTTGCCGGTCGCCGACCAGAAGTCGGGGTCGGCGAAGGCCGTCGTGAAGTTGGTGAAGCCGGTCCAGGCACTGTGCATGTAGCCGAGGTAGGGCTGGTAGTCCTGGAAGGCCACCATGTAGCCGAGCAGCGGTACGTAGTGGAACACCACGAAGTACAGGAAGCCGGGCAGGCACAGCAGCAGCATCACCCTGTCACGCTTGAGTCGCTGCCAGAAGGTCTTGCGGGGAGCGCGGTCGACGGCGGTCGGTGGTACGGAGACAGTCATGGAGCGGTCCTGTTCGGCCGGTTGGCGCAGGAACTGGTTTCTGCGGCGGCAAGTTAGTAAGCGGTTAACCCCATCGTCAATAGATCCGCCGATCTGACGGACCGTGGAAACGCTGCGAACAGGCCACTTCTGCACCGCATTTCTGGCTGAAGCAGGACAACTCTCCTGCCGTATTTTCTTCCTGACCTTGACGGTGGAGCGACGTGCTCCCTAGCGTTCGGTACCGCCATAGAACACGTTTACTGTCCGGAGGCAGGGTGCGTACCACTGACGAGGCGCCGGTCGAGGCCACGGCCGCCGACGCCACACCGCCCCCGCGGCGGCCCCGCACGGTTCTAGCGATGGACCCCTCCGTCGTGGACGACGTCTTCCCGCCAGTCGTACGGGCGCGCCTGGAGGAGACCGCGGACATCCGGCCTCCGCGTGTCGTGGAGGAGTTCACCAGCCCTTCGGCGCGCGCGGCCCTCGCCGAGTGCGAGGTCCTGCTCACCGGCTGGGGCTGCCCGCCGGTCGACAGGGCCGCGCTCGACCGGGCGCCCCGGCTGCGCGCGGTGATCCACGCGGCCGGCACCGTCAAGACGTTCCTGAGCCGGGAGGCCTACGGGCGCGGCATCGCGGTCTCCTCGGCGGCGGCGGCCAACGCCGTGCCGGTCGCCGAGTTCACGCTCGCCGCGATCATCCTGGGTGCCAAGCGGGCCTTCCCGCTCGCCCGTCTCTTCCGCGAGCGGCGCACCCATCGCACCGACGCCGACCTGGACCGGCACCACTGGCTCGGCACCCGCGGCATCACCGTCGGCGTGGTCGGCGCCTCCCGCATCGGCCGCCGCGTCACGGAGCTGCTGCGCACCCTCGACGCCGAGGTGCTCCTGTACGACCCGTACATCGGCGACGCCGAGGCGGAGCTGCTCGGCGCCACCCGCACCGACCTGGACACCCTGGTGGCGACCAGCGACGTGGTGACCCTGCACGCGCCGGACACCCCTCGCACCCGGCATCTGCTCGACGCCCGCAGGCTCGGCCTGATGCGCCCGGGCACACTCCTCGTGAACACCGCGCGCGGTCCCCTTGTGGACACCGCCGCCCTCACGGAACACCTGCTGAGCGGCCGGATCGACGCCGTGCTCGACGTCACGGACCCCGAACCGCTGCCCGCCGGGCACCCGCTGTGGGACCTGCCCAACGTCTTCATCACCCCGCACCTGGCGGGCGCCCAGGGCAACGAGGTGGGCAGGCTCGGCGCGCTCGCCGTCGACGAGCTGGCCCGGTACGCGCGCGGGCTGCCGCTGGCCCACGCCGTGCTCCTCGAGGACCTGGAGCGGATCGCGTGAGCGCAGCGGCGCCGCACGCCATAGTCTCTGGGACGGGCCGAGCACAGGCAGACCAGTACGACCATCAGGGGGTGGGCCGGATGTCCCGGCAGAGTTCCACGGCACCCGGACCGGACGGCGGGGGTCAGGGCGAAGGACAGGGGGAGCGGAGCGGGCAGCGCCGCGCGACCGTCGTCGACGTCGCGCGACGGGCCGGGGTGTCCACGGCGACCGTCTCGCGGGTCATGAACCGCAACTACCCGGTCGCCGCCGCCACGCGCGAGCGCGTCGAGGCAGCCATGCGGGAGCTGGGCTATGTGGTCAACGCCCATGCCCGGGCACTGGCCGGCGCCTCCGGCCGCACCGTCGGCATCATCGTCGGTGAACTGATCGACCCCTTCTACGCGTACATCGCGCGCGGCGTCGAACGCGAGGCCACCGACGGCGACCGGCTCTGCCTGGTGTGCTGCACCCAGGGCGACCCGCAGCGGGAACTCGCCTTCATCGAGCTGATGCACGAGCGGCGCGCGGACGCCGTGGTGCTGGTCGGCGGCAGCGTCGAGGACCGCGCCTACAAGGCCGAACTGGCGCGCAGGGCCCGCGAACTGGACGCGGGCGGTTCGAAGCTGGTGCTGTGCGGACGTCCCTCGCTCGGTGCGGGCGTCCCGACGGTCGGGGTGGAGTACGACAACGAGGGCGGCGCCTTCGCGATCACCGACCACCTGATCACGCAGGGCCATGAGCGGATCCTCTACCTGGGCGGGCCGCCCGGCCTCTCCACGGCACGGGACCGGCTCGCCGGACACCGGCGCGCGCTCGAGCTGCGCGGCATCGGGCGGGATCCGCAGCTGGAACAGCCGGGCGCTTTCAGTCGCGCCTTCGGTTACCGGCGCATGGCCGAACTGCTGCGCGGCGGAGCGGGGTTCACCGCCGTGTTCGCCGCGAACGACATCGTGGCGGCCGGCGCGGCGCAGGCCATGGAGGAGGCCGGGGTGCGCATCCCGCAGGACATGTCGCTGGTCGGCTACGACGACATCCCGGTGGCCCAGGAGCTGCGGCCGCGGCTGACCACCGTCCGGATCCCGCTGGAGGAGATGGGCCGGCAGGCGGTGCGGGTGGCGCTCAACGGCGGCGACGAGGACGACTGGCGCGCCCCCACGACCGGGACGCTGCGTCTGGGCACGCACATCGTCGTACGGGAATCGGTGGCGGCGCCACGGGGAACGGTCGCCGTGAACGGGAGACCGCGCCGGGGCTGACGTCACGCGCCCTCCGCCCTTGATTACCCCGCCCCTTGATTCCTCGGGTCCTCGGGTTCCTGAGCCTCTGGGCTCCTGCGCTCCCTGCGCTCCCTGCGCTCCCTGCGCTCCTGGATACAGGCTCCTGACGTGCTCGATCCTGCTCGCAAGGAGCCTGGTTCGCATAGTAACGAACAGAAACTCGGCGTACCCCCTTGCGGCCGGATAGCAAACGCTTACATGCTGGCGCGCAGCTCCACCCGCTCGTCCCGCCCATCGCCTCGACGCCGTCCGTCCTCATGGGAGTTCCTGGATGCGCCCTGCCCACAAGCCTCTCCATGTCCCCGCCGAGCCCTCCTCCCCCGGCCGTCGCGCCGTGCTCGCCGCACTGGCGGGTGCCGGTGCGGCCGTGGCCCTCGGTGCCGGGACCGCGGCCGCCTCCCCCGCCGCGGTCTCCTCCCCCGCGTCGCCCACCTCCCCCTCGTCACACGGCGCGGCGGGCGGCGACACACTGCTCGTCAAGGCCTTTCCGGACGCCGAGACGGAACGGCTGCGGCTCGACCGGTCGCTGCGGGCCAGCGACTTCATCCCCACCGGGCGCTACGCGGCGCCCGGCGCGACCGTCGCCCTCCGGGTGCGGTCGGCCCACGGGGTGCTCCCGGTGCTGCACATCGGCACCTTCGACGACTACAACACGAACACCGACCTGAAGGCGCCCCGGGCATTCCGGCTCCGCCCGGGCCTGAACGAGGTCGTGGACAGCTACGGCGGCCCGGTGTACCTGAGCTTCGCAGGGCACGGGCAGCGTGCCGCCGTCACCTTCGTCTCCGGAGTCGAACGGATGGCGGTCTTCGAACTGGGCCGCACGAGCGAGGCCGAGTTCCAGCGGCGGATCGACACCGTCACCGACGTCCCTTGGGTCGAACTCGTCACGGAGCGGGCCATCCTGACGCTCACCCGCGAGGGCGCGCTGCTGTACCGCGACGAGGACCACACCGCGCTGATGTCGCTGTTCGACACCGTCATCGGCTCGCACGACCGCATCAGCGGCCTCGACGGCGGCCGGCCCCTGGACCGGCCCAAGGCGGGTCGCTACCACTTCAACGAGGTCAGCGTCGTCCCGAAGGGCGTCGGCGCGTACGCCTGGCACGGCTTCAACGGCTTCCCCCGCGCCTACATGGACCGCCTGTGCACCGTCAGCGGTCTCACCACCCGCGGCTGGGGCCTCTACCACGAGCTGGGGCACCTCAACCAGCAGGCCGCCTACCAGGCCGGCAGCCTCACCGAGGTCACCGTGAACATCTACTCGCTGGCGGCCCAGCGCACCCTGGGCCGGCCCTCGAACCTCCTGACGGTCGACCCGAAGACGGGCCTCGACTGGTTCCAGTCCGCCCGAGCGAAGCTCGGCACCCCCGGCCTCTCCTACGTCGACGATCTCGGCGCCTACGAGCAGTTGGTCCCGCTCCGCCAGCTGGAGCTCGCCTTCGGCGACGACTTCTGGCCCCGGCTGCACCGGCTGGTCCGCACGGAGCACCAGCACGACGCGCCGGTGGAGGACTACGACCACCCGCCGGCGGTCGAAGCCCGCCAGTACCGCGCCCTCGCCACCTACGCCTCACGCACGGCCGGCCGCGACCTGACGGACTTCCTCGTCGGCAAGTGGGCGATGCCGATCGACGCGCGGGGCATCGCCGAGATCGCCGCACTGAACCTCCCGAAGCCGGACATGGACCCGAGCACGCTCTCGGACTGACGGCGTGCCGCCCGCCCCCCATACCCCCGGACGGCCACGGACGGCGGCCATGGAAGGCGCGGACAACCGGTCTTCCGGGCGCTTCGACCGGGGCGGCACCTCCGCCGACGACACGGTGACGGCCGGGTGCGACCCGCGCCCCGGCCGTCGCCGTCCGCGCCCCTCGACCGGCACCGCACCCACCCTCGGCGCGCGTGGCCGTCCCTGTCCGCACCTTCGGTGCGTGGCCGTCACCGCCCGCACCCTCGGCACGGCCGTCCGCCCCGACCGCACCCGTCCTCGGCCGCTCCCCTCACCCGTTCGCCCGCTCGCCCGTTCGTTCAGGCCGTACCTCCCCCCGCCCCAGTCCACGTACGGATCGCCCCAAGGAGACGACACACATGCGCACCCCCGCATCCCCGTCCCGCCGCTCCGTCCTCGCCGCGGCCACGGGCGCCGCGCTCGCCGTCGGCGGCCTCGGCGCCGGCACCGCCCACGCCGCGGGCTCGGCCCACGCCGCGAGCACCGCCCAGGGCGCAGGCGACCTCACCGTGCCGCTCGTCGCCCGTCCCTCCGCCGAGGCGGAGCGGCTCCGCCTCGGCCAGGCCCTGCGCGCCTGCGAGTTCCAGACGACCGGCCGCTACGTGCCGCCGGCCACCGCCCTGCGCTGCGAGGTACTGCCCTACGACGGGCTGGTGCCGACCCTGTGGGTCGGGCAGTGGGACTACTACGGAACCGTCACCGAACCGCGCGGCTACCCGCTCAAGCCCGGCGCGAACACCGTGACCGACCCGCATGGCGGACCCGTCTACTTCACCCTCGAAGGCAGCGGGCAACGCGCGGCGGTCCGGCTCAGGAGCGGCTCCGTGCCCATGCCCGTCTTCACGCTCGGGCGCACCGCCGAGGCCGACTACCGGCACCAGTTGGACGCGTACACCGATGTCCCGGTCGTCGAGCTGCACGGGCCGCGCTCGATCGTGACGCTCACCCGGGACGGAGCGCTGCTGTACCGGGACGAGGACCACGCGGCGCTGCTCGGCCTCGTGGAGCAGATCATCGACGCCGAGTCCGACGTCAGCGGCCTGGACGGTTCGAAGCCGGTGCACCGGCCCAAGGCCGGCGGCTACCACTTCACCGAGGTGTCGGTGGTGCCGTCCGGCGTCGGCGCGTACGCGACGCACGGTTACAACGGGTTCCCGCGCGCCTATCTCGACCGGGCCACCACGGTGGAGGGGCTGCGCACCCGCGGCTGGGGTCTGTACCACGAACTCGGCCATCTGCACCAGCAGTTCGCGTACAAGCCGTCGGGGCTCACCGAGGTGACGGTGAACATCTACTCGCTGGCCGTGCAGCGCGCCCTCGGCCGGCCCTCCAACCTCCTCACCGTCGACCCGAAGACGGGCCTGAACTACTTCCAGTCCGCGCGGGCCAGGTTCGGCACGGCGGGGCTGACGTACGAGAAGTCCTTCGGGGCGTACGAGAAGCTGGTGCCGTTGCGCCAGCTGGAGCTGGCCTTCGGCGCGGACTTCTGGCCCAGGCTGCACAAGCTGGTGCGCGAGGAGAACCCGCAGTCGGACTACACCGATACGGCCAAGCGCTACCGGGCGCTCGCCACGTACGCCAGCCGTGTCGCCGGGCGCGACCTCACCGACTTCTTCGTCACCACCTGGGCGTTCCCCATCGACGCCGAGGGCCGGGCCGAACTGGCCGCGCTCCGTCTTCCCGAACCGTCGACCGACCCGGCCACACTGACCGACTGATCCCGGAGGAAGAGACCCGCCATGGACCTGAGCAGACGCCAGACCCTCGCGCTCGCCTCTGCGGGCGCCGCCGCCTCCCTCGTCGCCCGCGCAGGTGATGCGAGCGCCGCCACGGCGTCCGCCGACGACCCGTACGAGCCCCTGCTCGACCGTGCCGCGCGGCAGCTGACCGGCGGCTCCTTCGACCCCGCGGACCCGGACTTCGCCGCCGCGCTCGCCGCCCTGGACACCCAGGCCTGTGACTGGTGGCGGCGGATCGACACCTCCGAGGGCCGCACGGCACTGTGGGCGGACCTGTCCCCCGCCTCCGACCCCAACATGTTCGGCCAGAGTTACCCGCGCCTGCGCACGGTCGCGACCGCGTGGGCCACGCCCGGCACCTCGCTCACCGGGCAGGCCGCGGTGCGCGACGGGATCCTCGACGCGCTCCGCTTCCTGCACACCACCGGCTACAACGCCTCCCGTCGCGAGACCGGCAACTGGTGGTTCTGGGAGATCGGGGCGCCGCGCGCCCTGATGGACATCTGCGTACTGCTGCGCGCGGAGCTGCCCGCGCAGGACCGTGACGCCTACGTGCGGACGGTCGCCGCGTTCGTCCCCGACGCGGATCGCCGCACCAACTCCCCCACCCTCGCCGAGACGGGCGCCAACCGCGCCGACAAGGCCGTCGTCGTCGCCCTGCGCGGGCTGCTCGCGGGCGACCCCGCCGCGCTCGTCCTGGCCCGCGACGGCTTGTCCGACGTCCGGGACAACGGCAGGAACAGCCTGTTCCAGTACGTCACCTCGGGTGACGGCTTCTACCGGGACGGCTCGTTCGTGCAGCACTCCGACGTCGCGTACACGGGCACGTACGGCAGTGTCCTGCTCGGCGGCGCCGGCCAGTTGATCGCGCTGCTCGCCGGTTCCGACTGGGCCGTCACCGACCCGTCGGTCCAGGTGCTGTACGAGGCCGTCGAGCGGAGCTTCGAACCCTTCCTGTTCGACGGACTGATGATGGACGCCGTGCGCGGCCGTGCGATCTCCCGCGAGCGCGCGCGGGACCACGTCGACGGGGCTGCCGCGGTCGCGCACATCCTCCAACTCGCCGACGGCGCACCGCGAGGGTACGCGGAGCGCTGGCGCGCCGCGGCCAAGGGCTGGATCCTGCGCAACACCAGGACGCCGTACAGGACGCTCGTCGGGATCCCGGACCTGGCCCGCGCGAAGGCCCTCCTCGACGATCCGGACGTGCGGCCCGCGGACCGCCTCGGCGGCCACTTCGTCTTCGCCGACATGGACCGCGTGGTGCACCGGCGCCCCTCGTGGGCGTACGCGCTGTCGCTGTCGTCGCGGCGCATCGCCGCCTACGAGGCGGGCAACGGCGAGAACCTGCACGGCTGGTACACCGGCGACGGCATGACGTACCTGTACGACGGCGACGACCCGGACGCCTTCGGTGACGCCTTCTGGCCCACCGTCGACCCGTACCGGCTGCCGGGCACGACGGTGGACACCCGCGCCCGGACCGATCTCGGGACCGGCGGCGGAACCGGCACGTTCCGCCCGCGGAACGCGGTCGCGGGCGGGGCCGTGCTCGACGGCCGGTACGGTGCCGCCGCGATGGAACTGATCGCGGACGGCTCGACGCTGCGGGCCAAGAAGGCGTGGTTCTTCCTGGACAACGCGGTCGTCGCCCTCGGCGCCGGGATCACGGCGAGCGACGGCAGGACCGTGGAGACGGTCGTGGAGAACCGGAACCTGCACGCCCAAGGGACGCCCCGGCTCGTCTTCGACGGACACCGCCAGCCCGCGCGGCAGGGGTGGTCGGCCGCACTGGACGACGCCCGCTGGGCCCACCTGGAGGGCACGGGCGGGTACGTCTTCCCCTCCGGCGGGCCGCTGCGCGCCCTGTGCGAGGAACGCACCGGCACGTGGAGCGCCCTCAACACCGGCGCGGACACCGGCGGCAGCACCACCCCGGTCACCCGCCGCTACGCCACCCTCTGGTTCGACCACGGCCCCTCCCCCGTCTCCGCGTCCTACTCCTACGTCCTGCTGCCGCGCGCGACCGCCGCCGCGACCCTGGCCTGGTCCCGCTCCCGCCCGGCGCGCGTACTGGTCAACGACGCCACCGTCCAGGCCGTCGCCGCACCCCGTCACGGCCTGCTCGCGGCACACTTCTGGGCGGCGGGCTCGGTCGACGGACTCAGCGCCGACGGCCCCGGTACGGTCCTGGTGTGCCGCCGCGAGGAGGGCATGACGGTGGCGGTGGCGGATCCGGGCCGTACGACGACGACCCTGACCGTCCGGCTCCCCTTCCCCGTGCGCGAGGTGGTCGGCGCCGACGACACCGTGTCCGTCGTGCCGGGCCGCCACCCCGTGCTCACCGTCCAGGTGGGCGGCTCGCGGGGCCATACGCACACCGCCCGCCTTCGGTGAGAGCGGTCCGGCCTGCCCGCCGCCCCGACCACCCGTATCGCACGCCGTCCGACGAAGGAGCCAGCGAACCACCATGCCCGCGCCGCACTTCCCCCTCCCGCCCACCGACCGCGTCCGCTCCCCCCTGACCGGCTGGACCAGGGCGCACTGGGAGGCCCTGGCCGACCGGCAGCTGGCGGCCCTGCTGCCGTACGCCACCGAGGGATTCGCGCAGTACCGGCTGCCGGGCCGGACCAGCTGGTCCGGGGTCGTCTCGGACGGCCTCGAAGGATTCGCTCGGACATTCCTGCTGGCCTCCTTCCGGATCGCGGGCGCGGGCGGCGACGGCGGCGAGGGGGCCGACTCCACGGCCGTCTCCCACCTCATCGAAAGGTACACGCAGGGTCTGACAACGGGCACGGACCGTGACAGCGGCGAGGCCTGGCCCGCGCTCACCGACTGCTCCCAGCAGATGGTGGAGGCCGCCTCGATCGCGCTCGCCCTGCACGAGACCCGCCCCTGGATCTGGGACCGGCTCGACTCCCGGGCGCAGGAACGGGTCGTCGACTGGTTCTCCGGGTTCGTCGGCGCACGGACCTGGGACAACAACTGGCGCCTGTTCCAGGTGGTGTCGGAGCAGTTCCTCGCCTCGGTGGGCGCGCCGTACAGCCAGGGCGACATCGACGGCGGGCTCGACCGGATCGAGGACTGGTACGTCGGCGACGGCTGGTACACGGACGGCGACGGCCGCAACTTCGACTACTACATCGGCTGGGCCATGCACCTGTACCCGCTGCTGTGGTCCCGCATGGCAGGGCCGGACGGGGACGGCGGGCGCGGCGCCGTCTACCGGGAGCGGCTGGCCCAGTTCCTGACCACCTACCCGCAGTTCTTCGGTGCGGACGGCGCGCCCGTGCACCAGGGGCGGTCGCTGACGTACCGCATCGCGGCGACGGCGCCGGTCTGGCTGGGCGCGCTCGCCGACTGCACCCCGCTCGCCCCGGGTCTGACCCGGCGCCTGGCCTCCGGCGCGGCCCGGCACTTCGCCGAGCGTGGGGCGCCGGACGAACGGGGGCTGCTGCCGCTGGGCTGGTACGGCACGTTCCTGCCCGCGACGCAGGCGTACTCGGGGCCCGCGTCGCCGTACTGGGCGAGCAAGGGGTTCCTCGGCCTGCTGCTGCCTGCCGACCACCCGGTCTGGACGGACCGTGAACTGCCGCTCCCCGTGGAGCGGTCCGCGCAGTACACGGCGCTGCCCGCGCCCGGCTGGCTCCTGCACGGCACCCCGCACGACGGAGTCGTCCGCCTGGTCAACCACGGCAGCGACCACAACTCGCCGGACGGCCCGGGCAACGACGATCCGCACTACGCCAAGTTCGCCTATTCCACGGCCACCGCACCGGAGTCCGCACCGCACGCCTGGGCCCGCACGGTCGACAACCACATCGCGCTGCTCGCCGGCGACGGCACCCCGTCACGGCGCCGCCGCATCCATCCCCTCACCTGCGAGGGACGCCGCGCCTCGTCCCGGCACGCCGTTCAACTGACAGGCTCGGAGGAGGAGTTCCCGATCGAGTCGACGAGTGTGCTGCACGGTCCGTGGGAGCTGCGCGTGCACCGGGTGCGGGCTCCCGAGGGCGTGACGGTGCGCGAGGGCGGGTACGCGATCGCGGACGAGATGCGTCCGCAGGTGGAACAGGGCCCCGGCTGGGCGCTGGCCCGCACGGAGTCGGGGCTGACCAGCGCCGTGGCCGCGCTGTACGGCTGGGACGAGGAGGCGGGCGTCGCGCGCGAGGTCGAGGCGAACGCCTTCGGTCCCCACTCGGCGACACCGTACCTGCGAGCCGTGCGCCACCCGGGCGGGGACAGTGTCCACGTGACCTTGGTGGTGCTGACCCGCGACGTCGTGCACCCCCGGGCCCTGCGCGAGTCGATCACGTGCACGCGTGCGGACGACGGGCAGGTGACGGTCACGTTCCCGGACGGCGAGGCGGTGACGGTCTGAGTGGACGTCAGCACTGGTGTCCGGCCCGGTGGGTGGCGAGCAGCGGGCGCAGGTGGGTGTGGGACCAGGCGGCCAGGGTGGTGGGTGTGGTGGTGTCCGGCTCCCGGGGCTGCTCGGGCGTCAGCGTGCGGGTGCCCGCGGTCATGTCCACGATGCCGTCGACCGCGCCGGGCGGCAGGCCGGCCGCGGCCAGCGTGCGACGGGCGTCGTCGTCGCAGACCGGCCGCAGCCGGATGTCGCGGTCGAGCGCTGTCGTGAGGATCTCCGCGACGCGCCGCCACGAGAGGTCCTCGGGGCCGTGGACGCCCTGCACGGTGCGGCCGTCCCAGGTGTCGTTCAGCAGACGGGCGGCGGCGATGTCGCCGATGTCGCGCGGGTCGACCCAGGGCAGCGTCCGGTCCGGGTCGTCGGTGGTGGTCAGCCGGCCGGCGGTCAGGTCGTCGAGGGCGGGGAGCAGGTTGGTGAAGAAGTAGCCGCAGCGCAGGTGCAGCACGTCGGCGCCGGTGGCGTCGAGTTGTTCCTCGACGGCGGCGAGCCCGTCGATGTGGCCGGCGCCGTGCCGCATCTCCGCGCCGACGCTGCTGAGGAACACCACGCGGCGCACACCGCTTTCCCGCACGGCCGCTGCCAGGCCGGCCCCGGTGCGCCGCGAGGTGCCCACCGGGTCCTCGACGGTGTGCGGTGTCGGGTCCACCAGGAAGGCTGCGGTGGCGCCCGCCATGGCGTCGCGGACGAAATCGGCGTCGGTGAGGTCGCCGCGGCGCGCGTCCACCCGTTCCCGGATGTCCGGCTCCAGCCGGGACGGGTCGCGCAGCAGGAGGCGGGGGCGGGCCCCGGCCTGGAGCAGCAGCCTCACGACCCGCGAGCCGACGTGGCCGGTGGGGGTGGTGACGACGACGGTCATGCGAACTCCTCGCTGTCGTGTTCCTGGGTGCGCCGTACCGTAACGGCCCTTGCGGCCGGAACCTGACCGCAAGGGTGCGAGGCTGGGCACATGAGTCACCCGAGCGGCCGAATGCTGGAGTTGTTGTCGTTGCTGGCGGGCGGGGTGCCGCGCAGCGGGGCGGACCTCGCGGCACGGCTCGGTGTCTCGCCGCGCACGTTGCGCAGGGACGTGGAGCGGCTCAGGGACCTGGGTTACCGGGTGCGGTCGGCGCGCGGCACCGGCGGCAGTTACCGGCTGCCCGCCGGGCAGGGCGTGCCGCCCCTGCTCCTGTCCGAGGAGGAGGCGGTGGCCACGGCGGTGGGGCTGCGGCATGCCGCCGCGGCCTACGGCGGGACGGCCGGGCCCGGTCCGGCGGACACCGCACTGCGCAAGCTGGAGGAAGCGCTGCCCGTGCGGCTGCGGGGCCGGATCGCGGCGCTGGCGGCGGCCACGCAGGTGCCGCCCGGGCCGGGCCGGGCGGGCGGCCCAGGCGGTCTCGACACTTTGGACCGGCTGGCCACGGCCACGTATGTGCGCTCCCGCGTGCGGTTCCGCTACACCGCCCGGGACGGCGGCGCCGGTGAGCGCCGTGGGGAGCCGCACCGCCTGGTGCTTCTGGCGCACCGCTGGTACCTGCTGGCGTGGGACGAGGACCGCGCGGACTGGCGCACCTTCCGGGTGGACCGGATCGCGGGCCTGCGGGTGCCGGGCGCGACGTTCCCGCCGCGCCCGGTTCCCGAGGCGTCCGCCGGGCTGTTCTCCCGCCCCGGCGAGCCGCGGGGCGCGGTGCTGTTCCTGGCGCCGGCCGGGGCGGTCGCGCGGCGGCTGACCGCGCGGGCGGGCACGCTGGAGCCGACCGGCCCCGACCGCTGCCGGTATCTCACCGGTGCGGAGGACTGGGACTGGCTGGCGGGCGCCCTCGCCGCGGTGGGCCTGCCCTACCGCGTGGAGGGCCCCGAGGAACTGGCGCGCGCCACCCAGGACCTGGCCGCGCGGGCAGCCGCAGCCGCTGCGCCCCCGGCACGGGCCTGACGTCGGCCGCGCAGGACTTGCGGGACGGCCGTGAGCACAGGGGGCGAACGGATCCGGCGAATCGGAAGGGTGATCAGTTGCCCCTCAGGGGCGCAGTTCGGATGATCTCGATCGGCCCCGCGGCGGGCGGGGCGGCGGCGGGTGGACGCCGCCCCGCCCGTCACGGCCGGGCCGTCAGGAGTCCTGGATGGTGATGAAGGGGTCCCACTGGAAGTACCCCTTCAGCTGCCGGTGGCGGTCGAGTATCTGGAAGTAGAAGTGGTAGACGACCTGGCCGACGCTCTTCACCGTCGTGCGCCAGTAGTGGTCCTCGTACTTCTGCGTGACGAAGTCGGGGCTGCCCTCGCTCCCCTCCTTCGGCAGCGGGTAGACACCGTCGATCACCTCGATCTCCGGCGTCCTGATGAGCGTGTGGTCGCGGTCGTTGCTCACGTACCGGTACAGCAGGGCCTTGTAGTCGCTGCCCAGGGACAGTGTCGTCTCCCGCCACCGGATGGTGTCCCCGGGCTCCGCCCGCAGGTTCAGCTCGGCGCCCGATGTGCCGACGATGTGGTCGTGCCGCGTCGTCATGTAGATCAGGCTCTGGTCGACGTAGGTCGGTGCGTCGGGATTGCGCGAGGCGTTGGGGTTCTGCTCGACGATGGTGGCGGCGTCGAACGCGATCAGGACGTTCAGATCAGCCATGTCTTTCCCCTCGGGAGTGAAGGCGTCTGGGGTCGATGTGCCGGCGAGTCGCGGTTTTCTGAGGTCGAGGGTCGTGGGAGTCGGAGCTCCCGGGAGTCGCAGTCCCCGGCAGTCGGAGGTCGGAGTTCCGGGAGTCGGAGGTCGGCTACGAGGGTCTGGGCACCTTGTAGGCCATGGCCCTCGGATAGTCGTGCCGGTCCAGGCGGACGCGGACCAGGAGGGGGCCGGCGTTGACCGGGTCGTGCGGGTCGGCGAGGCGGGCCAGCAGCTCGTCCAGCTCCGCGGGGCGGGCGATGGTGAGGCCGCTCGCCGGGGTGTCTTCGCCGGCGAAGACGGCCGCGAGACGGTCGTAGTGCCAGGGGTGCAGGACGTTGTAGAAGTCGGGTTCGGCACGGTCCTGTCCGCTGTAGTACTCCGGGTGCACCAGCATCTGCTCGATGCCGTAGAAGTGTCCGTTGTCCAGGACGAACACCACCGAGCGCAGCCCGAGGCGGGTGTGGGTGGAGATCTCCTGGCAGGTCTCCTGGAAGGAGCCGTCGCCGACGAACACCATCGGGCGGGCGCCCTCGCGTTCGGGGGCGAGTGCGGCGCCGGTGGCCGCGCCGACCGACCAGCCGATGGAGAGCCAGCTGATCTGGGACAGGAAGCCGCCGGCGGGCAGGGACAGGTTCATCGAGCCGATGAGGGAGAACGCGGCGTCGGAGACGACCGTCCAGTTCTCCGGGGTCTCCTGGCCCAGGAAGTGGTTGATCCGGTCGAACAGGCCGTCGTACGTGAGCCGTTCGGCCCGCGGGGATCGCGGAGCGCTCACGCTCAGCGAGGCGCGGTGCTGCGCCAGCCCCGCGGGGCGGTCCTCCCGCGCTCCCTGGTAGCTGTAGGACTCGGCGTAGTAGTCGGCGTACAGGCCTCCGGTGCCGTAGGCCTTCACCAGTGCGTCCTGGAGGGCGGGGAGCAGGTGGACGAGCTGGACGTCGGGGAAGTAGGAGGTGCCGACGCTGACACCGCCGTGCGCCGCCATCACCCAGTCGGTGCCCACGCACTGCTCGCCGCCGAGGTTCTTCGACGTGGACCAGGCACCGAGGCCGATCCGGCAGGTGGCCCAGTCCTTGAAGACCGCGCGCACGTCCGGATGGCTGGCGTGGCCGTTGTAGACGCCGTGGAACTGCGGCAGTTCCCCGTCCACGACGGCCTTGGCGCCGACGGTCGTGCAGAACGGAACGCCGGTGGCCTCCACCAGGTCGACGAGTTCCCCGCCGAGCCGGTACCGGTCGGTCTCCTCACCGGCCCACACGATCGGGCGGGGCCTGCCGTCCGGGCCGGGGTGCTCCTGGATCAGGGTGAGGATCGCCTGCACGGCGTCCTCCAGCATGTCCCGGCCGCGCGCGCCGAGGGGCCGTTCGCGGCGGACGATCGGCTGCGCCGGCTCGGGGCAGGGCTCGTCCCAGAGGTCCTCCATGACCTCCAGGTAGACCGGCCTGCGCTCGGAGAGGCAGGCGGTGAGCGCGGTGTCGATCTGGGCGGGCGCGAGGCCCGGGTGTGAGATGACCTGGGCGTCCACGGTGACCTGCCGGTAGACGTCCAGGTTGCTCTCGGCGCGCGGGCTCATGTGCGAGGTGAGCAGGCCGACGGCGCGGAAGTTCTGCCACTGCTCGTAGGGCGGGCAGGCGTTGACGGCGATGAGGGGGACCTGCTCGACGTACGCGCCGCCGCAGGAGTTGAGCAGGTTGAACGCGCCCACGCTGTACGTCACCGCCGCCGCGCCCACGCCGTGGATACGGGCGTAGGCGTCGGCGGCCTGTCCCGCGCCGCCCTCGGTCGGCGTGCCGACCCATTCGACGGCGCCTTCGGCCCGCAGGGTGGTGAGGAACGGGCCCAGGTGGTTGCCGGGTACGCCGAACAGGTGGGTGATGCCCAGCTCCGCCAGCCGCAGGGCGAGGTACCGGGCCACCGTGCAGGTGGGAATGGTGTCGTTCATGAGGCCTCCGGCTCCCGGTCCGTGCCCGAGTCCGCCCGCTCCGGGCCCGGCACGGTGACCGGTGGGGCCTGGTGGACGGCGAGGGCGGCACGGACGGCGCTTTCCAGGGCGCCCTCGATCCAGGCGTGTTTGAGAGACGTGTGCTCGCCCGCGAAGTGCACCGGGCCCTCGGGGCGTAGGACGTCGAGGTGGAAGCTGGTCATCTGGTGCGCGGTGTAGATGGCGGCCTCGCCGAAGGCGTAGGGGTCGCGGGCCCAGCTCTGGGTGGCGCCCCGGCCGGTGAAGAACACCTCGACGCGCCGGCCGTGCAGGGCCTGGAGGTTGCGCAGGGCGTAGAGATAGCGTTCCGCCTTCGGCATGGAGTCCCAGCGTGCGGCGTCGTCGGACCAGGAGTACGAGGCGAGGACCACGCCGCCGCCGGTGCCGTCAGCGACCGGGTGCGAGGGGTAGTACGTGAACCGGTTGGGGTTGTCGGTCGCGGAACCCCCGCCGAAGCAGTGGGTGGCGGGCCGGACGGCGGGGCCGCGCAGGGGCAGGCTGCCGTCGATCTGCCGCATCTCCTCGGTGACGAGGCTGCCCTTGACCGCGGCGCCGAGCAGCCCGGCCTCCGGCGCGGGCAGCGTGGGCACGGCCGCGGACCCGGTGTCCGGCTCGTTTCCCCGCCGGTAGTACTCGTACAGGCCGGGCGCGATGCCGTCCAGCGCGTCGCGCCAGTCGGCCTCGGTGAACTCCCACCAGCGGTGGCTGAATTCGAGCAGCACCTTGGTGGCCTGGTCGTAGTGGGTCTCGATGACGGCGCGGCGCTTCTTGTACGACATCGAGGGGACGATCTCCACGAAGCGCAGGGCGGAGAACGGGATGGTGACGACGGCCAGGTCCGCCGTCCACAGCCGGGGCAGTTCCTTCGGATCGCTCTCGTCGAGGGTCTGCACGGCCACGCCCCACCCGTCGGGCCCGACCGCTCCGGTGCCCTCCGGGTCGGTGTCGCGGCTGGGGTCGTGGTACTCCAGGCGGATCACGCGCTGACCGAGCCGCACCTCGTCGCGCAGCCCCTGGTAGAGGGCGTGGGGCAGGCGCCAGCTGCCGCCCGGTATCTCCCAGTAGCGGACGGCGGGGTTGATGTCGCTGCGGCTCAGGAAGCTGTGGAAGAAGGAGAGGTGGAGCCGCGAGGACATGTTCTCCAGGGTTCCCACGGCCTCGACGGCCTCGTCGCTGAGCCCGGCGCGGTCACGCAGGAAGGAGCCCATCGAGCAGCCGTCGAAGTCGCGGATCACCCGCGCCCAGCCGTCGACCCACTCGTCGAACGGCTTGTTGACACGCCGGCCGTCGACGACGTCGGAGTAGTAGTCGCGCACGCTCTCCAGCGCGTCGTCCACCATCCGCACGACGGGGGCGCGGACCTCGTCGTCGGTGAGGTGGAAGCCCTCGTTCATCCGCTCGGGACCTGCGGCGTACTCCGCGCGCCGCACCTGGACGCGGTTGGCGCGGATCCAGGAGTTGCCGCGCTTGTCGGGTTCACGGAAGTCCGGGCTGTCGTCGCCGTACGTCCACGTCCGGCCGGTGAAGGAGGTGTACGTCACCGGCGGGACGGGCACGTCCGGGCCGCTGCCCGTGTGGGGATCGACGTCCACGTTGTAGAACTGGCGCCGCCCGAGCCCGAGTTTGTCGACGAGGGCGAGGACGAGCGGATGGAAGTCGGGCAGCCGCATGGCCCCGGCCTCGGCGTACTGGGCGGGGTCGGCGAAGGGCTGGTGGCGCTTGGTGGTGCGGAAGGTCTTGATGCGTCCGCCGACACGGTTGGCGTTCGCCTCCAGGATGGTGACGTCGTGCCCGGCGTCCTTGAGCAGCCGGCCGGCGACGAGTCCGGTGATGCCGGCGCCGATGACGAGGATCTTCTTGCGCGGGTGCCGGGTGGGCCCGAGGCGGCCCGTGTCTATCAGGGTGTGCAGGTATTCGAGCTTGAGATCGCTGCCGTCGGGTCCGACGAGGAGGAGTTCACGGGCGAGCCTGAGACAGGTCTGCCAGCGGGCACGGGTAGCGGAGTTGTCCCGTGGAGTGTCGGTCATAGCCTGTGATCGTAGATATACAGAAACGGTTTCGTGTTTCCCCCGGCGGAAAAGTCCTGAAACTGCCGACAGGGCTGAGTGACGCGATTTCGACTCGCTCGGAAATTCGACAGGAAGGTGGCGGCAACGCGGAGGGTGCCGGTGGGGCGGGTGGGGAGACGGGGGCAGCCGAAGAAACAATTCACCGGCGGAATGCCGTACTCCCACGGAGAGTGCACGTGCGCCCGCACCGATAACCTCAGCAGAAATGTCGTCAGCCGGCTGCCGTGCCCGCCCTCCCGAATCCGGGCGTTGGCATATGCATCCGGCCAACCTCCCCACCGGCCGGCGTCCACGGCGCTCCGTCCGCCCCCGGGTCAGAGGCGGAACGCGGTGGTCACCCGTTCCACGAGATCGTCCTCCGTCATCGCCGCGTCGACGTGGACGGCACGCAGCCGCAGGCGCTCGGTCTCCTCCTGGAGGCGCCGGGTGAACATGTGGTCGCGTGCGGCGATGTTGCGACCCGCCTTCGCCGGATCGCCGGTTCTCCACAGGAACCCCTCCCCCGGTACCGAACGGCTCCGGAACGCGGCCTGCCGGAATTCGGGCGTGGGAAGAAGCCAGACGGCCTGCTCGGGAACGGTGAGCAGGGGCTTCACGAGATGCGGCAGAAGCCGGAATCCCTCGACGACGACGCACGGCTCCCGCGGCAGCCGCAGAAGGTCCTCGACGATCAGTTGGAATCCCTCGCCCCGAAACCAATGGAATGTCTCCAGCATGATTTCCGGAGACCGGTTCACCCAGCGCTCGTCCATGTCCATGGCCATGAACGCGTGCAGAAAGGGCGCCTCCTCGGGGCTGGTCCGCGCCGCGTGATCCCGCATCACGTCATCGGTCGCGTAGAGGTGCCAGCCGTGGCGGTCGGCGAGCCGGCGCGCGATCGTCGACTTGCCCGCGCCACTCCCGCCGCCCACCCAGAACACGTGTCGCAGCCGCGCCGGGAGCTCTCGGATATCGGCCACCTCCGCGTCCCTTCGTCTCCGTCATCTCCTCTTCGACGCCCCCTCTTCGACGGCGTCGGCGTCCTCCTTCGAACCTACCGTGCGGAGGAGTGCGCGGCGGTGTGTCTGGGACATCGTCGACTACGACAGGAACCCACCGCGGATCAAGGGCCACCGGGTGCGCAGCGAACGCACCCAGGCCGCCTGCCTCCGGCCCCGGACCGGCACCGGGAGCTGAAGCAGGCCTTCCACGCCCTGGCCCGCCGCTACGCCGGGGCCGGTGCCGGCGGGCGTCGCGGCCCCGACGGACCGCGGAACAAGTGCCGGACGGCGCAGCGCCCTTTCACCCGGGGCGTGCCCGCCGGCGGCCTCCCCTGGCCGCCCCTCCGGCCGCGTGGGAGCATGAGGTGGTGGCGCCCGGGAACCCACTCGTCATGTCCGTCGGCGGCGAGGAGCGACCGTGATGCAGAAGCTGATCAGAGGCGCAGAAACTGATCAGAGGCGTCGAGGGTCCGGGGGCGCCCGACGGCGTATGCCGTACGGCGGCCGGCCGGGTGGCGCGGGCGCCGCGCCCCGATACGGTCGGGAACGCGCTGCCGAGCATCTGGCCGGGACACCCGTTCGCACCCCGTACTCACGGACCCGCCCATCGGCGCGTGGGCGCTGGCGTCCGTGCCGGACGTGAGCGCCGGCAGCGCCGGGGCCGCCTCCGCGCGCCGGCTGGTCGGCGTGGGACTGCCGACGGCCGTACCGGCCGCCGCGGCCGTGCGCGCGCCGTATGCGGAGGTCGCCGACGGCCGCGTCCCCGTGCGGTTGGCGACCTCCCGAACCGAAGGAGCGGTGATGACCCAGCAGTTCGCCGTCGGTGACCACGTCCGATGGAATTCCGAAGCCGGACACGTCGAAGGCGTCGTCATCGAGAAGCACACACGCGACGTGGAGTGGAAGGGGTACGTGCACCACTGCACGGAAAGTGACCCGCAGTACGAGATCCGGAGCGACAGAACCGACCACGTCGCTCTGCACAAGGGTGGTGCGCTGACGAAACTGTAGGCGCGGCGTAGCGGGAGCGACGACGGAGAGCAAGGGTGGCGAACCGCATCTGTACGGTGGGGCATTCGACACGTGACTTCGACGAAGTGCTGGAGATGCTGCGTGAGAACGACATCACCTGCCTGGTCGACGTCCGTTCGTTCCCCTCGTCGAGGAAGTACCCGCAGTGGAACCGGTCGGCGATCGTCGACGCGCTGCCTGGCGGCATCGGGTACCGGTGGATTCAGAAGCTGGGCGGCCGGCGGCACACGCCCACGGGCGTGCCGAGTGTGAACGGCGCATGGCGGGTCAAGGCCTTCCGGGACTACGCCGACTACATGGCGAGCGACGAGTTCGCGCAGGGCCTGGACGAACTGCTCGAACTGGCTGAGCACGAACGGCCGGCGATCATGTGCAGCGAGGCGGTGCCCTGGCGCTGCCACCGCAGGCTGATCACCGACGCGCTGATCGTCGCGGGCGCGGAGGTGGTGCACATCATGTCGCCCGCGACCGCGAAGCCCGCCGTCCTGAACCAGCTCGCGCGGGTGCGGAACGGGCGTCTGACCTACCCGCCCGCCTCCGACCGGTCCGCCTGAGGCCGGGGATGAGCGTCGTCGACGACGTCCGTGAGGCGGTCCTCTCCATCCCGGCCGGGTCCGTCGCCTCCTACGGTTCCGTCGGCCGCAGGGTCGGTGCGGGACCGCGGCTGGTCGGGCGGGCCATGGGCCTGCTCGGTGAAGGAGTGCCCTGGTGGCGTGTCGTGCGGGCCGACGGGACCCCCGCCACCTGCCACGGTGGCCGGGCGCGGGAACTGCTCGTGGACGAGGGCACACCGATGCGCGGCGCGCGGGTGGACATGTGCCGGGCGGAGCACCGGTGGGGGCCGTGATCCCTGACTGTCAGGGCGTGAGCCTGCTCCCCGAGGACCTTCGGCGTCTCGCCGGGTCCGGTGCGAGTCCGGTCCCGCTCGGGGGAGAAGTCGGCCACCTGATCACCAAGGTGCACGCTGTCCACCGCCCCGATGCCGACGTCCACGGCGAGAACCCGAGCCAGGCCGTCGTGACCGGCTTCCGGCACTCCGCCGCTGCTCCGTCTGCCGGAGATGATCACCGGTCTGCCGCCGGGGAGCTTCAGGGGTCTTCGACGGCCGCGGGCGGTGGAGAACCCCACCGTGGATCCTGTGGCGGGCCGGATGGTCCGCCGGACGCGCCGTTCCTAGCGTGGGCTCATGTCGATCACGCAGAGCCGGGCCGCTCACCGGACCGCGGCCGTTCTCGCCACCGCCCTCCTCGCGGCGCTCGTCCCGGCCACCGCCGGGGCCGCGGAGGCTGCTCGCTCCTCCCAGCTGCAACATGATGCCGACGTGCTGCGCGACGACGGTGTCACGGGCGTCACGGTACGGCTGGAGACACCCCGAGGAGTGCGGACCGCCCGCAGCGGTGTCGGTGATCTCGGCACCGGGCAGCCGGTGCCCCGGAACGGGTACGTCAGGATCGGGAGCACCACGAAGACGTTCGTCGCGACCGTGTTGCTCCAACTCGTGGGCGAGGGCCGGCTGTCGTTGGACGACACGGTCGACACCTGGCTGCCGGGCTCGGTGCGCGGCCACGGCAACGACGGGCGCCGGATCACCCTGCGCCAACTGCTCCAGCACACGAGCGGGGTGCCCGACTACACCCAGGACGTCGTCCCGGACCTCAGCGCGGCCGGGTACCGCGAGCACCGCTGGACCACCTACAGCTCCGAGCAGCGCGTCGCCCTCGCGATGCGGCACCCGCCGTCCTTCGCGCCGGGCGCGGGCTGGGCGTACTCCAACACCGGCTACGTCCTCCTGGGCATGGTGATCAAGGCGGTCACGGGCCGTTCCTGGGAACACGAGGTGCGGGCCAGGATCCTGCGTCCGCTGCGGCTGGCGCACACCCTCGCCCCCGGCGACCTGCCGTTCCTGCCGGGGCCGCATGCGCGCGACTACCAGCAGTTCGAGCCGGGCGGCGCGCTGACCGACACCACGGTCGCCTACCTGCCCTTCGACGGCGACGCCGACGGTTCGATGATCAGCACGACGGCGGACACGAACACCTTCTTCAAGGCGTTGGTGGGAGGTCGGCTTCTGGCACCGGCCCAGTGGGCGCAGATGCGGCGCACGGTCGACGTGCCCGCCGGTCACGGTGCTCCCCCCGGCACCCGCGACGGGCTCGGCCTGGACTGGACGCCGTTGTCCTGCGGCGGCGGGTACTGGGGGCACAGCGGCGACGGCTTCGGTTACCTGGTGTGGCCCGCCACGGCTGCGGACGGGCGTACCGCCGTCATCGTCTCCCTGCACAGCCGGCCCGGCGACGAGGAGACCGCCACGCGGCAGATCCAGGACGTCACCGCCCTCGTCGACCACGCACTGTGCTCGGCCGGGGGGACATGAGGGGTCCGCCGGGGCCCGTAGACTCTCGGCGTGGCATTCATGAGCACTCCGCACTGCTGCTTCCTGTGATCGGAAGCCGTTGAGGGCGATGCCGGACGGCGTCGCCCTCCTCGGTGTGCCTGCCGCGTGAACCACCCTCCCGGCGCTGCCCGTTCCTCCCTGAGACAGTGACGTACCGACAGTGGCGTTCCGGGCGCGCGTGCAGGCACGGCCTTCCTCCCTTCAGCCCTGCCAGGAGTGCCCCGTGCCCGTGTCCTTTCCCCCTGCCCTCATGCTCTCCCTCGATCTGCTGCGCTGTCCCACGTGCCGCACACGCCGCCTGCACCCCGACCGCGGCGCGCTGCGCTGCCCGGCGGGTCACACCTTCGACGTCGCCCGCCACGGCTACGCCTCCCTGCTGACGGGAACCCGCGCCACCAGCGGCGACGACGCCGCCATGGTCCGGGCGAGGGACCGGTTCCTGTCCACCGGCGCGTACGCGCCCGTCCGCGACATGGTGGGCCGCCTGGCGGCCGGCGCCGTGTCCGGGCGGGGCACGGTGGTGGACGTCGGGTGCGGCACGGGGTACTACCTGACCGGCGTACTGGACCGGCTGCCCGGCGCCCGTGGTCTGGGCCTGGACACGTCGGTGCGCGCGCTGCGCTCGGCGGCCCGCGCCCACGACCGGGCCGCCGCGGCGACCTGGGACGTCTTCCGTCCCTTCCCGCTGGCCGGCGCGGGCGCCGATGTCGTGCTGGACGTGTTCGCCCCGCGCAACCCTGCCGAGTTCCGCCGGGTGCTCCGCCCGGACGGCCGGTTGATCGTGGTGCGTCCCACCGGGCGGCACCTGGCCGAACTGCGCGGACGCGTGCCCGCGATGATCGCGGTCGATCCGGTCAAGGAGCACCGCCTGCACCGGGCGCTGGACCCCTTCTTCGAGGCCGCCGTCACCGAGCAGGTGGAGTACGCCGCTCTGCCTGCCGGGCGGGCGGCCCTGGATCTGGTGGCGATGACACCGAGCGCTCGCCACCTGAGCCGCGCGGACCTGGACGACCACGGTCCCCTGCCCGAGGAGGTCACCGTCTCCGTCCTGGCCACCGCCTACCGGCCCCGGTGACCTTGAGCGGGGGACGGGGGCGCCCGGCGGGCGCCGGCCGCGTCCGGAACGCCCTTCCCCCCGCCGGCTCATCGACGGCGTCTCGGCTTCCCGTCGCGGCGACCGGCCCGTTGCCCGTGCGGGGCCGGACCGGCCGTCGTCCGGCGTGCGATCAGGTGGTCCGGGCCGTCACCGGGTGGGTCATGCGCGCCGCCCGCCGTCGACCGACATCGCGATCCCGGTGACGTAGGACGCGGCGTCCGAGCAGAGCCAGACCGCCGCCGCAGCGACCTCCTCGGACGTGGCCATCCGGCCCAGCGGTGTGATCGACTCCTGGAACGCGATCATGTCGGTGCCCGCCGCGACCCGCTCGAACCCGGGCGTGCGGGTCGGACCGGGGCAGACGGCGTTGACCCGGATGCCGGCGGGTGCGTAGTCGACCGCGGCGACCTTGGTGAGTCCGACGATGCCGTGCTTGGCGGCCACGTACGCGGGGGCGGTCGGGATCGCGTACAGACCGCCGTTGGAGGCGATGTTGACGATCGCGCCACCGCCTTCGAGCAGGGGCAGCTCGTACTTCATGCACAGGAAGGTCCCGGCCAGGTTGACCCGGACCACCCGCTCGAACTCCTCCAGCGTCATCTGGTCGAGCCGCCGGTGGTGCGAGTCCAGACCCGCGTTGTTCACGGCGAAGTGCAGGCCGCCGTAGGCCTTGACCGTGCGTTCGACGGCCTCCCGGACCGAGTGCTCGTCGGCGATGTCGACGGTGAGGGCCAGCGCCTGACCGCCGTCCGCCCTGATCATCTCGGTGGTCTCGGCCGCCGAGCTCTCGTCGATGTCCAGTACGGCGACCGCGGCGCCGCTGCGGGCGAACTCCAGCGCCGTCGCGCGGCCGATGCCGCTGCCGGCGCCGGTGACCAGCCCCACCTTGCGCGAGACGTCGCTCATGCCGGCTCCTCGTGGTTCGCCCAGGCGACCTTGTACGGGTGCCGCGACTGCCAGCGCTGGATCAGCTCGTGCAGGCCGGGCGCGTCGAACGCCTTCGCCAGCGCGTCGGTGTCGGCGACGGTGAACCGCACGATCGCGGTCGCGATCAGCGCCGGGACGGCCTCCTCACCGGGGACGGAGATGTGGCGCCGGGAGACGACCGACTGGACGGACCCGGAGTCGAGCATGACCCGTTCGATGTCGGAGAGGTATTGATCGAGGGCACTGTCGGGGATCGGCTCCTCGAAGGAGACGATCATCGTGTGGGTGATCATGCGGCAATTCTCGGCGGCGAACACCGTCCGGGTCCAAGACCGGTTCGGCATCCGGCGATAACCTGGAGGCATGATCGAACTGGAGACCCGTGAGCTGGAGTACTTCCTGGCCGTCGCCGACGAGCTGCACTTCGGCCGGGCCGCCGCCCGGCTCTCGATCGCTCAGCCGGCGCTGTCCAAGGCGATCCGGCGGATCGAGGACCGGCTCGGTGTCGCACTGTTCGTCCGCTCCAGCCGGCACGTCGGGCTGACCCCCGCAGGTGAGGCGCTGCGGGAACACGGGCGGCACGCGCTCAACGCGGTGAGCGCCGCCGTGCAGAGCGCCCGGCGCGCCGGTGACGCCGAGACCCGGCTGCGGCTCGTGCTCAAGCCCGGCGGCGACGCGGGCCTGCTGTCGGGGATCCTCGCCGCGTACGCCCAGCAGCCCGACGCCCGCCAGGTGGACATCCTGTTCAGCGGTCCCGCCGACCGCTCGGACTTCCTGCGCGGCGGCCGGGCCGACGTCGGGCTGCTCTACGTGCCTTTCGACGATCTGGACGGTCTGGACCACGAGACGCTGCACTCCGAGGACCGCGTGGCAGTCGTCCCCGCCGGGCACCGGCTGGCCGGGCACGCCGCGGTGCGCCTGTCGGAGCTGGAGGGCGAGACGCTGCCGCGCTGGAAGGGGGTTCCCGGAGGTGACGGCACGGGTCCCGAGGTCACCGACGTGGTGCAGCTGTTCCAGATGATCACGGTGGGCCGGATGATCGGAGTGCTGCCCCGGTCGCTGGTCGAACCGGTCCCCGACGGGCTGGTCGGCCTGCCGGTGTCCGACGCGCCGCCCAGCCGCCTCGTCCTCGCGTGGAACGCGCGGGACCGCCGGCCGCTCGTCGCGTCCTTCGTGGCCGCCGCTCTGCGGTCGCGTCGGCCCGCGCCCGGGACCGGACCCGTACAGGAGACACCGCCCGGTGCCGCACCCGTACGGCAGACACCGCCCGGCGCCGACCGCTCCGGTGCCACCGCACGGTGATCCCGAAGGCGTGACGGGCGGCGCCCGGCCGCCGCACCCCGGGCGACAGTCCCGTTACCGAGCGCAACCGGGAACGGCGTGTTGCGGGGCGCCCATAATGTGGATATGGCCACAGATCGTCCGGTCGGTGGGCTTCTGCAGCGTCTGTTCCGAAGGACCTCACCGACCCCGGGTCGACACAGGGGACTTTGCGGGCGCCACCTGGCGGCGCAGAGCCTCGCGGGGCAGGTGTTCCTGCTGCAGGTGGTGCTCGTGGCGCTGCTCGCCGTGGCCGCGGCGGCCTCCCTGGTCCTCCAGGTCCGGCGGGACAGCACGCAGGAGGCCCGGCAGCGGACCCTGTCGGTGGCCCAGACGTTCGCCCACGCACCCGGCACGGCGGCGGCCCTGGACAGCGCCGATCCGACGGCCGTGCTCCAGCCGCGCGCCGAGGCGATCCGCAAGGCGGCCGACGTGGCGTTCGTCGTCGTCTCGAACACGCGGGGGATCCGCTACACCCACCCGGATCCCCACCTCATCGGCAAGCACATCCTGGGCCCGTACCGCAAGGTGCTGCAGGGCGTTCCCGAGACGACGGAACTCAACGCCAGTGTCGGACCGGCGGTGGACTCGACCGTCCCCGTCTTCCGCAGCGACGGTTCGATCGCCGGCATGGTCGGCGTCGAGATCACGCTCAACCACGTCAACCAGTCCGTCAGCCGCCAGTTGCCGGTCATCCTCGCCGGTGCCGCCGGGGCGCTCCTCCTCGCCGTCGGCGGCGCGGCCCTGGTGAAGCAGCGGCTGTCCCGCCAGACCCGCGGCCTCGGCCCCACCGAGATGACGCGGATGTACGAGCACCACGACGCGGTGCTGCACTCCGTCCGCGAGGGGGTGCTGATCACCGACGAGCGGGGGCGGCTGGTCCTGGCGAACGACGAGGCACGCAGGCTGCTCGACCTCCCGTCTCAGGCCGAAGGCGCTCCGGTCGCCGAGGCCGGCCTGCACTCCCGGATCGCCGGGCTACTGGAGTCCGGTGATCCGGCCACCGACGAGGTGGTGCCGGTGGGAGAGCGGCTGCTCGCGGTCAACGTGCGGCCCACCGGCGGCGCCGGCGGCCCGTCGGGCATGGTCGCCACCCTGCGGGACACCACGGAGCTGCGGGCGGTGGCGGGGCGGGCGGAGGCGGTGCGCGAGCGGCTGCTGCTCGTCTACGAGGCGGGCGCGCGCATCGGCACCACGCTCGACGTGGCCACGACCGCGCGGGAACTGACCCAGGTGGCCACCCCACGGTTCTCCGACTTCGCCAGCGTCGACCTCG
Source organism: Streptomyces sp. NPDC021356 (assembly GCF_040641015.1). NCBI lineage: Bacteria > Bacillati > Actinomycetota > Actinomycetes > Kitasatosporales > Streptomycetaceae > Streptomyces > Streptomyces sp. NPDC021356. Next base: position 10,512 of record NZ_JBFACU010000035.1, on the reverse strand, counting down.
CCGAGGCGGTGTTCCGGGGGGAGGAGCCGGGCGAATCGGACGGCAGGGTCGTGCAGATGCGCCGGGCCGCTCTCACGGCGCTGCGCGACGACCACCCCCTGTACCCGCTGGGCCGGGTGACCGGCATCGTGCCCACCAGCACCGCCGCCCTGGGCGGCAGCCATCGGCATTCCCTGCCGGACACGGACCTGGGGGCGGTCCTGAGCTGGCATCGACACGACCCGGAGGGCACTGCGCGCGTCCTGGCCTACGGCTTCCACAGTGTCCTGTCCGTCCCCCTGCACGCGCGGGGCGTGGTCCTCGGCATGGTCAACTTCTGGCGTTCGGAGAACCCGGCCGCCTTCGACGAGGACGACGAGGCGTTCGCCCAGGAGCTGGCGACCAGGGCGGCGGTGTGCATCGACAACGCCCGCCGTTACACCCGTGAGCACCAGACGGCGGTGACCCTGCAGCGCAGTCTCCTGCCGAGCGGGCTGCCCCGGCAGAGCGCGCTCGACATCGCCCACCGGTATCTGCCGGCCGAGGCCTCGGTGGGCGGGGACTGGTTCGACGTCATCCCGCTGCCGGGGACCCGGGTCGCGTTGGTGGTGGGCGACGTGGTGGGCCACGGCCTGCACGCCGCCGCCACCATGGGGCGGCTGCGGACCGCCGTCCACAACTTCGCCACCCTCGACCTGCCCGCCGAGGAACTCCTGGCGCACCTGGACGAGTTGGTCTCCCGGATCGACCAGGAAGGCACCGCCGACAGCACCGGGGCCACCGGGGCCACCTGCCTCTACGTGATCTACGACCCGGTGGCGGGCCGGTGCTCGCTGAGCCGGGCGGGGCACCCAGGCCCCGCGCTGGTCCTGCCCGACGGCGCGGTGCGGTTCCCGGACAGTCCCGCGGGCGTTCCCCTCGGTGTCGGTGGCCTGCCGTTCGAGGCGGTGGAGTTCGACGTGCCCGAGGGCAGCCGGCTCGTGCTGTTCACGGACGGTCTCGTCCAGACCCGCGGCCGGGACATCGACGACGGCGTGGAGTTGCTGCGGCAGAGCCTCAACCGGGCCGGGCGCACCCCCGAGGAGACGTGCCGGGAGGTGCTGGCGACGCTGCTGACGGGGCCGCCCGAGGACGACGTGGCGCTCCTCGTCGCCGCCACCCGGGTCCTGGACCCGTCCCGGGTGGCGACCTGGGACGTACCGCGCGACCCCGCCGCCGTCGGGGCCGTCCGCCGTGAGGTCGCCGACCGGCTCGCCGCCTGGCAACTGGACGAGGAGGCCTTCGTCACGGAGCTGATCCTGAGCGAACTGCTCACCAACGCGGTGCGCTACGGCACCGACCCGGTCCGGGTGCGGCTGCTCCACGAACGGACGCTGATCTGCGAGGTCTCCGACGGCAGCAGCACGGCACCGCACCTGCGGTACGCGGCGACGACCGACGAGGGCGGCCGGGGCCTCTTCCTCGTGGCCCAGCTCGCCGACCGCTGGGGAACGCGCTACACGGAGACGGGGAAGGTCATCTGGTCGGAGCAGAGACCGGCAGGTCCGGCGAAACCGGGCTGACCGGCCGGGGCGCGCTCCGCAACGACACACCCCGAAGGCCGTGCTCGTGCCTTCGGGCGCCCGGTGCGCATACACGTGTGAGACGGTCGGCGAGGGCGAGAAGCCGCTCGGCCACGGAAGTCCGGTCCGGGCGGACCGAGAACGGTGCGCGGGTCCACCGACGGGATCGAACTGAACGAACCGATGGTCAGCAGGCCCCGTCTCGGGGGAAGATGGCCGCCATGACGGATGACGGCCTTTCCATCGACCCCGGCAAGCCGAGTATCGCGCGTGTCTACGACTACCTGCTCGGCGGCAAGGACAACTACGCCGTGGACCGGGAGATCGGGGACGTGTTCAAGCGTGATCTTCCCGGTTCGGTGGCCATCGCCTTCGCCAACCGGTCCGCCCTGACGCGGGCCGTCGCCCAGATCGCGACGACCACCGGGGTACGGCAGTTCATCGACCTGGGCAGCGGGCTCCCGACCGCGGACAACGTCCACCAGGTCGCGCAGCGGTACGCGGCGGACTCCCGGGTGGTGTACGTCGACACGGACCCGCAGGTGCTGGTCCACGGCCGTGCCCTGCTGGAGCAGGACGAGCGGACCCGGGTCATCGCTGCCGACGTACGCGACCCCGAGGGCGTCCGCAACCACCCGGACACCCTGGAACTGATCGACTTCGACCGCCCCGTGGCGGTCGTCTTCAGCGCGATCCTCCATCATGTGAACGACGAGGAGGACCCCGCGGGCATCGTCCGCTACTGGCGCGAGCAGGTGCCCTGCGGAAGCTACTTCTTCGTCAGCCACTTCCGCTCCGGCCACAACCCGGAGACGGCGGAGGCCGAGAAAGTGCTCCAGCAGACGTTCGGCCGCGGCCGGTGGCGCACGGACGAGGAGATCGCCTCCCTGCTGGACGGCCTGGAGATCCTGGACCCCGGGATCGTCCCCGCCTCCCTGTGGCATCCCGACGGCGAGCGGGACCTCACCGTCTGGGAACGGCTCATAGCAGCCGGGCTGGCCCGGAAGGCGTAGCACCGCGGCGGCGGTGCCCGCCTCCCGGGCGGGTGGGGAGCGGACGGGTCAGAGGGTGCGGCGCCGGTCGCCCAGGGTGCCGCCCTGGCCGCCCGGCGTCCCGCCCTGGTCGCCCGGTGCGATACGCCCACGCCACGCCCCGGTCTCGCCGCCCCGTTCCTCGATGTACTGCTTGAAGCGGTCCATGTCCCCCTTGATGCGCCGGTCCACCACCCCCAGCAGGTCCCCGGTCTTCTCCGCCATGCCGCTGGGTTCGATGTCCATCACCAGCTCGACACGTGTGTGCGCCTCGTCGACCCGTTCGAAGCGGACCGTGCCCCGCTGGTGGGTGTCGCCGCTGGTGGTGCGCCAGGTGATGCGCTCGTCGGGAAGCTGGTCGACGATCTCGGTGTCGAACTCACGCTTGACGCCCGACACCTTCGTGACCCAGTGGTTGTGGCGGTCGTCCAGCTGCCGGATCTCCTCGACACCTTCCATGAAGTGCGGGAAGGACTCGAACTGGGTCCACTGGTTGTACGCGGTGTGGACGGGGACGTCGACTTCCACCGTCTTCTTGACCGTGCTCATGCCCGTGTGCCTCCGGATTCGCTGATCGACTGCGGCGGACCAGGCCCGCCGTTCGGCATGGTGCGCGAGTACCCGGCCCGTACGGCTTTACGACTGCGCATGTCAGCGGGCCGGCCGGAAGCGGTCCGGCACCACGCAGCGGGCGCCCGACGCGCGCGATCGAGGCGGCGCCCACCCGGATCCGCGGGGCGGCGGTCGTGCCGTGCGCGAAGACGCCTGGCAGCCGCAGGGCGTGCTGGTGGTCCGGACCGTGCGGGGCGGGCGAGCGGGACGTCGATGAACGGTAGGGAGCCGCTTCCGCGTGGAAGAGTGCCCACCGGAGGCCACGGTTGCCCACACGCTCGAACGCGGCTCGCAAGCCGCCGAACCGGCTGGATGCGAGGGGTTCCGGCCCACGATGCCGCTCCGACCTCGCCATTTGGTCTGAACCAAGAGGTCTAGACATCATGTTCGCTTCTGTGTCACGCGAGCGGCTGAGCACAGTACGAGGGGCGGACGGTCCTGAGCGACCGTCCGCCCCTGGCCTGTCGGCGCCGCCGGCACGGCTAGAGCCGCACGGTGACCGTCCCCTCGCGGTCCACGGTGACCTGGCGGCTCCAGGCGCCCGCCACCACCCTCGTCCCCGTACCCGGGGCGCCGCGCAGGGTGAAGCCACGGACCCGGCCGGCCGCCCACTCCACGTCGAGGGTGAGGCCCCCGCGCACCCCGATCCCGGTGACCTCACCGCGGGCCGCCCAGGCCGGGGGCAGCGCCGGCAGCAGCTCCAGGCGGCCGGGGCGGGACTGCGCCAGCATCTCGACCATCGCGGACGGCATGCCGAAGTTGGCGTCGATCTGGAACACCGAACTGCTGCCGCTCAGCTGGTACATGTCGAAGAGGTTGTCGGCCGCCCCGTTGCTGGAGCCGACGGACGGCTTCAGCACCTCCTCCAGGAGCCGGTAGGCCTTGTCGGCGTTCTTCAGCCGGGCCCAGCACAGCGCGCGCCAGGCGCTGCCCCAGCCGTAGCTGACCATGCCCCTGGCGGTGAGGAGCGCGGTGACGCCGTCCAGGATCCCGGCCGGGGAGTCCTGGAGGTTGATGCGGTCGCCGGGGAAGAGGCCGACCAGCGGGGACAGGTGCCGGTGCGTCGTCTCGCCGAGGTCGGCGTCGGTCATCCACTCCTCCAGCCGGCCGGTGGTGGCGCTGACCCGGGGCAGGTGGAGGCGGGTGCGCAGGTCGTGGATCGTCGAGGCGTGGGAGGCGTCGACGTGGAGCGTGGCCGCGGCCTCCTCGTAGTTGCGGAACAACTGCCAGACCAGTTCCTGCGCGTAGGTGATGCCGACCGCGTCCGTGGGGCCCTGTTCGGGCGACCAGTCGTGGTCGTCGACGAGGACCTGCCGCGGCGTCCCGGTGACGGGGTCGGTGACGGTCGTGGTGACGAGCCGGGCCTCCCAGAACTCGCAGGCCCCCTTGAGGAGCGGGTAGATCCGTCGCAGGTGAGCGGGGTCCCGCGTGTACTGGTAGTGGTCGTACAGCGCGTTGCCGAGCCAGGCGCCGCCCGCCGGGTGCCACCACCAGCCGTTGCCGCCGAAGGGGTTGGTGGAGATGGCGACGGTCCAGCCGGCGACCTTGCCGGATGTGTTGCGAAAGCCGTTGCGGGGGTCCTGGAAGAGCTTCTGCGTCGCCGCCCGCCAGGACGGCAACTGACTGACGCAGTAGTCGGTCAGCGCGTCGAAGCACTCGGGCAGACCGGCGCGGTCGGGCAGCCAGTAGTTCATCTGGACGTTGATGTCGGTGTGGTAGTCGCCGCTCCACGCGGGGTCGTTGCGGTCGACCCACAGTCCCTGGAGCCCCAGCGGCAGGCTGCCGCGTGACCCGCAGATCGCCAGGTAGCGGCCGAACTGGAGGTAGGAGGCCTCCAGTTCGGGATCAGCGGGGGCGCCGGGCGCGGAGCGGGCACGGAGGCGGGCGGGTGTGTCCATGGCCCGCTGCCCGGCCGTGGAGGTCCCCAGGTCGACCCTCATCCTGCGTTGCAGGCGCTGGTGGTCGGCGAGGTGTGCGCGCAACAGCGACCTGCCGGGGACCGCCGCGGCCGCGCGTGCCTTGGAGACGGCCGTCGCGAGCGGGTCGGCGCCGGGGTCCTTGAAGCCCGTGGCGGCGTCGGCCTTGTAGTCGGTGCCGCCCGAGACGACCAGGACCACCTCACGGCATCCGCTGAACGCCACCCGTGCACCGGAGACGGACACCCGGCCCCCCACGCAGGCGGCCGTCACGGCCGTCGCGTAGGTGAGCCCGTTGCCGAGGGCCGCGGTGAAGGAGACGGTGGTGGCCGCCTCGTCGCCGGTGACGCGCTCTCCGCGGGTGCCCTGGAGCGTGAGTGTGCCCGTGAAGGAGCCGCCGCCGTGCTGGGTGAGCCGGATGACGACGACGTCGTCGGGGAAGCTCGCGTACGTCTCGCGGCGGTAGGTGGCGCCGCGAGACCGGTAGGAGACGAGGGCGAGGCCGTTGCTGAGGTCCAGCGTGCGGCGGTAGTCGGTGATCGCGTCGGGGGTGTGTGCGGGAAGGTCGAGGTAGCACCTGGCGAGCTGGCCGAAGGACCCGAAGTGTGTGGTGTCATAGGGAAATTGACCGTCCGACTGGAGGGCGTCGTTGGCCCCGCCGGTCCACAGTGTGGCGTCCGTCATGCAGATCGCCTCGTGGGAGGGGTGGCCGGTCACCAGCGCGCCCAGCCGCCCGTTGCCGATCGGCAACCCCTGTTCCATGATCCGGGACTCGCTGCCCGGGTTCGGGTACCACAGGGTCACCGCCTCCTCGTCCGGCACCGGTCGCGCCGAGGCCGGCCTGGGCACGGCGCTCGCCGCGGCGGTGAACTCCGGGAGGGAGGAGAGCGCGAGGACCGCGCCCAGGGAACCGGCCGTGCGCAGCATGCCGCGCCGGGTCATGCCGTCCGGGGCGGCGGTGCGGGCGGGGCGGGAGTCGCAGGGGTCAGCCATGGCCTGTCCTTCTGTCTCGGGAGAACCGACGAACGGGCCGACTCGGGACGCCGGGAAGCGGGGCCGGCGGAAGTGGGGCGGGCGCGGCGGGGCAGGGACGCGTCCACGACGGCGCGCGAGCCGGACCACCACCGTGCACTGTTATCGATGCCATGACCTTACCGACTGTAGCCGTAAAAGGAACCTCGTCGGCGAAACAAAGGGCCCCAGACTCTGTTGTTAGCGATAACGTTCCCCTACTGTCTTCCTCACTCTCCCGTTCAGAGTCACGAGGAAGCTCCCAGGTGGAACCCATGACCCTGCACCCTCCCCGGCGTTCCCGGCGCACCGGCCGGACAAGACCCGGCGCCGCCGCCGCGACCGCCGTGCTCATCGCCCTGGGCACGCTGTCGGCCGGTGCCCTGCCGGCCCACGCGGGCCCGGCCGAAGCCTCCACGCCGGCCGCTCCCGCGCCCGCGGACCACCCCGCGACCCCGGTCGAACTGACCGCCCGGGGCCTGAGCGTCCGGGTGGCCGAGGAGTATCCCCAGGTCATCTCGTACACGATGGACGGCAGGACGCTCGGCGGCCAGGCGCGGGCCCTGGACACCTTCACCGTCAACGGCAAGGCGCACACCGCCACCACGGCGATGAAGGCGCACGGCAGCCAGGCCGTCTACACGTCCACCTTCGCCGACCTGCCGGACCTGACCATCACCTCGACGATCACCGTGACCGACCGGCGGACGGTCGTCTTCGCGGTGAAGAGCATCGAGGGCGCCGCCGCCTCGACCGTGGACCAACTGGCCCTCCCCGACCAGTCGCTCGTCTCGGTCGACTCCTCCGACCCGCACGCGACGCTGGCCCGGACGAGGATCTCGGCGGACTCGACGACCACCGCGGACCAGTTCGTCCCGATCACCGCGGCGACGGCCCCGGACAAGGCCGCCGTCGGCACGCCCTACGGGTTCGTGAGCGACAGCGGTCTGGCCGCCAGCCTCATCACCAACGCGACCGACGACTCCGCGCAGGACAACAACGACAACTGGAACACCCGCCTGCAGTCCCGGATCGTGGACGCCGGCAACGGCGCGCGCCGCGCCGAACTGTCCGTCGGCTCCTACACGTACGCGCCCCGGGGTGCCACCGACCCGCGGGTGCGGACCTACGCCCTGCCCCGGACCACCGTGGTGCTCGCCTCGGACGCCAACGGCGACGGGCGGGTGGACTGGCAGGACGGCGCCATCGCCTACCGGGCCCGGATGACCCACCCGCTCGGCGCGGACCGCGTGCCCGAGCGGGTCGTGCAGCACATCCCCTTCAACTTCGCCAGCCAGGCGACCAATCCGTTCCTGAAGACGCTCGACAACGTCAAGCGGATCTCGATGGCCACGGACGACCTCGGGCAGTGGGTGCTGGAGAAGGGCTACGCCGACGAGGGCCACGACTCGGCGCATCCCGACTACGGGGGCAACTACAACGTCCGGGCGGGCGGTCTCGCCGACCTGAACGAACTCACCGCGGCGGGCGCCGGCTACAACTCCGACGTCGCCGTGCACGTGAACGCCACCGAGGCCTACCCGCAGGCCAGGAACTTCTCCGACGCCCTGGTCAAGGGCCAGGTCAATGGCTGGGACTGGCTGAACCAGTCGTACCACATCGACCAGCGCACCGACCTGGGCAGCGGCGCGATCGTCGACCGGTTCAAGGAGCTGCGCAAGCAGGCCCCGGGCATCAGGACCGTCTACATCGACGCCTACTACTCCAGCGGCTGGCTGGCCGACGGGCTGGCCGCGCAACTGCGCGGGCTCGGCTTCGAGGTCGCCACCGAGTGGGCGTACAAGTTCGAGGGCAGCTCCGTGTGGTCGCACTGGGCGAACGACAAGAACTACGGCGGCGCCACCAACAAGGGCATCAACTCCCGCATCGTCCGGTTCATCGCCAACTCCGACCGCGACGTGTGGAACGTGGACCCGCTGCTCGGCGGCAGCAGCATCAAGGAGTTCGAGGGCTGGACCGGCCACGACGACTTCAACGCCTTCTACCGCAACATCTGGACCGACAACCTGCCGACCAAGTTCCTCCAGCACTACCAGGTCATGAACTGGGACTACGGCAAGTCCGCCACCCTCACCGGCGGCGTCCGCGTCGCCGTGGCCGACGGCAGGCGCCAGGTGTCGATGGACGGCTCCGTCGTGCTCGACGGCGACACGTATCTGCTGCCGTGGGGCGAGGCGAAGGGCGGGAACGGAACCTCCTCGCCGAGCCGGGCCGACAAGATGTACTACTACAGCGGCTCGGGCGGGACGCACACCTTCACACTGACCGGGCAGTTCGCCGCCACCCGCTCCTTCACCCTCTACAAGCTCACCGACCAGGGCCGGGTGAAGGCCGCACAGGTACGGGCCCGGGACGGGAAGGTGACGCTCACCGCCGACAAGGACCAGCCCTACGTACTCGCGCCGAACGGCGACCGGGCGCCGCACCGCGACGCCCACTACGGCGAGGGCACCCACCTGGCCGACCCCGGCTTCAACGCCGGGAACCTGGACGCCTGGAACGCCCGGGGCGCGGCGGTCGCCCGCACCGCCACCGGTGACAACGTGGCACGGCTCGGCACCGGCGCGTCCGGCCTCTCCCAGCGGGTCAAGGGCCTCACGCCCGGCAAGCGGTACACGCTGAGCGCCGACGTCGAGGTCGCCGCCGGGCAGCGCCGCGCCGTCACCCTCGGCGTGAGCGGCCACAACGTGTCGGCCCGCAACGCCTTCGACACCACACCGCTGCGCAACACGGTCGCCGCCGACGCCAAGCAGGGCACCTACGCGCAGCGCGCCTCCATCGCCTTCACCGCGCCGGCGAGCGGCCAGGTCACCGTGTCGGTCGCGGCGGCAGCCGGACAGGCGGCGGTCACCGTCGACGACGTACGGGTCATGGCCGACACCTCCGCACCGGCGCCGGGCGGGTCCGTGATCGCCGACGACGACTTCGAGGGGGACCGGCCCGGCTGGGGGCCGTTCGTGAAGGGCGACGCGGGAGGCGTCACCGACCCGCGCACCAGCGTGAGCCGGCTGCACGCGCCGTACAGCCAGAAGAGCTGGAAGAACACGCACTCGCCCTACGATTCCGGGGTCCTGAAGGGGCAGGCGGTGGACGACGTCGTCGACGGGGACCACTCCCTGAAGGCGCACGAGGAGAACACCGGGCTGGTGTACCGCACCGTGCCGGCGACGGTGCCGTTCGTCGCCGGTCACAAGTACGCCGTCTCGTTCGAGTACCAGAGCAACGTCGACGGCCAGTGGGCCTGGGTGACGGGTGCCGACCGGGTCGGGGACGGCAAGGTCGTCTCCAAGGACATCACCCGTGACGCGCTCGCCCCGGCGCTGGACACCGCGACGTACTCCAAGGAGATCGTCGCGGGCTGCGGTGACACCTGGGTGGGCCTGCGCAAGCTGGGCGGCGCGGGCGGTACGGACATGGTGCTCGACGACTTCCGGGTGACCGATCTGGGCCCGGTCGACGGCGGCGCCGCCTGTGCGGGCGTGACCACGCCCGCCGGTACGGAGCTGAGCCCCGGCGTGCCCGGTGAGTACGTCACGACGTTCACCGACAACGAGGAGACCGACGCCACGGACATCACCGTGCGGCTGGAGGGACTGCCCGCCGGCTGGACCGCGATGGTGAAGGACCGTGACGGCAACGCCTTCGACACCGTGAAACCGGGCGCGAGCGTCGAGACGACCTGGATCCTCACCCCGCCGGCGGGCGCGGCCGGCACGTCGGCGACGTGGAAGGCGACGGCCGTGTACACGGGCTCGGGGGTGAGCAAGACGGTGTCGGCGCAGGCCAGGGCCACGGTGGCGAGCGAACCGCTCCTCTCCCCCGGCTCGCTGCGCGCCAGTGCCGACTCGGAGAACCTGTCCTCCGGGCCGGCGGAGGGCCCGGTGGCCAACGTCCTCGACGGCGACCCGGGCACCATCTGGCACACCGACTACACCGACTCCGACGCGCCCTACCCGCACTGGGTGACGCTGAAGCTGGGCGGTCCGGCCGACGTGAACGGTTTCGGCTACCTGGACCGGCAGGGCGGCGGCCAGAACGGCCGCGTGGCCGGGTACGAGATGTCCGTCTCCGACGACGGCACCACCTGGAGGAGCGTCGCCAAGGGCTCGCTCGTCGACTCGCCCACCATGCAGCGGATCTCCTTCCCCACGGTGCGCGCCTCCTATGTCCGCTTCACCGCGCTGAGCGCCCTCAACGGCCAGCCGTTCGCGGCGGCCGCAGAGATGCGCGTGTACGGCACGGTGGTGGACCCGCCCACGGGTTACCCGCCGGCCGTCCGGCCGTAGGCTCCCCCGTTATCTTCTTCGCGGTCCTGCAAGAGGGCCGCTGGCCTCCGGGCCCGGCATGACTGTTCCCCCCTGTCGAGTGGATGACCTGGGG